>JAFMFM010000004.1 GCA_017856115.1 Actinomycetota bacterium | reverse complement strand
AGAGCGTGGTGTTCTACGACGTGACCGATCGACTGGTGCTAGCCGGCGGCATCGCCTCCTAGGGGTTGATTGACGGCAGCGTTCGAGGCGTCGGCGAGCGCAGCTTCGGGTCGAGACGGAGCCACGAGGAGTGCCGTGACGTGCAGCCGGTCCAGCGTTCCGGCCAAGCGGGCACCGAAGGGTGAGAGCGAGACGTCGTGCGGATGGCTCAGTGTCAACGTGAGCGAGGTTCCCCACGTGGTGCCCGTGGCGTCGAATGCCTCGGTCATCGGGTCGCGCTGGTTCAGCCCCCGAACGTCGTGACCGCGAACCATGAAGGTGTCGCGCAGCAGGAGCGGATCGTGTACGGCGATGCCGGCGGGTACGTACACCAGCCAGCGACGAGTGAGCACATGCGCCCGACGCAGCAAGAACGCGAGCAGTGCCGCGAACGGTATCGATGCACCGAGCGAGACGACGAGCCGTTCGCCGTGAATGACTAGTGCCGCAAGGATCGCCACGACTATCCACACCAGGGCGATGGGTGCAATCACGGCGATCGGGGGGCGCAGGAGATGACGGCGCTCGTGACCGTATGCAGCTGCTTGTGCATGTGCGAATCCGTATCGACCGGCAAACGATGCGACGGATACGCCGAGCGCAAGAACCAACCCCGTCACCAATCCCCACGAAGCACGGGAACCGACGACCTCGACGGCCATGTGCAGGGTCGAGAGGGGAGCGAGTAGTCGAACGACCACGAGCGAGAGCGGGTGCAGGATGAGCACCGCCAGCGCAACGAGTGTCCAAACGGCCCAAACAAGCCAGGGCCCGACGGGGGATGCACTCGATGATGACACCGCCTCGGGGAGTGCCGCAATGAGGAGCCACGCCACACGAAGTGCAATCGTCACGCACGCATCCTATGAAACGTGCATCGTCGAGCGACAAGTAAAGTTCAGGCGTGGCAGTTGCGAAACGGGTCGTGGCGCGGGCCACGGAGTTGCGGGAATTGATTGCCTACCACAACGACCGCTATTTCGGTGCAGACGACCCGGAGATTTCCGACGCCGACTTCGATGAATTGGTGCGCGAGCTTCGCGCATTGGAGGCGGAGCATCCCGAGTTGGTTCCCGAACGGTCGGTGCTCGACGCACCCGGCGCGCCACGTTCCACCACGTTCGCCCCGGTGATTCATCGTTTGCCGATGACGAGTCTCGACAACGCAATGGATGAGGACGAACTTCGTGCCTGGGGTGAACGTGTCGCCAAGGGGCTCGACGACGAGGTCGTGCGCTACGTCTGTGAACTGAAGATCGACGGTCTGGCGCTGAGCCTGCGGTACGAGAACGGCACGTATGTGCAGGCCGCAACGCGTGGCGACGGCAAGGTGGGCGAGGATGTCACGGCGAACGTGCGAACGATCGGCGAAGTGCCGAATGTACTCCGGGTTGCCGGGGTTCCGGCCGTACTCGAGGTTCGTGGTGAGGTATACATGTCGAAGACGGCGTTCGAAAAGTTGCGGCACGAAAAAATGCGCGAAAACGCCGATCGAGTTGCCGCCGGTCGAAAGCCGCAACCGGTCCCTGCGAATCCGCGCAATGCCGGCGCAGGAAGTTTGCGTCAGAAGGACCCTGCCGTCACCGCAACTCGTGAATTGTCCATGTGGGTTTATCAACTCGGAGAAGTTGAAGGAACCCCTGCGTTCACGTCGCACCACGACACCCTCGACTATCTCCGTTCTCTCGGCTTTCCCGTCAATCCCGAGGTTCGGGTGGTTGATTCGCTCGCCGAGGTCATCACGTTTTGCGCCCATTGGCAGGAACATCGCAACGAGTTGCCGTACATCATCGATGGTGTCGTCGTGAAGGTCGACGATCTCGGGCAGCGCGAACGATTGGGGTACACGTCCAAGGCGCCACGGTGGGCCGTTGCGGTGAAGTTCCCACCAGAAGAGCGAACCACCCTGTTGCGAGACATCAAGGTGTCGATCGGTCGCACGGGGCGCGCCACACCATTCGCCGAACTGGAGCCGGTCGTGGTGGCGGGCAGCACGGTATCGATGGCCACGCTCCACAATCGTGAACAGGTGCAGGTCAAGGACGTTCGTCCCGGCGACACCGTGGTGGTTCGCAAGGCGGGAGACGTCATCCCCGAGGTGGTGGGTCCGGTGCTGTCCAAGCGACCAAAGAATTCCAAGCCGTGGAAGTTTCCGAGCACGTGTCCGTGCGAACTCAAATCAACGTTGGTGCAACGAGAGGGTGAGTCAGATACGCGGTGCGTGGAGCCGGAGTGTCCGCACCAGCGTGACCAGAAGATCATCCACTTCACGTCACGAGGTGGGATGGATATCGAGGGCTTCGGCGAGAAAACCGTGTACAAGTTGAGCGATGCCGACGTGTTGCAGGATGCCGGCGACATCTACTCACTGACGCCGGAAGTACTGCTCGCGCAAGGTTTTGGCGAGGGTCAAACCGCCAATCTGCTGAAAGCCATCGATGGATCGAGAATGGCACCTCTGCAGAAGTTGTTGGTGGCCCTTGGAATCAAGCATCTCGGGCCGTCCGCGGCGGAATCGCTGGCCCGACGATTCGGTTCGCTCGACGCCGTTTCCTCGGCGTCGATGCGAGACTTGGCTGCAATCGACGGGGTCGGGGATGTGATCGCCGAGTCCGTTGCATCGTGGTTCTCCGACGAGCGCCACCGGACACTCGTTGACAAGTTGCGTCGGGGTGGGGTCCGATTCGACAACGTGACCGTCGTGGACGTCCCGCAAACCCTCCTCGGGAAAACCGTCGTGGTGACGGGTACGTTGTCGGGTTTCGGTCGGGAGGCCGCAGAGCAGGCGATCAAGGATCGTGGGGGCAAGAGTTCCGGCAGCGTGAGTGGACGAACCTTTGCTCTCGTGGTCGGCGACGATCCGGGTACCTCCAAGGTGAAGAAGGCTGTCGAACTCGGGATTCCCCGGATTGGCGAGGAGGAGTTCGTGCGGTTGCTGGAGACCGGCGAACTCGGATAGTTGGGGTAGTTGGAACACCGATCCGGCGCCAAACGCGGAATCCTCAGTCGGTGAGGAACCGCCACACGTAGGTGCGGTACTTGTCGCTGCCGTCGAGAATTCTCCAGTAGCGCACGATTGCCGTGTGTTCACCCTGCGTGAATGATTCGATGGGTGCACCGGGTTGTGGCTGAAAGCTCAGCACGTTGTTGCCCGGATCGAACACCGCGGTTGCCGGTAGTTCAACCTGTGCACCCGGAGCCGGTTGGCCACCGAGTGTCGAGAGTTCGTCGAGCCTGGTGACGGGAAGCTCTATGCCGTCGATACTGAGCGACCCCTCGTAGCCGTCGACGAAGTCGATGATGATTTGAGATTGTCTCAACACTCGGTCGCCATCGGCGGGGGACATCCGCTCGATTGCTTCGGGGGTGAGTCGGGCATCGTCTCCGGTGATTCCACTGGCCAACCCGAACACGATGAGCACGAGTCCGAGCGAGATGCCGAAACTCACCATGAGACGAGCGCGGTCCAGTCGGGGTGCCACAAGTCCATTCTCGCTGCTCGTACGTCGCAACCCGTGCGACGTTCCACGACGCCCGGGTGGCAAGCGGCACGGGTAGTTTGGGGCGGTCAATGGTCGATCGCAGTGAGCTCGTTGGAGCAGTCGTGGCCGGTCGGTATCGACTCGACGACCCTCTCCGTGGTGGTGCGGAGGCCACCAGCGTGTTTGCCTCCACCGACCAGCAGAGCAACCACTCGGTGATCGTGCGGCTGGTCACCGTCGACTCGCTGACCGTGCAGAACGACGGTCCGGACGGCGATGCAACGTCGCTCACCCCGCAAATGGCGGTGGAGGCGTTCCAGCGACACTTGCTCTCGGTGGCTGGTGTCAACCATCCGGTGCTCGTGCCCCCGCTGGATTGGGGCGAGGCGGTGCTCGGTGGGGAGCGTTTCGTGTTCATGGTGAACGAGCGAATCGCCGACGTCTCCCTTCGGGAATTGCTCGACCGAGGTCGTCGACTCACTCCGTCCCAAGCGTTGGTCATCGGACTGGATTTGTGTCGCGCCTTGCATCACCTGCACCAACTCGGGATCGCCCACGGGGACGTTCGTCCCGCCAACGTTTTCGTTTCACCGCAGGCACGCGCACGGCTTGCCGGAATCGGCATCAAGCGCGGCATCAGTGGCACGGCGGCCATGAGCATCGAGCAGGCACGGTATGCCGCACCGGAGTTCAGCATCGATGCGACGCCAACCCCGGAGAGCGACGTCTACGCGCTTGCATTGACGCTCCTGGAAACCATCACCGGGGACGTCCCGTTTGCCGCCGACTCACTGGCGGTGACGCTCGCTCAACGAGCCGGAAGGCTGCTTCCCGTATCGGCCGACGTTGGTCCGATTGCCGTACCGATCGAGAAAGCCGGTCGACCCGAACCGTCCGATCGCTGTTCGGCACTGGATCTTGGGCGCACACTCGCCCAACTGGCAAGCAGGCTTTCTGCTCCGGAACCGATCGAACCACTCGTCACCGAGTCCTTTCGGGACACCATCACGCGCCAACTGGAAGCCATCGTTCCCGAATCGACACCGCGCAGCGTCGACTCCCAGCCGCGAGTCCAGGTCGTGCAGCCGGTCAATGTGGCGGTGGCGGCATCGCCGACCGAACAACGTCGTTATCGCTGGCTGTGGTCGCTGTTGGCGGCAGTGGCCGTGGTGGTGGGTGGTGTATTGGTGTGGCAGACGCTCACCGTGAAGTCGTACGAGGTTCCCGCCCTCGTTGGGGTGGCCGAGGGGGAAGCGCGCAACTCGGTTTCGCAACTCGGTTGGAACATCGTGATCTCGGTGGAGCGATCCGACGACGTCGCGCTCGGCGAGGTGATTCGCACGGTGCCCGCGGCCGGCTCGACGTTGCGCGAAGGGGACGATTTCACCTTGGTGGTTTCCGAGGGGCCGACACTCGCGGTCATTCCGGAAGTGACCGGTCTCTCGCGGGAGGATGCGGTTGCGTCACTCGAGTCCCAGGGACTGGTGGTCACCGAAGTCGTTCGCGATGACGACGCCGTTGCGCTCGGCACCGTGGTGTCATGGATCGTCACCGAGCAACCGAACCTGGTAGCGGGAAGCGAAGTATTGAAGGGGACTCAGGTGGCCATCACGGTGTCGGGCGGACCAGTGCTGCGGTTCGTGCCGAACCTGATCGGACGTTCCGAGTCCGACGCCCAAGCCCAACTGGTTGCGGTGCAATTGTCGGGGCAACGTAATGACGATGTGTTCTCGGCCGACATCGAGGTCGGCCTGGTGGCTTCGCAAACCCCCCAAACCAATGCGCAGTTGGCGCGTGACGGTGTGGTGGCGTACTCGCTCTCGAAGGGACCAGAGACGGTGACGTTGCCGTCCATCGTTGGGCTCACCCTCGCCGAGGCGCAGAAGAAACTCGTGGAAGCCGGTCTCTCCGTCGGAGTCGTGAGTGGTCGTTCGACGGGCAAGGTTCGTTCGGTGACACAGGACGGCAACGCCCTGAAGAGTGGCGACCTCGTTCGCAAGGGTTCCTCGGTCGACTTGGTGTTCCCATGACCGCCGGCGTCGACGAAGTCGGCATCGTACCGTTGCGCGAACGAATGCGCAGTGCGCTCGTGGAGCGGGCTGGCATGTCCAGGCGAAAGGCCACCATGGCGGTGCTGTTGAGCGGGGTGTTCACCGTGCACTTCGCCATCACGCTCCTCGTGGTGGTGCTCGACACGGTGGCCGATGACCTCGGTAGCACCGTGAGCGTGGTGAGCTGGTCGATAACGGCACCGATGCTCGTGTTCGCAGTGATCGGACCAGCCTTCGGAACGCTCGGTGATCTCGCGGGCCACAAACGAGTCTTCGTCGGTGGATTGCTCGGCGCGGGTGTGTTCGCCGGGCTTGCTGCACTGGCGCCGAACGCGCCGATGCTCATCCTCCTTCGAACGTTGTCGGCTGCGTGCGGATCGGCAACGGGTCCGTCGGCGATGGCATTCACCAACCGCATGTTCGCTCCCCACGAACGCGTGCGACCTCTCGGCATGTGGAGCTTCGTGACGGCTGGTGCTCCGGTGGTGGGAGTGGTTGCCGGAGTGCCGCTGGTGGAACTGGTCGGCTGGCGGGTGATCTTCCTCGTTCAGGCACCACTCTGTGTCGTTGGCGCCCTTACGTCGTGGTGGTTGCTGCGCGATACCGAGCGTCAACCGAATGCACGATTCGATGCAGCGGGTGCGGCGACACTCGGCGCAGGTGCGGCGCTTCTGCTGCTTGGAATCAACCGTGGTTCGGCGTGGGGATGGGGCTCGCCGATCATCCTCTCCTGCCTCGTCGCCGGTCTCGTGCTACTGGTGGTGTTCGTGCAAGTGGAACAACGGGTTGCCGCCCCGATGGTTCCGCCCAGGTGGTTTCGTACCCGCAACATCGCCTTTCCGGTGCTCAGTCAGTCGATGGCGAATTTCGCGTACATGGGTGGATTCATGATCCTTCCGCAGATGCTGAAGGACGGCGTCGGTCTGCCGTTGGCCACCATCGGCTGGTTGATCATTGCTCGACCGCTCACCTTTGCCATCGCGGCACCACTCGGCGCACGTGTCACCATGCGCACCGGCGAGCGATTCGCGGGGATGTTCGGTTCGATGACGGTGTTCACGTCAATGATCGTGCTCTCCACGGTGAGGGAAGCCACCCCGCTGTGGCTGATTGCATTCGGACTTGGGCTGTCGGGTCTTGGCCTCGGCGTTGCGTCCCCGGCACTCTCGGCGCTCTTGGCGAACGCCGTTCACGACCATGAACTCGGCATTGCAAGTGCCATGCAACAACTCGTTTCGCAAATGGGCGCCCTGCTCGGTGCCACGGTGATGATCACGGTGCAGGAGGCGACGCGAGCCAACGGGGTGTTGTCGAGCTATGCCAACGCACTGGTGATCGGCGCCGGTCTCTGCGTGGTGGCGGGCCTGCTGGCCGGTGAGGTGCGATCCACCGACCGCACGGGCACTACCGGGTAATCGCCCGAATCTCCTCGGCAACCACCAAGCCCAGTTCGGTTTGTGGCATGGCCGACTGCATCGCCATCAGCTTCAGCATGTCGCCCTCCACCTTCACCTTGCCGGTGAAGAACGCCTCCATGGCCCGCTGGGGGTCCTGTTCCACGAAGATGGTTCGCGCGGTGTCGTAGTCGGTGGTGAGCGTTGCATCCACGTCGTTCAGGTGTCCCAGGTCCATCACCACCTCACCCGAGGACGTATCCATGTGGCTGTGCACGACGCCATCGCCGAACGGAACGTCGGTCACCACCTGGTTGAAACGCACCACCACGGATACCTTCGGCGCCTGGTCGCGGTACTTCTCGCGAATGGCGCGCGCTGCCTCCATCCACTCGGTGGAGAGGAACGGGTAGGGCACGATGCTTCCTTCGCTGACGAAAAATAAAGGTTGGGTCTTTCGATACGGTGTTGCTTCGAACAGCACGCTGTAGCGCGCACCATACCGCACCGACACGATAACGCCATCAAGGTGATGGGCTACGCGACCAAGTTGGCATCGGCGCCCTGGGCACGCCACGATGGAGGGATGGCGCGCGTCGTGGTGACCGAAGAAATCGCCGAGACCGGCCTGGATCGGTTGCGAGCCGCAGGACACGAGGTGGACGTTCGTCTCGGACTGAATGGTGCCGATCTCGTCGAGGCACTTCGTGGCGCGCAGGCACTCATCGTTCGCAGTGCAACCATGGTGACCGCGGAAGTGCTCGCCGCAACGAGCGGGCTCGTGGTGGTTGGGCGCGCAGGTGTCGGATTGGACAACGTCGATGTGACCGCGGCGACCTCGGCCGGCGTGATGGTGACGAATGCGCCGGAGTCGAACATCGTGTCCGCGGCAGAGCACACCATTGCACTGCTCATGTCGATGGCAAGGAACATCCCACAGGCTCATGCCGCCCTCGTGGATGGACGCTGGGAGCGCTCGAAGTGGGAGGGAGTAGAACTTTCGGGCAAGACCCTTGGAATCGTCGGGTTGGGTCGCATCGGAAAGCTGGTCGCGCATCGAGCATTGGGCTTGGGAATGAAGATCGTCGCTTTCGATCCGTACATTTCCGCCGAGCGTGGTCGACAGCTGAACGTCGACATGTTGCCGCTCGATCAGCTCGTTGCCTCCAGCGACTTCCTCACGGTGCATCTACCCAAGAACAAAGAGACGGTGGGTCTCATCAACCGCGACGTTTTGCTGAAAGCCAAGCCGGAGCTGCGGGTCATCAATGTGGCGCGAGGCGGCATCATCGTGGAGCAGGACCTCTTCGAGGCGTTGCGCGATGGTCTCGTCGCCGGTGCAGCCCTCGACGTGTTCGAGTGCGAGCCGCTGGTCGGTTCGCCGCTCTTCTCGCTTCCGAACGTGGTGGTCACTCCCCATCTCGGTGCGAGTACGCGTGAGGCGCAGGAAAAAGCGGGTGAGGTCATCGCCGACATGGTGCAATTGGCACTGGCGGGGGACTTCGTGCCGTTCGCCGTGAACGTGGATGCAGCCGAAGCGAACGAAACCCTGAAGCCATTCATTCCGCTGGCAGAACGCCTCGGCGCCCTGTTCGCCGACATCGTCGGTGATACGTCCCTGGAAGTGGAGATCGAGGCAAGTGGTGAGATCGGCGCGTACGACACCCGCATCATCACCCTGGCGGCGCTGAAGGGCTTCCTCGGACGAATCTCCAGAGACGCGGTCACGTACGTGAATGCCCCGAGCATCGCCACTAACCATGGCATCGCCGTGCGTGAGCGACGTCGTGACGACGTGGAACACCAGGACTACATGAACCTGATCACTCTGCGGTCGGGGAGCCGCAACATCTCGGGCACGCTCGCCGGGCGTCGTCGCGAGGCCCGCATCGTGTTGATCGACGATCACCTGAGCGACGTCCCACCGGCTCGATACATGTTGATCGTTCGCAACGACGATCGTCCCGGTGTGATTGGTCGCGTCGGCACCGTGCTCGGCGAAGCGGGGGTCAACATCGACAACATGGACGTGGGAAAGATTCCCGAGGCGGGAAGTGCGATGATGATGATTGCCACCGCCACGCCGACTCCGGAGTCGGTGGTGGATCAGCTGCGTCGTGTGCCCGGAATCGTGGAAGTGATCACGATCGGTGGCTAGCGCCGCGCGGCGTTGAGCGAGTCCCTCAACTCCAGGGTTGCGCGACGCGCAGCCACGGCGTAATCCGCGTCGGGCGATGCATACAGGATCGCCCGCGAGCTGTTGACGATGAGACCGGTTCCATTGGCGGTTGCACCATGCGCCACGACCGTTGCGGGGTCGCCACCCTGTGCGCCGACGCCGGGAACGAGGATCGGAAGGTCGCCCACGATGTCGCGGACCCGCTTGAGTTCCGAAGGTTGGGTCGCGCCAACGACGAGTCCCACGTCCGCGCGAGTCGACCACTCGGTGGCGGCGCGTCGGGCGATCCGTTCGTACAACGGCTCGGCGCCGACGTCTTGCACCTCGTGCGAACCGGGATTCGAGGTTCGACACAACACGATGACTCCGCGGTCCCTACGGGCAAAGAATGGTTCCAGTGAGTCGGTTCCCAGCCACGGATTCACCGTGACGGCGTCGGCGCCGTAGCGATCGAATGCTTCTCGCGCGTACATTTCCGCCGTGTCACCGATGTCGCCACGCTTTGCATCGAGAATGAGCACCACACCGGGGTGTTCCCGGCGCACGTGCTCGCAGATTCGCTCCAGAGCGCTTTCGGCCCGGTTGGCCGCGAAGTAGGCAATCTGCGGCTTGAACGCACATACGGCATCGCCGGTGGCATCGATGATGTCGCGACAAAACTTCTCGATCGCCTGCTCGCCCGTACCGACCGACTCGGGAAATCGGCGGGGATCAGGGTCCAGACCCACACAGACGAGGGAGTCGGCGTGTTTCCACGCGGCATGGAGACGTGGTGAGAATCCCACGCGTCAGTCTTCGAGGATGATCGCGCCGGTGGGACACAGGTCGGCGGCTTGTTGTACCACGTCGTACAGTTCCGGGGCCGGTTGCTCACTCCTGATGTGGAGATAGCCGTCGTTTCGAATCTCGAATACCTCCGGTGCCACCTGGGTGCAGGCTCCGGTTGATGCGCAGACATCGAAATTGACTGTGACTTTCACGACAACCTCCGTGTCCGACGATAGTTCAGTGCGCACCGTCTCCTAGCCTGAGCGACACCGTCGCACAGAAACGTACGGACATCCCCCAATGTTGCACTCCTTCGGACTCATCGCCCACGCCCGCCGCCGCGTTGTCGTTGCCGTTTGGGTTGCGGTGTTGCTGGCGCTGGGGGCAGGTGTCGGCTCCATCGGCAGCAGTTTCTCGACGCAATTCACGCTCCCGGACGTGGAGAGCGCGGAGGGCTTCGAGTTGTTGTCGGCACGCTTCGGTGGTGAAGAAAGCGGGCGGAGTGCCACCATCGTCGTTCAAGCAAACGGGGGATTCACCGCTGCACAGCGTGACGTGCTGAACGCCTACTTCGCACGACTGGATGCCCGCGGTGATATGGGCGTGGTGAGCCCGTTCACTCCCGCCGGGGCTCGTCAGGTTGCTCCGCGTGGCGACATCGCCTTTGCCACCGTGTCCCTGGCTTCGGAGTTGAATTCCGCCGAACAGTTCGCCGAGCTGTTCGAGGAGATGAAGGCGATCGAACCGACGGTGGTCGGAGTCGAGATCGAATACGGCGGGGAGGTGTTCGCCGAATTCGAGGCGCCGACGTCGGAAGTGCTCGGGTTGGCCTTCGCCATCGTCATCCTGATTTTTGCGTTCGGATCGGTGTTGGCCATGGGACTTCCCATCGGTACGGCGTTCGGAGGAATTGCCGCGGGCGTGATGGTCGCCACGTTGGTCTCCAATCTCGTCACCATGCCGGACTTTGCAACCACGCTCGGTGTGATGATCGGCCTCGGAGTGGGGATCGACTATGCACTCTTCATCGTCACTCGGTATCGCGAAGCCCGCCATCGTGGAAAGGATTGCGCGAACGCGACCGCAGAAGCCATCGATACGGCCGGACGAGCGGTGCTGTTCGCCGGAACCACGGTGGTGATCTCGCTACTCGGCATGTTGATCATGGGCGTGAGTTTCATGAACGGTTTGGCGATCGGAGCGTCGATCACGGTTGCATTCACGATGCTTGCGTCCATCACGCTGTTGCCGGCGTTGCTGGGCTTCGTGGGTGAACGCGTCGAGGTGACCCGTTGGCGTGGTGTCGTGGCCGCCGGATTGGTTGCGCTGTCGCTCGTTGGTGTGGGAGTGAAACAGAACGCGTTGTTGTTCGCCGCTCCGATCGGTGGCTTGGTGTTGTTGGCGGGCAGCTTCGTGCCGTTCCTGCGTCGCACCCTGCCGGTTCGACGAGTGAAGCCGATGCCCGACACCCTTCCGTACAAGTGGAGCCGCTGGGTCCAGCGTCGCCCATGGTTGTCGTTGGTGATCGGCGTTGCTGTGCTCGGAGCGCTCACCCTGCCCGTCTTCGGATTGCGCCTTGGTTTCGCCGACGAGGGCAACTATCCGACCGATACCACGACTCGCCGTGCCTACGACCTGCTTGCCGAGGGGTTTGGTCCCGGCTTCAACGGACCGTTGACGCTGGTGGCGGCCGTCGATTCACCCGATCAGTTGGTGGCGGCGCGTTCCCTCGGGGACGTCCTTGCCGTTACTCCCGGCGTAGTGAGTGCAAGCCCGGCAGTACCGAACGACGCAGCCACGCCGACGGCGGTGTTGTGGACCTTGTATCCCTCCGGTGCGCCGCAGTCGCAGGAGGCCGCCGACCTCGTGGAACGATTGCGCGCCGACGTGATTCCGACGGCCGTCGGGGCGTCGGGATTGGACGTGAAGGTCACCGGAAGCGTGGCAGTGAACGTGGACTTCAGTCGCTATCTGGCGGATCGCCTCCCCGTGTTCTTTGCCGTGGTGCTTCTGTTGTCGTTCGTGCTCCTGATGGCGGTGTTTCGTTCGTTGTTGGTACCGCTGAAGGCGGTGCTCATGAACCTTCTCTCCATCGGCTCGGCATACGGAGCGGTCGTCGCGGTGTTCCAGTGGGGTTGGGGCGCATCGCTCATCGGTCTGGGTGGAAGTGCCCCGATCGACCCATGGTTGCCGGTCATGATGTTTGCCATCGTGTTTGGACTCTCGATGGACTACGAGGTCTTCTTGTTGTCGCGAGTGAAGGAGGAGTACGACCGAACCGGCGACAACGAACTCGCCGTCGCCGATGGCCTCGCAAAGACGGCGCGAGTCATCACTGCAGCGGCGGCAATCATGGTGTTCGTCTTCGGCAGTTTCGTGCTGGATCCGACCCGCAGCATCAAGATGTTCGGATTCGGTTTGGCCGTCGCGGTGCTCCTGGATGCCACCATCGTGCGAATGCTGTTGGTGCCCGCCACCATGGAACTGCTCGGGGATCGCAACTGGTGGTTGCCACGATGGCTCGACCGTGTGCTTCCCAAGATCGACGTCGAGGGCGCTGCGCGACACCACGACATCACCGCGGTGAACGACCCCGACTTCGAACTCGAGGTTGAAGGGGTGGTCAGCGGCGCTGCTGACGCTCAAACGCGCTGAGCACCGCACGCAACGACGCCGTAATCGTGCTTGGGTGCACTCCCACACCCCAACACACGTCGCCGGACTCGTTGGAACTCTCGATGTAGGCCACCGCCGTTGCTTCCGAGCCTTGACTGAGCGCGTGCTCGACGTAGTCCTTCACGTCGAGCCTCACGCCGAATTCGGTACGCAGCGCGTGAACGAAGGCGTCGATGGGGCCGTTGCCGTCACCCTGCAGCGTCACTCGCTTACCGTGGGCCTCCACTTGGGCGGTGATGCTGGTGACGCCGTCACTGGAGCTGCGTAGTTCGTGGCTGGTGAGCGAGTACGTCGGCGAGCTGGACAGGTACTCGGACTCGAATGCCTGCCACATCACGTCCGGTGCAATCTCCGTGCCGGAGTCTTCCGTGATGTGTTGGATGGTTCGTGAGAATTCGATCTGCAGACGTCGCGGGAGTTCGAATCCGTGTTCGGTCTTCATCACGTAGGCGACACCACCTTTGCCGGACTGGCTGTTGACCCGGATGACGGCCTCGTAGGTGCGACCAACGTGTTTGGGGTCGAGTGGAAGGTACGGAACCTCCCACGTCGTGTATTCCTTCGGGAGTGCGTCGAGCCCCTTTTTGATGGCATCTTGATGGCTGCCCGAAAACGCGGTGTACACGAGATCCCCCGCGTACGGCTGGCGTTCAGGAACGGGGAGGCGGTTGCAGTACTCGGCGTCGCGACGAAGAGCGTCGATGTCGCTCATGTCCAATTTGGGGTCGACGCCGTTGACGAAGAGGTTCATCGCCAACGTGATGACGTCGACGTTGCCCGTACGTTCGCCGTTGCCGAACAGCGTGCCTTCCACGCGGTCGGCGCCCGCCATGACCCCGAACTCTGCCGCGGCCACCGCACAGCCGCGGTCGTTGTGCGGATGCAGCGATAGTACGATTGCCTCGCGATTCTTGATGGTTCGGCCGAACCACTCGATCACGTCGCCGTACACGTTGGGCGAGTAGCACTCCACGGTGGCCGGCAGGTTCAGGATGATGGGATTCTCCGGGGTCGGCTCGATGACGTCCATCACCGCTTCGCAGATCTGAACGGCGAATTCCGGCTCGGCGAGCGTGAAGCTCTCCGGCGAATACTCGTAGCGCACCACGGTGCCCGGCACGCTCGACTCGAGTGATCGGCACAGTCGTGCGGCGTCGACGGCAATCTTGGTGACCCCGGCCTGATCGAGCCCGAACACCACGCGGCGTTGGAGCGGATTGACCGAGTTGTAGAAGTGCACGATCGCCCGCTTTGCGCCACGAATGCTCTCGAAGGTGCGATGAATCAACTCGGCACGTGATTGCACCAGCACTTGAATGGTGACGTCATCGGGGATGAGATCGTTGTCGATGATGTGTCGCACGAAGTCGAAGTCGGGCTGACTTGCCGAGGGGAAGCCAACCTCGATTTCCTTGAAGCCCATCTTGACCAACGTTTTGAACATGCGCAGTTTGCGTTCGGGGTCCATCGGGTCGATGAGCGCCTGATTGCCGTCGCGCAGATCCACCGAACACCACAGCGGCGCGTTGGTGATCACCTGGTTGGGCCAGGTGCGGTCGGCAAGGACGAGGGGTACGTAGGCGGAGTACTTTTCGAACGGCATCTTCCTGGTGGTCGTTGGTGTTGGAGTCATGGTCGTTTCTCTCGTTTCGTGTGGGCTGTTGGAAAAGAAAAACTCCCGGCCAAGTGGCTCGGGAGTTGGTGCGCGACGTCGGCGATATGCGGCCGACGCCGCTACGTAAGAAGGAGGGCGGTACGTTCGATGGTGGCGCCGTTCATCGCATCGCCAGCGTATCGGCGCGTGTTTAGACGGCGCGCGGGGTGGGCACGAGGAAGTTTGCGAACTGCCAGGGGTCCGCGGGATCCAGTCGAGTGGGCCCGTTGCCGAAGCCCGGGAACAGGTCGTTGCGGTTCTGCAGCGGATCCCAGTCGACGGCTGCCGATTGGAACGAGCCGAGGTACGGGTACGCCACCTTCAACACCTGGTCGTGGGGGAGGTCGTCGGGTACTCGCACGCCGCCGTTGGGGTTGTCGAACATCCAGCACGTTGCGGCAACGACCGATGCCGCCACTTGCAGGGTGGTGGCGCTCTGATTGGGCAGGATGGCACGGGCTTCGTCGATGCTGAGGAGCGAGCCGGTCCACCACGACTTGTAGTCGTGCCCCATGAGGAGCACGCCGAGTTCGTCACGACCGGATTCGATCTCGTTGTTGAGAATTCGTTGATCCTTCTGCATCTTCCAATTGCGCATGCGCAGTTCCTGCACGCTCATGATGGCCGCGTCGGTCGGGCAGTAGGAGTAGTGCACGGTCGGCCGGTACTTGGCGGTGCCGTCGTCGTTCCACACCGTGAGGTGGTCGCTCATGGTGTAGGCCTCGCCGTGGCGGATGATCATGCCGAGGATCTCACCGCAGGGCACCCAGGAACGAACCCAGGTCTCCATGCCGGGCTGGGCCAGTGCAATCTGGTTGCACGGACCATCGTCGTCGTGCACGTGGGCGTTGTGCGGCAACCAACGTTCGTGCGTTCCCCAGCCGAGCTCGGCGGGTGCCACACCCTCCTCGTAGAAGCCCTCGATCGACCACGTATTGACGAATTCATCCACGCGCTTGGGGGCGCTGGTGATTTGCGTGTCGCGCTCGCTGATGTGGATGACCTTGGTGCCGGTGAGCATTGCCAACGTGTTGTAGCGACCCTCGGCAAGGGCACCCTCGATGAACTTCGCACGATCGCCCGCCTTCTTGTCCCTCAGCAACGCGGTGGCGATCTCGCCCAGGGCCCGCTTGGCGAAATGGCTCACCAGACCGGGGTTGGCACCGTGTTCGAGCACGGCCGACGGACCATCGTTGTCGGGCCAGGAATCGATCATGCGACGAATGCTCTGGTGCCGCACGTAGAGGGTTCGCTCCAACGGGTGCGTGTTGTGCATGTCGTAGTAGGGGTCCCAGAGTTCCACGCTGGTATTGAGGTACCGCACGCCGTGTTCGCGACACCAGGTGAGGATGGTCGGACAATCGATGTTCCAGGCCAGATCCAGGATCATGTCGCCGTTGCCCACGCGTGCCGAGAGGAATTCGTCGAGATTCTCCTGCGTGACCCGTCCTTGTTCGTAGTTGACGCCCGCGGCAATGGCCTCGGAGATGCGATTGCGATTGTCGACGAAGTCGACGACGGTGATGCTCGACGGCGCGAGCCTCACATCACGAATGAGGAGCGGAATGGTGGCTTGAGCGACCGACCCGCAGCCGAGCATCAACAGTCGGTTGGGTCGGTGGGCACCAACCTTGGAGAGATCGTTGATCATGAACGACGTCGCGACTTGCGGGAGCGACCAGCTACCGCCGGTGTGGCGAGCATCATCTGCAATGACGCCTCGAACACCGTGTCACTCGGAATGAGCACCGCTTGCCAGTCGTAGGCCGGACCCTTGCGACCGGTGCGCACGTCATGAAGAACCACGCGACCATCGCCGGTGATGTGTTGAGTTGTCGCAGCGTGTGTCATGAGTGCACCTCCTTAGTGTCAATACCGAAGAAGCACCATAGCGAGAAACCTAGGCGGCGTCTACTGTCTGACTTGTCAGCCGATACTGACTCACGAGTCAGTCGAGGGGATGGTGCGACACCCGGCAAGTAGCGTGAACCGAGTCCATGTTGCAGTCCACAGAGTTCGCCGCACTCGGCGTTCCGAGCCATGTGGATGCCGGCCTCGCCGCGGCGGGCTTCACCGCGCCGTTCGCGATTCAAACCGAGGCGATTCCGGTTGCGCTCACCGGCGCCGACGTGTGCGGTCGCGCTCGCACCGGATCGGGCAAAACCCTGGCCTTCGGTGTTCCGATGCTCTCACGGGTGGATGCCGCTGCTCGCCCTCGCGCACCCCGTGGATTGGTGCTGGTTCCGACACGAGAATTGGCGCTCCAGGTTGCCGAGGTGCTTGAGCCCATCGGTGCGCATTGCGCCCGACGCGTTTTGGCGGTGTACGGCGGCGCGTCGCGAGACGACCAGATCGCCAGCCTTGCCACGGGAGTCGAGATCGTCGTGGCCACCCCCCTTCGGCTGATCGACCTCCTGAAGGCAGAGGAGCTCACGCTTGCGGATGTGCAGGTGGTGGTGATCGACGAAGCCGACCGCATGGCCGACGAGGGCTTCATGCCGCAAGTGGAGTGGGTGTTGCGCCACGTGACCGGGGTGCATCAGACCATGCTGTTTTCGGCCACGCTCGACGGTCAGGTTGGCAACCTGGTACGGCGCTACATGAAGGACCCCAAGGAGGTGTCCATTGATGCGCCAACGGCCACGGTGGGAACCATGCGACACCTGTTCTTGGCGGTGCATCGAATGGACAAGGACCGGGTGATTGCGGCGATTGCCGCCGGTGCCGGAAAGACCGTCGTCTTTTGTGACACCAAGCGCCTGTGCGACAAGGTGGAGGAAGCCCTGCAGAAACTCAACGTGCGGGCGTCGGCGCTGCACGGCGACATGTCGCAGGCTGCTCGCGAAAAATCACTCGCAAAGTTCACCGACGGAACCCTCAACGTGCTGGTGGCCACCGATGTCGCCGCCCGGGGAATCGACATCGACGACGTGGCGGCAGTCATCCACTACGAACCGCCCATCGATGTGAAGACGTATCTGCATCGCTCGGGTCGCACCGCTCGAGCAGGGCGCGACGGCTGGGCCATCTCCCTCGCCGAATACAACCAGCACACCACGTGCAGGATCATCCAGCGAGGCCTTCGCCTGCAGCCTCAACCGCCGATCGAGGTATTTTCCAACGACAAGCGCCTTGCACATCTGGAGAGTTTCATCACGCCACACGGCGCGTAGCGCCAGGCGAACACACCGCGCAGAGCGCCGGGAGCACACAGCGCGCGTAGCGCCAGGCGAAGCGAGTGTCCGCGAAGGTCGGCCTCAGCGTTGAGCGAGCCACATCGGGCGACGGCGCTCGTAGTCGCTGATGCGCGCGTCGTGCGACATCGTGATGCCGATGTCGTCCAGGCCCAGAAGGAAGCGTTCCTGGGTGGAGGCGTCCAAGACGAACGAGTGACGTAGTCCGTGCGCGGGAACTTCCACGAGGAGTCGTTCCACGTCCACCGTTATCTCGGTGGTGGGGTCGGCTTCGATCACTGCCCAGAGCGATTCCACGACCTGGGCATCGAGCACCACGGGAACCAGACCGTTCTTGGTGCAATTGTTGCGGAAGATGTCGCTGAAACTCGGCGCAATCACCACGTCGAAGCCGTACTGCTGCAGCGCCCACACCGCGTGCTCACGCGACGAGCCGACGCCGAAACTGGGTCCGGCAACGAGGATGCTGGCACCCGCGTACCGCTCGTCGTTGAGGACGAAGTTTCGATCGTCACGCCAGGTGGAAAAGAGGCCCTTCTCGAAACCCGTTCGTTCGACTCGCTTCAGCCATTCGGCGGGAATGATCTGATCGGTGTCGACATCGCTGCGTTTGAGCGGCACCGCCCGACCGGAAACCACTCGAACCTGTTTCACGAGAGATCCTTCGGTGTGGCGAAGTGCCCGCAGAGGGCGGTGGCTGCGGCAACGGCGGGGGAGACGAGGTGGGTTCGACCGCCACGACCCTGGCGACCCTCGAAGTTGCGGTTGCTGGTGCTGGCGGCACGCTCCTGTGGGGCAAGTTTGTCGGGATTCATCGCCAGACACATGGAGCATCCGGGCTCGCGCCAGTCAAAGCCCGCGTCGATGAACACTCGATCGAGACCCTCGCGCTCGGCCTGTTGTTTGACGGCGTGGCTACCCGGTACCACCATGGCCCGCTTGACCTTCACCTTCCGGCCCTTGGCGACGTCGGCTGCTGCACGGAGATCCTCGATTCGGCTGTTCGTGCACGAGCCGATGAAGACCGTGTCGACGGTGATGTCGCGAATTCGCGCGCCGGCGGTGAGACCCATGTAGTCGAGTGCCCGCGCCACGTTGTCGCGGGTGGTGGCATCGTCGAACTGGTCGGGCGACGGAACGACTCCGTCGATGGATGCGACTTGTGCGGGGTTGGTGCCCCAGGTGACGTGCGGCGTGAGCGTCGACGCATCGATCTCCACGCTCTTGTCGAACGTTGCGCCGGCATCGGTGCGCAGTGTGCGCCAATCGTCGAGTGCGGCTTCCCACGACGCACCACTCGGTGCATAGGTGCGACCCTCGAGGTACGAAAACGTGGTGTCATCGGGTGCCACCAAGCCGGCGCGAGCGCCCGCCTCGATCGACATGTTGCAGATGGTCATGCGACCTTCCATCGACAGCGATCGAATCGCCGAGCCGCGGTACTCGATCACGTGGCCGATGCCGCCACCGGTGCCGATGCGACCGATGATGGCCAGGATGATGTCCTTTGCGGTGACGCCGGGCGGCAGTTCGCCGTCCACCGACACACTCATCCATTTGGGTCGGGATTGGGGGAGCGTCTGCGTGGCGAGCACGTGCTCCACCTCGGACGTGCCGATGCCGAATGCAAGCGCCCCGAACGCGCCGTGGGTGGCCGTATGGCTGTCGCCGCACACGATGGTCATGCCCGGCAGGGTGCGACCTTGTTCCGGACCGATCACGTGCACGATGCCTTGACCGGCGTCACCCATCTTGTACAGCGTGATGCCGAATTCGGCCGCGTTCCTCCGCATGACGTCGAGTTGCTTGGCCGAGATCGGATCGGCGACGGGAAGATGGATGTCCTTGGTCGGCACGTTGTGGTCTTCCGTTGCCACGGTGAGGTCGGGTCGGCGTACCCGCCGGCCGTTCAGGCGCAGTCCATCGAATGCCTGCGGGCTCGTCACCTCGTGCACGAGATGCAGGTCGATGTAGAGCAGTTCGTTGCCGTTGTCGTCGCGGTGCACCACGTGACGGTCCCATACCTTCTGCGGGAGGGTGAGAGGCGTCACCGTTCCATTCTGCCTGCCGGGCGATGTGTTTGGGTCGTCACGACCGACGTGGACCGCGGAGTGCCCACCAGGCAGCGATGTGCGCGAGCGCAACGACGAGCAACGTGGTCGCCATGCCGAGCGGAGGAGTCCATGCGGGGTTCGTGACGAAACCGAGCAGGTCGTCGCCACCCGCTCCGCTCGAATAACGCCGCAGCGCCACCAGGACGCACCACGCGTGCACGCACAACACGAGACCGGCCACCGACGAGTCCGATGGGTGATGTGCACGGCGCATCACGGCCGCCAGCGGAAGCCCAACGATGAGTGGTGTGAGGTGACGTCCTTGCGAACCATAGCTACCGAGGAGGTCCTGATAGTTGGCGTTCAAGGCGATGTGCCACACGGGAACGCAGAGTGCAAGGGCACCCAGCGCGAGCCGATGGCGCACGGATACCCGTTGAGCGGCCCGTATCGCAAGTGTTGCTGTGAGACCCACGATGATCCACACGGCGAACGTGGGGCTCGGCGTATCGAGCCATCCGAAGTTTCCGACCGACTCTGCGACCAAACGCGGAAGGTCGATGAGCGATCGCGAGGCGATGGTGGTGAGTGAGGTGACGCGCCGCTCCACGTCGAGTCGCACGCCGAAGTTGTGGTCGTACGTGGTGACGTACCATGCGATGCTGGCCGTCACCGCCGCCGCCATGACGCCGAGCTCTCGGGGGTGTCGAAGCGCGGCGCGGCGGAGCGCATCGTGATCGGCGATGGCCGCGCATGCGACCATGACGATGACGGCGACGATTCCTGCCGGTCGGGCGACGATGAGCAGAGCCGACGCACCGACGAAGACGGCAATCGTGGAGGGCAACGACCACCGCTCGTGGATACCGATCCACAGCGCGGTCCACGCCGCGATTGCCGAGACAATCTCGACGCCGCTCGGGCTCGACACCGAGGACAAAAAGACGACTCCCGGGGTGGCGGCGACCAACAGTGGTACGAGTGATCGTCGTCGTCGGCGCAGGAGTTGTGCCGCCACGGTGAGCATCGCACAGCAGACGACCGCCGCGGTGAGTCGGGCCGCCCTCACTCCGGTGTCGCTCGGACCGAGCAATGTCCCGATGCCCGCGGGGACGAAACCAAGCGGCGGATAGCGCCCCATGTCGGTTCGTGCGGGTTCGACCGGCGCCAGTGACTGCAGCGGGGCGGAACACGCCGGGGTCTGGGGTTGTCCGACGAAGCACCACGGGACGAGTTGTGCGGTGCCGAATTGCGGATCGATGTCGACGTACGTCGACCAGAACGACGTGGTAACGCTCGCGGGAATCGGTTCGCCAACGAATTGGCCGCGCACCACCGCCGCCGACTTGATGAAATTGGCCGGCTCGTCCGGTCCGGCAAAGAGCGGAAGCACCGTCATCCAGGCGATGGCGAGCGCAATGAACGCGCCGAACAGCGACATGGCCGAACGCACGGACGAAGTGGACATGCCGGATGCAGACGCTAGACGCGTTCGAGGAAACATTGCCGATTTGCCCGTGGTCATGCACACAAGAGAGCATGAACACCAACACCATTTCCCCGGTCGCCCTGGCGACCTGCGTCGAGCACAGCCTCAACCTTTCACTCTCGGGTTTCGACCTGAAGCGGGCCCGTCTCTACGGCATCAGCGTGGTCGACCCCGCGGGTATCGACGCCAATGCCGATGGGGCGCTACGCATCTCGTTTCTCGCGGAACACGGCGACGTGTACGAACTGCTGGAATCCCGCGGCAGCTCGATTGCCCGCATGTTCGATGCCGCAGCGGTTCTCACGTGTGGGTGGGCTGCGCCCGTGGACGACGAGAACGAAAGCGACGTGCCACCGAGCGTGCACCCACGGCGTCGCCGGGTGCGGCTGGTGGTCGTGGTTGGCGACGACGGTGTCGGTTCGGTGTTGCGCTTCGCCGACACACCCGACGAAATCGTCACCGATCCGGGCAACGCCAAGGGCTCGTTGGCCGACGCCGTCGAGCGCTTGTGGCGCGATGCGGACTGCGAGCCCGAAGTGTCGCCACCCGTCATCAGGAAGAAATCCGGGCGAAAGAGCCCGCGGTGACGTCGCGGCTAGGCGACGCGGCTGTGCTGCACAACCCGTTGGCACGCATCGACGAGCAGCGGCACGAAGCGCTCTCGCGCGGCGAACACGGCATCGTGACCCGCATCGACCCGATGCGTGGCGGTGGCCAGCAGCAGCGACGCGGCCAACTCCTCCTGGCGTCGAGGTGGCACGACCTTGTCGTTGGTGGTGATGATCATCGCCGATGGCACTGCAACCTCGCCGAGCCACGGCCGCGAATCGAACGCGCCGATCTCGCTTCCTGCCTCCAACACGTGGCGCCAGTCGTGGCTGGCGATTTGGCGAGCGGCCCAGTCGGCCAACTGGTGTGTCTTGCGTTGCAGGTAGACCTGTTCGGTGATCCATGCCCGCGCTTGAGCGCTGGTGAGCTTGGAGAGTCGCGCCAGACCGGTGAGACCGAGGAAGTTGAGGCGCTCGTCGCGTGACGAGGAAAAGTAGCCGGCGGTGGCGGCCAGCACGAGTCCGCGAGTTCGTTGTTCGTGACGAGATGCGACGAGCTGCGCGATCGCGCCACCCATCGAGTAACCGACGGGGATGAACGTGCTCACCCCGAAGGCGTCGGCGATCGCAGCGACGTCGTCGGCACAGTCGTGCAGACGAAAGCTGCCGCGCGGGCGAATACCGCGTCCGTGTCCGCGGTGATCGGGCGCCAGGACGCGAAAGTGTTCACCGAGTGGCTCGAAACACGTGAACCAATTGAGGTCGGCCGTGGCGGTCCAGCCGTGCAACAGAACGACCGTCGGCGCACCGGGCGGGCCCGCGACCTCGCGCACGAACGTGCGACCACGCCCGGGAAGTTCAACGTCGTGACCTGCGGGGAATCCGTCTCGCGCAGCGTGCGTGCGGCGGATCACGTTAAGGGCATGCCTCCACGCGTACGACAGTAACGGTGAGCGAGCCGTTGGGAGCGTCGTAGGTGACGGAGTCACCTTCCTTTGCGCCGAGTAGCGCCGCACCCAGGGGCGACGTGGCGCTCATCACGCTGATGCTCGGGTCGTCCGGGCGCTCCTCCATGTGGCCGATGAGGTACTTCTCTGCCTGTGACGGGGCGTCACCTTCGTAGAGGATGGTGACGATGCAGCCGTGATCGATCCTGCCGTTGTCGAGGACCTCGACGATCTCGTGGTTCTCCAGGATGGCTTCGATCTGACGAATGCGACCCTCCATATGGCCCTGTTCGTCCTTTGCGGCGTGGTAGTCACCGTTTTCCTTCAGATCACCCATCTCACGGGCCCGCCCGATTCGCGCGGCAACCTCGATGCGACCGCGAGTCGTGAGGTCGAGGTGTTCGGCCTGCAAGCGTTCGAGGGCAACACGCGATAAACGGTGTGTCGGCATATCGTCAGGATACCCATACCTCCCTAGCCTGATTGGGGTGAATGCGGCCTCGACTCGCTCCGTGCATCGTGTTGCGGTGATCGGCGGCGATGGGATCGGTCCCGAAGTCACCGCCGAAGCACTCAAGGTGGTGCGCGCGAGCGGAGTGGAACTCGACACCACGTTCTTCGATCTCGGTGGTGCACGCTTCTTGCGCGACGGAGAGATACTGAGCGACGACACGCTCGAGGCGTTGCGCGGATTCGACGCGATCTTGCTCGGCGCGGTGGGCACACCGGGGGTGCCACCCGGCGTGATCGAGCGCGGGCTCCTCCTCAAGTTGCGTTTCAGTCTCGATCTATACATCAACCAGCGACCCTTCGTTGGTACGGGTCCGGGTCACTCCGCACCGCACGACTTCGTGGTGATTCGCGAGAACACCGAGGGCTCGTACGTGGGGGAAGGTGGCGTGTTGCGGCACGGTACCGAGCATGAAGTTGCCACGCAGGGAAGCGTGAACACTCGTTTCGGGGTCGAGCGCTGCATTCGGTACGCGTTCGAGCTTGCCTCGTCGCGTGAGCGCAAGCACGTGACCCTCGTACACAAAACCAACGTGCTGACCTTCGCGGGGGACCTCTGGCAGCGCGCGTTCGAGTCGGTTGCGGCGCAGTTCCCCGGTGTTGGCACGGCATACAACCATGTCGACGCAGCGTGTATTTACTTCGTGCAGGATCCCCACCGATACGACGTGATCGTGACCGACAACTTGTTCGGTGACATCCTCACCGATCTTGGTGGCGCCGTCAGTGGCGGAATCGGCCTGGCGTCGTCGGCCAACTTGAATCCGGCCCGCACCGGTCCGTCGTTGTTCGAGCCGGTACACGGCTCGGCTCCCGACATCGCGGGCAAGGGCGTGGCCAATCCGGTGGCGGCGATCTTGTCGGCCGCGCTCATGTTGGATCATCTCGGCGAGTCGCGAGCCGCAGGTGCGATTCGCGACGCATGCGCGCAGCCAACGAGTGGTACCACGGTGGCGGTCGGCGACGAGATCTGTCGAAGACTCCACGGATAGCGTCAATACGGCGCACGAAAAGGGGTCACGATGCCAATCACGACGACACCAAAGATCTGGATGAACGGATCGCTCGTGGACTGGGCCGATGCAAACGTGCACGTGCTCACCCACACCCTGCACTACGGAACCGGTGTGTTCGAGGGCATTCGCGCCTATGAAACCGACAAGGGCCCCGCGATCTTCCGATTGACCGACCACATCGTTCGCCTGCACAACAGCGCCAAGATCATGGGAATGCCGATGCCGTACTCGGTGGAGGAGCTGGTGCAGGCGACCAAGGACACCGTTGCATCGACCGGGCTGCCGTCCTGCTACGTGCGACCGCTCGCGTACTACGGCTACGGCGAGATGGGTCTCAACACCATGCCGTGCAAGGTGGACGTTGCCATCGCGTGCTGGCCGTGGGGTGCGTACCTCGGCGACGACGCGGTGGAAAAGGGCGTGCGGATGAAGATCTCGTCCTGGACTCGCCACGACCACAACACGATGCCACCCGCCGCAAAGACGGTGGGCAATTACGTGAACTCATCGTTGGCGAAGGTGGAGGCCTTGAAGGCCGGCTACGACGAGGCAATCATGCTTGCGCCGAACGGGCTGGTGGCCGAGTGCACGGGCGAGAACATCTTCGTGGTGCGCAACGACGTGATCCTGACGCCGCCACTATCGGCGGGTGCGCTCGAAGGCATCACGCAGAACAGCGTTATGACCATTGCGCGGGATCTCGGCTACGAGATTCGTGTCGACAACATCGCACGCAGCGACCTGTACGTCGCCGAAGAAGTGTTCGCCTGCGGTACCGCCGCCGAGGTTGGCTCGGTGCGTTCGGTGGATGAGCGCGAGATTCCGTGCCCGGGTCCCAAGACCCGTGCGATCGCCGCAATGTACGCCCGCGCGGTTCGAGGCCAGGAGAAGAAGTACTCGCATTGGTGCGAGCTCGCCAAGTAGTCATGCCGGCTCGTCTCGCGCTGCCCGCCAACACGGTGGAGGTGTTCGACACCACACTGCGTGACGGCATGCAAGTGGAGGGCGTGTCGGCGAGCGTCAACGACAAGTTGCGCATTGCCGAGCAGCTGGATTTGCTCGGTGTGCACTACATCGAGGGTGGCTGGCCGGGCGCAAACCCCAAGGACGAGGAGTTCTTCGCGCGCGCCAAGCGTGAACTGACGCTCGCGACGTCGACGCTGGTGGCGTTCGGTAGTACGCGGCGTCCGTCGGGCAAGGTCGATGACGACGCGACCTTGCGCAACCTGATCAACGCGCAAACGACCGGGGTATGCATCGTGGCAAAGGCCTGGGACTACCACGTGGAAACCGCGCTTCAAACCACGCTCGACGAGGGTGTGGCGATGGTCGCCGACTCGGTGAAATACCTCGGCAGTCATGATCGATTGGTGTTGGTGGATCTCGAGCACTTCTTCGACGGCTACAAGAACAACCCGGAGTTCTCCCTGCGCGTGCTCGAAGCAGCGGTGGTGAATGGCGCTTCGCACTTGGTGTTGTGCGACACCAACGGTGGATCGTTGCCGCACGAGATCGAATCGATCGTCGCCGATGTGGCGCGACACGTGGGGAATGACGCCATCATCGGTATCCACTGCCACGACGACACCGGTTGCGCCGTCGCCAATTCACTCGCAGCGGTTCGCGCGGGTGCACGTCATGTGCAGGGAACGCTCAACGGCTTGGGCGAGCGCACGGGCAACACCAACCTCACCACCATCATCCCGAACCTTCAGCTGAAGATGGGCTTGGATTGTCTGCCGGCGGGGCGCCTGGAGCACCTCACATCGGTGAGCAACCACGTTGCCGAGGTGTTGAACCGCCCGTTGAACCCGCAGGCACCGTACGTCGGCACGTCGGCGTTCGCGCACAAGGCAGGCTTGCACGTATCGGCGATTGCACGCGCCAAGGATGCCTACGAGCACGTATCACCGGATCTGGTGGGGAACGGCACGCGATTTCTCGTGTCGGAGATGGCGGGACGGGCCACCATCTCGATGAAGGCGCAGGAGCTCGGACTCGATGCCGACGGTGCCGTGATCAACTCGATTCTCGACGAGCTGAAGCGGTTGGAATTCGAGGGCTACCACTTCGAGGCGGCCGATGCATCGCTCGAGTTGTTGATGCGTCGCGCCACGGGTTGGGAGCAGAACTTCTTCAACGTGGAGTCGATGCGCGTCATCACCGACGAATCCACCAGCGGCTCGTTCACCACCGAAGCCACGGTGAAGGTGTGGATCGGCGACCATCGTGAAGTGCACACCGCGGAAGGAAACGGTCCGGTGAACGCCATCGACACCGCGTTGCGCGCGTGCTTGGCACAGAAGTACCCGCAGTTGTCCCGTGTGCATCTCACCGACTACAAGGTGCGTATCCTGGACTCGTCATCGGCGACGGGCGCCGTCACTCGTGTGTTGATCGACGCGACGGACGGCGATCGCACCTGGACCACCATCGGTGTGTCGTCCAACATCATCGAGGCATCGTGGCGGGCCCTCGAAGAGTCGATCGTTTACGGCTTGTTGCACCTCGCGTAATCCCTCACGAGGGGGTTCTTGCTGCTCGGAGTGGGGCGAACACCTGTTCGCTATGGTGTGGGGATGGCTACTGACCTACGTTCTCGTCTCGGCATGCCAGCCGTGCGTGCCCCGTTGCCTGTTGCCTCATCGTTGTTGTCGCTGTTTACCGATGGTGGGGTGGTGCGTGGTCGCACGGTGGCGTGCACGGGCGATGCTGCGCTGAGTGCGGCACTGGCGGTCTCGGCGGCAGCAACTCGGGTCGGCTCATGGTTGGCGGTGGTCGGTGTGCCGCACCTCGGTGTGGGTGCGGCGGTGGAGGCAGGTGTGGCGATCGAGCGCCTCATTCTTGCGCAACCCCCGTCGGCAAGTCGTGAGTGGGTGACCACGGTGGCGGCACTCGTGGAGGGGTTCGACGTGCTCATCGTTGCGCCGCCGGCGTCACTCACCGGGCACGACGCGCGACGGTTGCAGTCCCGCATCGTTGCGCGTCAGTCGGTGTTGTTGGTGGTGGACGTTCCTGGTGCGTTGCCGACGTCGCGCACGAGCGGCAATGCATCGCGCGCCTTCGTCGCCGATCTCGACGTGCAGGCAAACACCGTTTCGTGGGCGGGTATCGAGCGTGGTGGCTCGCACATCACGCAGCGGCTCGTGCAGCTGCGTGTGGGCGGTCGGCGCTGCCCGGTGCCGCGCGAGGCAACGCTCGATTTGTCATGCGTGACCAGCCAACGCGTGTCGTAGTCGTCCAGTTCCCGCACTGGTCGGCGTATGCCGATGCGTTGGGGTGCAGTGCGCGCAGTGCCTTCGAACCCGTCGTTCGTGCGGTGGTGGCCCATGTGCCGTTGGTTGAGGTCACTGCACCGGGCATCATCGTGTTTGCCACGCGAGGGCCGTCGCGTCATGCCGGTGGGGACGATGCGTTGGCGGCATTGGTGCGTGCGGCAATTCAACGACAGCTAGGCGCGGCGCATGACACCGGCGCGGTGCATGGCACGGGTACGGCACGACCTCGCTTCGGCATCGGTATCGCCGACGGTCGCCTTGCCGCGGCAATCGCCGCACAGCACTCCTTGCACACGGGCACACCGCACGTCGTTGCTCCCGGTGCATCACGCAACGTTCTCTCCGACACGCCGGTGCATGCATTGGTGCAGTGCGTGGAGGTCATCGGTGCGGTGGGGGCGGGGGTTCCGGGTGCCGACGACGTTGCGTCGTATCGAGAGGTGGTGTCGCTCCTGCAGCGACTCGGGTTGTACCGATTCGGCGATGTTGCAACGCTGAGCGAAGCCGACCTCATCGCCCGACTCGGCGCATTCGGTCGCGATTTGTTCCGGCTGGCGCACGGAATGGACCGTCACCCACCGCTCACGGTTGCACCGCCACCCGATCGGGTGTGCTCGCACCAGTTCGATTCGCCCGTCGAATCACGCGACGCGGTGCTGGCAATCGTCGATCAACTTGCCACCGCCGTGGTGGGACATCTGGTGGCACACGGTTTGTCGGTGGTTCGGCTGCACGTGTCGTTGGAGTCCGACCACGGTGAGCGAAGCGAACGCATGTGGTACCGCGCCGATGGTTGGAGCGCGGGCGCAATCGTCGAGAGCGTTCGCTGGCAACTCGATGCATGGGTTCAACACGATGCACCCACCAGCGGGGTGGTGGGTGTGCGGTTGTCGCCCGAGCAGATGGTGGTCGATGTCGGACGTCAGGCCTCGCTGTGGGGTGGGGAACGCGACGGCGACCGCCATGCGCAACGCGCGATTCGTCGTGTCGTAGATATGCACGGGGCCGAGTCGGTCACCATTCCGACGTGGCGTGGTGGCCGTGATCCGGCGCGGTGGTTCGAGTTCGTGCGTAGTGACGCGGTGGATCTCGAGCGTCGCGTTGTGCGCGAGGTGGCGATGCCGGTGACGTGGCGCGGCTCGTTGCCGTCACCGGCGCCATCGTTGGTGTTCGATGCCGCGCCGGACGCGCACATCGACGTGCACGGCACCGATGGTCGATCCGTCGGCGTGACCTCCCGACATGCGATGAGCGACGAGCCGGCCGTCGTGCGAATGGGTTCGGCCACCTACGACGTGTTGGCGTGGGCGGGTCCGTGGCCGGTCGAGGAGCGCTGGTGGGATGCGCAGCGGGCGCGTCGGGCCGTACGTTTGCAACTGTTGTTGCGCGAACGCGGCACGGAGCAAACGCGTGCGATGATCGCCGTGCTCGAACACCACGTGTGGCGACGTGCGGCATGGTATGCCTGACGAACACGACGTACGCGACGCACACGAGCACTACGGTGTCTGCGTGCCCACCATGTCGCCGCACGATGCGCACGTCGTTGCCGCATTGTGTGCACACTTTCGTGCTGCAACACCGGTCGACGAGCGTGAACGAGGATCCATCGACGAGTTCTTGTCGGTGGTGCCAGGGCTCGAGGCACCTTTCAGCGAGCAGGCGGACATTCGGCATGTCACTGCGTCGGCGCTGGTGGTGGGACGACGAGGTGTGGTGTTGCACCTGCACAAGCGCTTGGGCCTGTGGTTGCAGCCGGGTGGCCACATCGATGACGGCGAACATCCCGCCGATGCCGCGGTACGTGAATCACGGGAGGAGTTGGGTATGTCGGTGACGCATCCGCCGGATGGTCCACTCCTCATTCATCTGGATGTGCACCCGGGTCCGCGGGGTCATCGGCACTTCGACGTGCGGTACGTGTTGTTCGCAGGTGACGAGGATCCGCGACCCGGCGAGGGCGAGAGTCCGTATGCGCGCTGGTTCACTCCCGAGGAGGCGTACGACGTTGCCGACGCGGGGGTTCGGGGCGGCCTTGCGGTCGCCTTGCGAACATATGTTCGCTATCGTGAGTGAGTGTCGCTGTGCGATGAGTATGCCGAA
The DNA here is from genome assembly GCA_017856115.1 of Actinomycetota bacterium. GTDB lineage: Bacteria > Actinomycetota > Acidimicrobiia > Acidimicrobiales > Ilumatobacteraceae > F1-60-MAGs027. The sequence continues at coordinate 49,016 of JAFMFM010000004.1, read as the reverse complement.
TTGCACTGTCGTTCGCAGTTTTCGTTCCTGCACGGGGCCTCATCACCCGAACGCCTCGTGGAGGTGGCGCACGAACTCGGGTTGAGCGCACTGGCGCTCACGGATCGCCACGGCTTGTACGGCGTGGTGCGGTTCGCCCAGGCCGCACGCGAGGTGGGAATACGCACCGTGTTCGGTGCCGAGGTGTCGTGCCGTTCCGGGGATGCACACGGCACGACCGTTCAACCCCATGGCGACCTGGTGTTCATCGCCGATGGCCCGACGGGGTACGTCGCATTGTCGCAGGCGCTCACCGATGGTCAAATGCGCGGGACGAAGTCGCAGCCGGTGTTCGACGTGCCGTCGCTGGCCGAGCGTGTGCGCCATCGCTGCTTCGTGCTCACCGGCGCCACCGATGGTCCACTCGCGCGGGCGTTGCACGCCGATGGTCCGCGTGCCGCACGACGATCACTCGAGTTGTTGATCGATGCATTCGGTCGCGATCGCGTGTTGGTGGAGGTGTGGAATCACGGCGACCCGCTGGATGCGTGGCGCAACGATGCGCTGGTGGGCATTGCGGCGGCATGCGGGGTGGAGTCGGTGGCCACCAACGACGTGTCGTACGCCGTGCCGGGCGACCATGTGGTGGCATGTGCGCTTGCCGCCGTGCGCCATCGTTGCAGTTTGGATGAGCTCGACCCGCAGCTTCCGCCGGCCGCCACCGCGTGTTTGCGTAGCGCGGCGGAACAGGAGCGACGATTCGCGCGGTACCCGGGTGTGGTGTCGCGCGCCGCCGACATCGCGCATCATGTGGCGTTCGATCTGTCGCTGATTGCGCCGAAGTTGCCGCCGTACCCGTGTCCTGGTGGGCTGAGCGAGATTCGGTTTTTGCGACAACTCGCCGAAGCGGGAGGCAGGCGTCGCTACGGCGAGCGTCCGCTGGGTACGCACGAGGACCTGTCGTTGCGTTCGCGTGCGTGGCGCACCATCGACCACGAGTTGGAGGTGATCGACCGGTTGGGGTTCGCCGGCTACTTCCTCGTGGTGTGGGACATCGTGCAGTTCTGCGAACGCAACGACATTCTGTGCCAGGGTCGGGGTAGCGCAGCCAACAGCGCGGTGTGTTTTTCGCTCGGCATCACCAAGGCCGACGCGGTATCGCTCGGGTTGTTGTTCGAGCGGTTCCTTTCCACCGAACGTGATGGTCCGCCGGACATCGATCTCGACATCGAAAGTGATCGCCGCGAGGAAGTCATCCAGTACGTGTACGAGCGCTACGGGCGGACGCATGCGGCACAGGTGGCCAACGTCATCACGTACCGTGCCCGTTCCGCCGTACGCGACATGGCGCGCGCGCTCGGCTACTCGGGTGCCGAACAGGATGCATTCAGCCGGCGGTTCGACTCATGGAGCTCCGTCAAGGGTCAGCGTGAAGTAACGGTTCCGGATTTGGTGGTGGAATTGGCCGGGCGAGTACAGGATGCACCGCGTCACCTCGGCATCCACTCCGGTGGCATGGTGATTTGCGATCGTCCCGTCAGCGAGGTGTGTCCGGTGGAGTGGGCCACCATGCCGGGGCGCAGCGTGTTGCAGTGGGACAAGGACGACTGCGCGGCGATCGATCTGGTGAAGTTCGACCTCCTGGGGCTCGGCATGTTGTCGGCGCTGCACCGGGCCACCGACTACATCGCCGAGTTTCGCGGCAAGCACATCGACCTGGCGGAGATTCCGCAAGAAGACGAGGTGTACGCGATGTTGTGCCGCGCCGACAGCGTGGGGGTGTTCCAGGTGGAGTCCCGCGCGCAAATGTCCACGTTGCCGCGGCTGAAGCCGCGCCGGTTCTACGACCTCGTGGTGGAGGTTGCACTCATTCGACCGGGACCCATCCAGGGTGGTTCGGTGCACCCGTACATCCGTCGCCGAAACGGACTCGAGCCCGTCACATACCTGCACCCGCTACTGGAGAACAGTCTCGGGAAAACACTCGGCGTGCCGTTGTTCCAGGAGCAACTCATGCAAATGGCGATCGACGTTGCGGGTTTCACTCCCACGCAGGCCGATGAGTTGCGACAAGCAATGGGCTCGAAACGTTCGCGTGCCCGAATGACCCGACTACGCGATCGTTTGTATGCGGGAATGGCGCAACGCGGCATCACCGGTGCCATCGCCGATGAGATCTACGACAAGATGGCGGCCTTCGCCAACTACGGCTTTCCCGAGAGTCATTCGGTGAGCTTCGCCTATCTCGTGTATTCCTCGGCGTGGATCAAACTGCACGAGCCGGCGATTTTTTGTGCGGCGTTGATCAACTCGCAACCGATGGGATTTTGGTCGCCCCACACGTTGGTGCAGGATGCGCGTCGTCACGGGGTGGTGGTGCGCACTCCCGATATCAATGCATCACGCGCCGGTGCATGGTTGGAGACCGATCCGCGTTCCACCGGGGGTCTCGCCGTTCGTCTCGGCATCGGCTCGGTGCGCGGTATCGGCATCGAACTTGCCGCCCGTATCGAGGCGGCACGGCCGTTCGTCGACATCGAGGATCTCGTGCGTCGCGTACCGGGTGTTTCGGTGAAGCAACTCGAGGCGCTCGCCACCGCCGGCGTGTTCGGTGAGTCGTTCGATGTGTCACGACGAACGGCGTTGTGGAATGCGGGTGCCGTCGTGGAGTCGTCCGCAGATCGACTTGCAGGTACTGCCACGGTGTCCACGCCGCACCTGCCCGGCATGCAACCGGTGGAGGAGTCGGTGGCGGATTTGTGGGCGACGGGAGTTTCGCCCGACGGTCATCCGACGGTGTTCCTCCGCGATTCGTTGCGCGAACTGGGCGTGCTCACCGCAACCGAACTCGATGATCTGGCACGCAATCCTGCCGGCGAAGTGCACGAATCGGGAACACGAGTACTGGTAGCCGGCGTGGTGACGCATCGACAACGCCCCATGACCGCCAAGGGCACCACGTTCTTCAGCCTGGAGGACGAAACGGGGCTCATCAACGTGTTGTGTTCACGCGGGTGCTGGGTTCGTCATGCCGAGGTGTTGCGTCGAGCGAGCGCACTGCTCGTGCACGGTCGTGTGCAGTACGCAGAAGGTGTGGTGAACGTGATCGGCGAACGGTTCACCGAGTTGCGCGTGCCGATTCGTATGGCGGCCCGCGATTTTCGCTAGTCGGCGGGGCGCCAACTGCGCCGCAGCTAATCGCCGGGTGTTTCGTGCAGACCGTCGTTGAACACGCGGTACGTGTCGTAGATGTCCTTGCACTTGGTGCACAGTGGGAGCTGCTTGGGGTCGCGTGACGGAATCCATCGATGACCACAGAGCGCCTCCAATGGCGTGCCATCGATGCGCGCCTGCAATACCTTTGCCGCCGCCGACTCATCGCCATCGGTCTTCACGATGTGCGCGCACTCTGGCTCGCCGGTTTGCGGCGTGTGATCGAGCAGCGTTTCGGTGGCACCGCCGGGTTGTGTGCTCATGCGGGTAAACGGCTGCATCGCCATCAACCCACCACGAAGGCGACCGCCGCTGCGACGCACGCGATGCTTGCCACAATCGGCACGACGACACCGGCCCACGCGGGAACGTGCCACGAACGTGGCGCAAGCGACAACGCGCCGACGAGAGCACCGATTGCCGCGCCACCGAAATGTCCGCCCACCGACACCCCGGGTACGGCGAGCGTGAACAACACGTTGATGGCGAAGGTGACGCCCAGCCCCGTACGCAGGGGATTGACACCGCGCTGGCCGACGCCCACCACGCTCGCCGCCATGAGTCCGAACACCGCTCCGGATGCACCGCCCGTGGCTGCATCCGGTGAGAGCAGAAGTGCGCCGAGTGACCCGCCCAACAACGCAGCGAAGTACAGCAGTGCGAAGCGGAGCGACCCGACGACCGGCTCGATCAGCCGACCGAGTTGGTACAAGAGCAGCATGTTGAAACCGACGTGGATCACACCGAAGTGCACGAACCCGCACGACACCAAGCGGTACCACTCTCCTTGCTCGAGGAAGATTCGCGCGATGACGAAGTCCATGGACCGATCGGTGGAGGTGGTGCCGAGGATGTCCGAGCCGACGGCGCCGAGGGTCATCCAGATGAAGAGACCCACGTTGATGGCAATCAGTGCATTGCTCACCACGAACGGGGGAGTCGACCGGAATCTCGGGTTGGGGCGACGAAACTCGAACGGCACCCTCGATTCGCGACGAGGCTCGGGTGGGAGCGGCGGCGGCAGTGGCGGCGGGGGAAGGCTCAACGTGGTGCGGCCTCGGCAACGGCGCGGTTGGCGAGGTACCACTCCACCGTCTCGCGCAGCCCGTGTTCGAACGTGGTGCTGGCGTGCCAGCCGAGTGCCGCCTCGGCGCGCGACGCATCGACGCGTCGCCGTGGCTGACCGTCGGGCCTGGTGGAGTCCCACACCAGATCGCCGTCGAAACCGACGATACGAGCGATGGTTTCCGCGGTTTCGCGGATGGTGATTTCCCGGTTGTTGCCCAGGTTCAACGGCTCGGTGCCATCGTGCAACTCGGCTGCCAGCACGATTGCGTCGGCGGCATCGCCGACGAAGAGGTAGTCGCGACTGGCCGAGCCGGTACCCCATACGTGCACCTTGTCGACACCGTGCTCCGTGGCGTCGACGCATTTCTTGATGAGGGCGGGAATCACGTGGGACACCGATTCGTGGAACTTGTCGCCGGGCCCGTACAGGTTGGTGGGAATCACGAACGCAAAGCGCTGTCCGTACTGCTGGCGGTTGACCTGGGCATGCACGAGCAGCGCCTTCTTTGCGATGCCGTACGGGGCGTTGGTTTCCTCGGGGTAGCCGTCCCAGATCGACTCCTCGCGAAACGGTACCGGCGTGAACTTCGGGTAACTGCAGACGGTGCCGAGCACCACGGTTTTCTCCACGCCGGCGCTACGCGCTGCTTCGATCACGTTCACGCCCATCTGCAGATTGTCGAGGAAGAGGGGAGCCGGGGCGACTTGGTTGTAGCCGATGCCGCCCACGCGGGCGGCCAAATGGATCACGTGACTCGGTTGGTGGTGGTCGAAGAATGCTGCGGCGACGCCTGGTTGGGTGAGGTCGTGCTCTGCATGGCGGGGCACCACGACGGTGGCTCCCGCAGTCTGCAGGCGTCGCACGACGTGACTGCCGAGGAATCCTGCGCCACCAGTCACCACCACGCAACGGCCACGCCAGAACGATGAATCGCGCGAGGGCACGGTGGTGTTCGGTGTTGCAGCCACGATGCCCTCAGGCTATTCGCACCCACTCGCGGAGATGACGCTCATACGCCGACAGAATGGGTGCAATGAGTCGAGTGCGCGTGGCGCTCACCTTCGAGCAGTGCTGGCGGCGGTCGCCGGGCGGTACGGGCGTCGCCGCCGTGGAACTCGGTCGCGCCCTGTCGGCCCGCGACGACGTCGACGTGGTCGGAGTCGTCGGTCGGCATCGTCGACCCGCAACGGCGGGCTACGAGCCAACCGTCGACGTCCGGCAATTGCCCGTGGGCGGACCCGCGTTGATCGAGTCGTCGCTTCGTTTCGGTTGGCCGCGCGTGGAGCGCGCAACCGGGGCGATCGACGTGCTGCATGCAACGAGCATCATTCCGTTCGCAACATCGTCGTCGGTGCCCCTGGTGGTGACGGTGCACGACGTGGCGTTCCTGCATCACCCGCACTACTTCACGGCCCGCGGTCGCAGTGTGTTCGCCCGTTCGCTCGCGGTCGTGCGACGCCGAGCCACCCTGGTGCTGTGTTCGTCTCGATCCACCCTCGACGACTGTGTTGCGAATGGCTTCGACGAACGGCGATTGCGGCTGGTGCCCCTCGGCGTGCGTTCTCGCGCGACGTCTCCGAACGACGTGGCTCGGGTTCGTGCCACGTACGCGTTGCCGGACGAGTATCTATTGTTCGTCGGAACGCTGGAACCTCGCAAGAACCTGCCCCGACTCCTCGATGCCCACGCGCAACTCGGCTCGTCGGTGCCGCCGCTCGTGGTTGCCGGTGGTGTGGGGTGGGGTAGCGACGACCTTGCGGCACGACTGGTCGGTTCGCCGAACGTACGGTTCGTCGGTCATGTGGCGGATGCGGACCTACCCGCCGTGTATGCGGGCGCGAGTGTGATGTGTTATCCCTCGCTCATGGAGGGTTTCGGTTTACCGATTCTCGAGGCCATGTCGCAGGGCACCGCGGTGGTGACCAGCATCGGCACGTCCACCGAGGAGGTCGCGGGCGGAGCGGCGGTGCTGGTGGATCCTCGTGACACCGGCTCGATCGCCGACGGCATACGTGATGCCCTTGTGCGCCGCCGCGAGTTGTCACAGCGCGGCATCGAGCGTGCCAGTGCCGCCACGTGGGATGCCACGGCGGAATTGGTGGCGCGCGCCTATGACGATGCAGTCGCGATGGGTGCGCGATGATTCGCTCCGTGTCGGTGAGGCATCGATGACCCGTATCGCAGTCAACGTCTTGTGGTGTGTGCCGGGCGAGGTCGGCGGATCCGAGCAGTACCTGGTTCGACAACTGTTGGGGTTGCACGAAGCCGTCGGTGGGGAGTTCTCCCTCGAGGTATTCGCACCGCGCGGTTTTTCCCGCGCGCATCCCGAGTTGGCGCGCATCGCCGCCATTCACGAGTCGAGGTCCGACGAACGCAGCAGACCGCGTCGTGTGTGGCACGAAGCAACATGGTTCGCATCGCGGGCACGTGGCGCCGATGTAGTGCACCACGGCGGGGGAACGGTGCCACCACGAAGCCCCCACCCATCGGTGCTCACCATTCACGATCTGCAATACCTGGTGTATCCGCAATATTTTTCCCGCATCAAACTGCGTTATCTCACGGCACGAATGCCGGCATCGGTGCGCCGCGCCCGACACATTGCGGTTCCGAGTGCGTACGTGCAGCGCACGGTGGTGGAGCGTCTCGGGGTTCCGCTGAACGACGTCAGCGTGGTGCGTCACGGTATCGAACCGTCACTCGGCACCAACTGCACGTCGGAACGTGAGTTGCGCGCCCGTCTCGAACTGTCGGCCGATCACGTGTTGGTGTATCCCGCGATCACGCATCCGCACAAGAATCATCGGTTCTTGCTCGACGTAATGGCCGGACCGCTGCGGGACACCCGCACTCAACTGGTGTTCGCTGGTGGGGCTGGTCGGGCAGAGGACGATGTTCGTCGGTCGGTCGCGGCACTGCGGCTGACGGATCGCGTGAAACTCGTGGGACGTCTCGGCGATCGCGACCGAGACGGGCTGCTCGCGATGGCTGCCGCACTGGTGTTTCCCAGCTCCTACGAAGGGTTCGGTGCACCGGTGATCGAAGCCATGGCGTTGGGGGCGCCGGTCGTTGCCAGCAATCTCACGGCGCTTCCCGAGGTGGTGGGTGACGCCGGCTACGCCATCGACCTCGATGTGCAGGCGTGGGCCGACGCAATCTCCGATGCCATCGAGCGGCGCGAGATGTGGCAAGGACGGGGTCGACTGCGGGCGGCGACGTACCGTGCCGTCGATTCGGGAAGCGACCTCGCCGCGGTGTATCGGAGGGCGTCCGAGTGACGATGACCTCTACGGTGTGTTTGGCATGAGCAGGCGTCGTCGCATCGTCGTGTTGTGTCCGCACTTTGCGCCCGACATCGCACCCACCGGCAGGGTGATGACCAGCATCGTGGAGCAATGGTCCCAAGGTGGGCACGAGATCCACGTCGTCACGTCCTTGCCGTGGTACCGCGAGCACCGCGTCGAACGGGGTTGGGGTGGCAGGCTCGTGCGCACGGAGACCACGCCGTGGGGGTCCATCACCCGCGTGAATCCGTTCGCAGCGCGGTCCAAGGCAAATCTCTTCGGCCGAGCAGTGTCGTTCGTCGCGTTCAGCATCGTTGCCGGGGTCTGTGCGGTGATGGTTGGTGGACGGTCCTCATCCCGGCGGGTCGATGCGGTGATCGCCATGTCGCCACCACTCACCTTGGGAATCGTCGGTTGGCTCGCCGCGCGAGTTCGCCGCACGCGCCTGATCTTCAACGTGCAGGACGTGTTTCCCGACGCGGTGGTTGCAACCGGCGCAATCACGAATCGAGCGGTCATCGCGCTTGCTTCACTATTGGAACGCTTCACGTATCGTCGCTCGCACGCGGTGGTGGTGCTCTCGGAGGATCTGCAGCGCAACATTCGCACAAAATTGCCGCTACGTCACGCGTCGCGAGTGCACGTGATCGAGAACTTCGTCGACACGCAAGGAATCACACCCCGCGATCGGATGACCGCGTACCGCAGCGAACTCGGAATCGGGTCGGAGGTGGTGGTGATGTACGCCGGGAACGTCGGTTTCTCACAGTCCCTCGAGAACCTCGTGGAGTTCGCCCGACGCACCCCGTCGGTGACCGTGCTCATCAACGGCGATGGTGCGGCACTGTCGTCGCTGCGTGACGCGGCCGCCAACATGCCCAACGTGCGCTTTGGCGGTTACCAGCCCGAGGATCGACTCGCCGAAGTATTGGCAACTGGTGACATTCATGTGGTACCGCTACGTGCCGGGCTGGCGGCAGTCAGTGTGCCGTCCAAGACGTATTCGATCCTGGCGGCCGGTCGTCCTGTGGTGGCCGCAGTCGACTCGGGGACCGAGATCGCCCGCCTCGTCGAGCGAGCCGGTGCCGGAGTCGGCGTTCCACCCGACGACGTCGAGGCACTGTGCGCGGCGCTGTCGTCGTTGGTGGCCGACGAGTCTCGTCGTGAGACGCTCGGTGCACGTGGGCGCAACGCCGTCGAGCGCCACGCGACGGCACGCGAGGCCGCGGAGGCGTACGTGCGATTGCTTCCCGATAGCCTGAGCAACTCGTGACGTCGTCCGCCAAGAAAATCGCCCGTCTCGCCGAGAAGAGCAAGACACGCACTCCTCGCGGTATCCGCATGCGTGGGGGATCCGTGTTCCCCACCGTCATCATCGTGGTACTGGCACTCGGTGCGGCGTTGATTGCATATTCCCGTCAAACGCTCGAAGACCGAACCGCCGCCGACATCACCAATGACACGTACTACCTGGGCTTCGGTGTGTACGTGTGCGATCAATGGATCGCTCTGCCCGACACGCCGGTGAACGTCGATCTTCCCGATGGCGCCAAACTTGTCTCGGGCTCCCCGGGTGTCGTGGAGTGGCAGCCGCAAGTACTGAGCGGACAGCGCCGCGCCAAATTGTCGGCCGTGCTCGATCTGTACTCCATCAAGGTTTCCAACACCGAACTCGAGTTTCCGGACGCCATCAACGGCGGTACCACGCTCACCGAAGGTAGGGATGCCTGTGACGGCAAGGGAGGAACCCTCTCGGTGTCGACCTGGGACAACTACGGTGCCGACCCATCGCGCAAGGTGTCCATCGCCGAACTCGGCTCCGTTCGCCTCGCCAACGATGGTCTCGCCGTTGCACTGGTCTTTGCACCCGACGACGCAGAAGTCGAGCAACCGACCGCAGCCAGCGACGTCGACCAGTTCGTCAACTCGGGCGAGTAGGTAATCCGCGGCATGTTCGCCGTCGTTCTCGTCGGGGGCTTCGGAACCCGACTGCGACCCCTGACCAACGACATTCCCAAACCTCTCCTGCCGCTTGGTCAGCGCACCATCCTGGAATGTCTGATGGACCAGTTGTCACGAGGAGGGGTTACCGACGCGGTGCTCGCACTCGGGTTCAAGCCGGAGCCGTTTTTGGCCGCGTATCCCGACGCGCGTTGCGCTGGTGTTCGTTTGCATTATGCAATCGAGTCGACACCCTTGGATACCGCCGGCGCAATCGGCTTTGCGGCGCGCTTCGTGGGTCTGCACGAGCAGTCGGAGGCTTTCGTCGTTGCCAACGGTGACATCGTTTGCGATCTCTCCATACGGGAATTGATCGATCAGCATCGTGTCAATGTGCAAGGCGGCGCGCAGGCCACCATTCACCTCACACCGGTGGATGATCCGTCGCAATATGGCGTTGTGCACTTCGAGGCGTCGGAGAGTCGACCAGGCGGCAGGGTGGGTGGTTTCGTGGAGAAACCCTCATCCGGAACCGCAACGAGCCGCTACGTGAACGCCGGCACCTACGTGTTCGAGTCGTCGGTGTTGCAGCATCTCCCGGGTGATGCGCCGCTCTCGGTGGAGCGCGTCACGTTTCCCTTGTTGGTGGAACGCGGTGAGCTGTTCGCCCATCCCACCGACGACTACTGGCTTGATGCCGGTCGTCCGGATACGTACGTACGGGCCAACCTGGATGTCGTCGGTGGTGTTCGACGGGAACGCGACGTGGCGATACATCCGTCGGCGCAGGTTCATGTTCATGCTGCGGTGAACGACAGTGTGGTGGGAGCCGGCGCCACCGTTGCCGATGGTGCCCGAGTGTCGAACTCGATCGTGTTCCCCAATGCCACGGTGGGCGCACGTGCGCAGGTGCATGGATGTGCGGTGCTCGGCAATGTGCCGGACGGGGCGGTGGTGCGCGACACGCTGGTGGGTTCGGAGGGCGTGTAGCGCGAACATCCCACCGCTAACGGAAGAGATCCTCCTGCGGTGGACGAATCAGTTCGCGTACCGATGATTCGCGCAACCACGATGCATCCACGCCGCGAATGACCGCAACGGGGATGCCCGACGATTTACCCATCACGAGTTCGGCCGCACTCGCCAATTCATCCGCCACGGCGACCTCGGTCACCTGCATCACTCGGCCCAACGCGTCGGGTGTACCTCGCAAGTCGACGACGCCCGCAATGCCCGCAACACCGATGGCGACGTCGGTCAGACCTTTTCGCCATGCGCGACCGAAGGTGTCGCTCACGATCACGCCCACGTCCACTCCGAGTCGGGCACGGACGATGTCGCGTATGCGTCGTGCGGAGCGATCGGAATCCTTCGGAAGTAGGGCGGCCTGCCCCCGCTCAACGTTGGAGAGGTCCACACCACTGTTGGCGCATACGAAACCATGCGACGTTTCGGTGATGACGAGGTCGCCTCGTCGTCGTACGATGCGAACGGCTTCATCCTCCACCAGTTTCTTGTGGCTGAGTGGGTCGTCGGCGTCGACCGCCACCAATCGTCCTTCTGCCTTGCTGACGATCTTCTGCGTCACTACCAGCACGTCACCATCGTGCAGTGGGCCGTTCGGCTCGCCGCGGCAGGCCTCGGCGATGATGTCGCCCAGTTGATCGTTCGGGTGAATCTCCGGGATACCGGTGACTGCCCAGACGCTGAGTCGAGCGGTCATAACCGTGTCCGATTCGTCGGTGCCGCCATGGCGGCAATTACCACGTCGGCCAGAGCTCGTGCGACCTCGGGTGACTTCATGATGGTGTCGGTGACGATACATCGCATTCCGAGGGCCTCGATCGCGTCACGAAGTGGCGCGTCGACCGTGTCGATCACCAGGGTGCCGCAGATGGCTGCGTACATGCGGGCAACACCGAGGGCACTGGTCTCGTGTCCCAGTTCGCGCAACATTCGATCCGCAGGCCCTTTCAGAGCCGCGCCACCGATGATGGGGGAGATGGCCACCACCGACTCGCGCCGCTCGGCCAGCGTGGCCTCGACACCGCGCAGGGCCCGAATCGGACCGATGGATACCACGGGATTCGATGGTGCGATGACCACTCCGGTTGCGGCGGCAAGTTCGTCTGTGCAGAGCGGCGTTGCGGTATCGGCTCCGACGAAGGAAACGTTCGATATCGCCACTCCGTGGCGCAGCCGCACGAAGTATTCCTGGAACGAAACCACTTCACCGTGTGAATAACGGTGTCCGTCGGCGGTCGTGACTTCCGCTGCCAGCGTCACGTGGGTTTCCACCGGCTCGTTGGTCATCGGCGACATGCGGTACGGAACGTTCCAAGCACGGGCGATTTCATCGGTGACCGTCTGCAGGGTGGCACCCTCGCCACGTCGTGCGGTTCGATACAGGTGCGTCGCCAGATCGCGATCACCGAGGTTGAACCAATCGTTCGGCGCGCTCGACTCGGGCGGGCGAACGGTGGCGTATCTGGCGAGCGAGTCCATCGCCGTCCAGGTTTCGTCCTGCAATCCCCAGCCGCGTCCTGGATCGATGGCGTCGGCGAGCGTGTACGTCACGGTGTCGAGGTCGGGTGACACGTTGAGTCCATTCACGACGGTGTCGTCGCCGGTGTTCACGATCGCCAATACGTCTGCTCGTGGGCGTGCGAGGTGCAACGCTCGCAGGAAGCGCGCTGCGCCGACACCACCGGCGAGCACGACGATTTCGGGTGCGGCCGCCATCTCATTGAGCGTATGAGTAGCCTTCATCTGGTGCCACGCGCCCTCATCACCGGGATCACGGGTCAGGATGGCCAGCACCTCTCGGAGTTCCTGCACGAAAAGGGCTACGAGGTGTTCGGTTTGATGAAGGGCCAGAACAATCCGAAGGCCGAGTCGTTGCTCGCCGAGTTTCCCTTCATCCGATTGGTGAGCGGAGATCTCACCGATTTTTCCAGTCTCGTGGCGGCGCTTCGTGTGGTGGAGCCCACCGAGGTGTACAACCTGGGTGCCATCTCCTTCGTGGCGATGTCGTTCAACCAAGCCGAGCTCACCTCGAACGTCACCGGTGTGGGCGTGCTGCGCATGCTCGAAGCGATTCGTCTCGTTGGTGGCCCGAACAACAACCCGATTCGCTTCTATCAGGCGTCGTCATCGGAGATGTACGGTCAGGTACGCGAGATCCCACAGTCGGAACTCACGGCGTTTCATCCGCGCTCGCCGTACGGTGTGGCAAAAGTGTTCGGACACCACATGACGGTGAACTATCGCGAGTCATACGGGTTGCACGCATCCTCGGGAATTCTCTTCAACCACGAGGGTCCCCGCCGCGGGTACGAGTTCGTCACCCGCAAGATCAGCCACTCCGTTGCCCGCATCAAGTTGGGATTGCAGGACACGTTGCTCCTCGGCAATCTGGCCGCCAAGCGTGACTGGGGCTACGCCGGGGATTACGTGAAAGCGATGTGGCTCATGCTGCAGCAGGACCAGCCCGACGACTACGTCATTGCCACGGGCGAAACCCACGAGATCACCGAGTTCTTGCAGCTCGCCTTCGAGTGCGCGGGTCTCGGCGACTGGAAGAAATACGTGGGGATCGACAAGCAGTACTTCCGACCTGCGGAAGTCGATCTGTTGGTGGGTGACGCGTCGAAGGCCGAACAGAAGCTCGGGTGGAAGCGCGAGGTGGATTTTCCGTCACTCGTGGAGATGATGGTGCGTCACGACCTCGACATGGAGGCCAGGCGGGCGAAGTAACGGCGCAGCGCTGCGCCGAAGATTGTGAACGCCACCACCGAACTGGCGATCAGCGCCAGTTCCACGCGCAAGAACAGATCGTCGCTCGACCACAGTGCAACCGCCACGAACGTGAGGAAGCTCGCCACCCATCCGCCGGCCACCAGGATGTGACCCGACATCGACAGGACGGATTGTGCGCATGCCTGTGCCAGCATGTACACCGCGCTGGCGAAGGCCAACAGCGTGATGGTGCGACGATCGATGCCACCCTCGTAGACCAACTCGAGTACCCATGGTCCGGCAACGAATGCGCCGCCCACGCCGATGATGCCGACCCCGCCAACCAGCGCGAAGAGCCGTCGAAGTACATCGCGAAATTCGCGGGCGTCACCGAGCGCAGCCAGCTGGGTGAGGCGCGGCAACATTGCGGCACTCACCGCTTGGAACAAAAAGAGCGGTACGCGCGCCAGTAACACCGCGTTGCCGAAGCGCGTCACCACTTCTGGTGGGGTGCCCTCACCGAGCAGGTCGACGGTGAGGGGTCCAGCATTGATGAGTGCCCCCGAGCACAGGGTTCCAAGGAGCAGCCATCCGAGGTTCGGGGCCAGTTCGCCCCATGACGCGGGAGTTCCGGCGTGCGTGCGCAAGCGCCCCGATCCGAACACGCCGGCGGCAATCGACATCGGCACCACCGCCACCATGAGCGCGTAGGGGCCGACTCGATCGAGACCAACGAGCAGGAACACCGAGCACGCAATCACCCGCAGAAGGCCGTCGAGTGCGATCATCGTGCTGTAGACGCGGAAGTGTCCGAGACCCGAACAGATTCCCCGTGCGATATGGAATGGCGCATAGCCGACGAGTGCCAAAACCAATGCCAGCGTGACCACGCCCGAACCTTCGAAGAGATCACTCGTGAGGCGATTTCGTGCGATGGTTACCACAAGCACGAGCACGATGGTGATCGCAGCGGCGACCGGTGCCACCTTGCGTACGACGGGGCGCACGCCGTCTCCGAGCGCACGTCGGTGGGCCACTGCACGACTCACCTCCTGCTCGAGTGGCAGGAAGAACCCCGGAACGAGCGCGAACATCACGAACCACAGTGAGACGATCGGCTTGAATCCGTCCTGGCCCAGTGCTTCCTGCCCGAGTCGGAAGAAGACGTAGATCGAGACGCCACCGATGAGCAGTCCGGTGCCGATGGTGAAGCTGCCCTTGGGCAGTGCATGGCCACGATCGGCCGACGATGACGACGCAGTATCCAAGTGAGCCGAGGCTAGTTGGCTACCGTGTGGCCGCGACCGGAGCGCGGCGGATGCGACTTAGGCGACGGTGGTCGTCTCGTTCGCGGCAGTGGCGACGTTCTTGCGACGCTCCACCACGCTTCGCACCTTGCTGGTGGCTTCGTCGATGACTCGCTGAGCGGTTGCCTGCGCTTCATCGCGCACACGTGGCACCACGTCGTTGACTCGTTCCTGGAGTTTGTTCGCACGCTGCTGCAGGTCGTAGCGACGAGCGTTCACTCGTTGAGCGGCGATGACGCCGACACCCACGGCAACGTACGCGGCATCGCGCGCAACCTTGGCGGCCGGGGCGAGTTGCTTGCGGAGATCCACGCTGGTGAGATCGAGGGACGAGAGGGGGTTGGTGAACTGGATTTTTGGCATGCACTTAGCGTAATCCCGAGTGCTAACTTTTGCAAGCACATTGCGTGCGAAGGTATGTGGCATGCGTCATCGGTAGGCTCGGTACGTCGTGACGACCCCTGCTGAGGAGCGCCCGACCGATACCGCCCCACCCGTGGTGGCGGTCATGGTCGTCCATGAGCCTGGAGAGTGGTTCGCCGAGGTGCTTGCCGGCCTCGCTGCCCAGGATTACCCCGACCTGCGACTGGTGGCCTTTCTCACCGGAACCACGGACCCCGAGGTGGGCCGACGGGTGAGCGACGTCCTCCCGGAGGCGTTGGTACGCCACGTGGAGGGGAACCCGGGCTTTGGCCCGGTCGCGAATCACGTGATGCGTGTGGTGGAGGGTAGTGACGGGTTCTTTTTGTTCTTGCACGACGATGTTGCATTGCGAAGTGACGGCGTCTCTCGACTGGTGGAAGAGGCGTTTCGTTCGAATGCTGCGGTGAGTGGACCGAAGTTGGTGGAGTGGGACGCACCAGAGGTGCTCCAACATGTCGGTCTCGATGCCGATCGTGCCGGCTACCTGGTCGACGTAGTCGACCCGGGCGAGCGAGACCAGGAACAGCACGACGCGGTGCGGGACATTTTCGCCCTGCCGTCGGCATGCATGTTGGTACGCAACGACGTGTTTCGCGACATCGGTGGATTCGCACCGAACGTTCCCTTCCTCGGCGAGGAACTCGATCTGTGCTGGCGGGTCCATCTGCTCGGTGCCCGCGTCGTGGTGAATCCAGCCGCGGTGGCCCGCCACCGTGGCGGGTTTTCCCTGCGTGCGAACGTGATCGGTGGTGAGGTCCGTGCCGAGCGGCACCGTGTGCGGACCGTGGTGACCTGCACCTCGCTCCCACGGTTGCCGCTGGTCGCCCTGCGACTCGTGGTGCAGGCGCTCGCCGACACGGCGCTTGGTGTGTTCAACGGGCAATATCGTCGCGGTCTCGCCGCACTGCGGGCGCTCGGCTATGCGGCACTCGATGTTCCTGCCGTGATTGCACGGCGCAAGGAAGTTCGAGCGTTGCGGCGAGTGCCGAGCGCCGAGGTGACGAGCCTCCAATTGAAGTCCAGCGCCCGGTTGGCGTCGTTCGCGAGGCATCGCCGCGCACTTCGTGAGCTCACCACCTCGGAGATTCCGGCGGTTGCTCGACCCGCTGCTCCGACGTCTCGCGGGGTATCGCTGGTGGGAATCGCTGCGCTCTTCGTGGTGCTCTTTGGAAGTCGCAACTTCATCTTCGGAGGGGTGGCCAACGTCGGACAGTTCGTTCCGTTGGCGTCCGACGACGTCGGCGTGTTCGATTCGATTCGTGCCTACGCCGCGGGTTGGGCGCCCGGATGGTTTGGTGCACCGGGTGCTGCGCCGACGTTCATCGGGGTTCTCGCGATGTTCGGTGCCGTGTGGCTCGGATCGTGGGGAGGATTGCTCACGGTGTTGGTGGTCGGCTCGCTCATCGTCGGACCGATCGGTGCGTGGCGACTGGGCGGAGCCGTTGGCGGTGCGCGTGTTCGGATGTTCGCCGCGCTGGTGTACGCGGCGTTCCCGGTTGGGGTACTTGCGGTGCGTGATGGACGTCGGGATGCATTGATCGTGTGGGCACTTGCCCCCTGGGTGCTGGATTTTGCGCGACGACTCGCGGGTTTGGGTCGTGACGAGGTTGGAACCCCGCGCGAAACCTCCGTTCGACCAACCGGCGGACGGCGATCCCAGTTGCTCGCATCACTCTTGCTCGTGGTTGCAGTTGCCGCCACGTTCGCACCGGTGATGATGGTGCTGGTGGCACTCGTCGCCGGGGTGTTGGCGCTGTCGATGCCGTTCACCGCAACGCCGGCACGTGCGAATGGTTGGCTATTCGCCTCGCTCGTTGGGTCACTGATCGGTGTGACGGTGCTGCATCTTCCCTGGTCGGTCCGTTTCGTTGACTCCGACTGGTGGGAGTCGCTCGTCGGTCCACCCGCGCCGCTCACCGCACGCACATTGGCGGACGTGATGACGCTGGGTGTCGACAATGTTGCGTGGCGGGGCGTTCTATTCGCCGCGTACGTTCCCGTGGCGCTGATGCTGCTGTCGGTGCGAGGCGCGCGATCGGGCTGGAGCACGCGCGCAATGTTGCTGGTTGCCGTACCGCTCGCGTTGAGTCTCGCCAGGGAGCACGGACTCGTCGACGTTGCTCTACCGGAACCCTTGATTCTTGCCACGGTGATGTCGCTCGGCGTGTGCATCTCGTCGGCAGTCGCATTCTCCACGTTCGTGGAGGGTCGACTCGGCGCATTCACGTGGCGACAGCTGCTCTCGAGCATTTCGATGGTCGCGGTCGCCGTGGCTGTCGTACCCTCGCTGGTGGTTGCCGCGAACGGTCGGTGGTCGCAGCCCGATGCCACGCTCAGTCAGTTGGTGACGCAGTTGCCGGACGATGCCGACGGTGACTACTACGTGATGTACATCGGTGATTCACGAATGCTTCCCGTCGCGGGGTCACGTTCGACGTTGGCCGGCGCTGCATATGGCGTGCTGCGAGACGGAGGTGCGACGGGGGTCGATCTCCTTGCCCCGACGTCGTCGGCGATGTCCGATGCGTTGGCGCGGGCCGTGGACGTGTTGCTCACCGGAGAATCGCTGCGTGCCGGACGACTGCTGTCGCCGTTGGCGGTGCGGTACGTGGTCGTACCGTTGCGCGACTCAACCTGGCACTCGCGTTCCAATCCGCGATCGGGACCCGTCGGCGACGTGGTGGTGGCACACCTCGCCGACCAGTTGGATTTTCGGCGCGTGTACTCCGCCACCGATCTGGTCATCTTCGAGAACATGGCCGCGCTACCCGCCACGAGCATCCTGAACGAAAAGTCGGCGGTTGCCAGCCGTCAGGCGCTCGAGGCGAACCTGTTGGCCGAACCACTCGTGAGTCGAGCCACGTTTGCGACGGGATTCGGCGCGGATCGCCCGCTCGAGGGGAGTTCGCTCTCGGGCACGTTGCATCTCGCCGTGCCGTTCTCGGACCGCTGGACGCTGTCGGTGGACGGTGCACGGGTCGCGCCGCGAGTTGCGTTCGGGGCGACGACGGCGTTCGATGCGCCGGTCACCGGGTCCGGTGAGATTCGTTTGCGTTCGTCGACCACGCACCTGGCACTGCTGGTCGTGCAGTTGGCGCTCTGGCTCGCGGTGCTCGCAGTCACCTTCAATCCGAGCCGGTTCCGCGGTCGCGTGCGTGCAGCGCGCGAAGTGGTGGAGGTGTCGTTGCGCGGTGACGATGATCGAAGGATGGTGTTGTAGTGGTGCAGCGTCGCGTTGCTTCCATCGCCCGTGGCGCGGTCGGGCGCACGAGGCAGGTCGTCGTGGTGGTGTTTGCGCTCGTGATCGTGGTCGGCCTGGTGGTGGTAGATCGTCGTGCCTTCGGCGAGCTGAACCCGGCGAGCGGCCAGCTTTCATCGGTTCCCGAGTTTCGTCGTGATGCCAAGGCATCGACGTGGTTCTGTCCGGGTGTGATCGGCAACGATGCTTCGGTCGGCGGTTCGTTGGTCATCGCCAATGCGGGGGAGACGCCGGTCGGTGGAACCATCACGAGGTTCCTCGTGGATGGGGCGGCACGCAAGCAACGATTCGCCGTGCCGGCGCGTTCTCGTCTCGAAGTCGACGCACTCGGCGACCTGTCGTCGCCGTTCGTGTCGGCGCTGGTGGAGTCGCAGGGGGCAGCGGTGGCGGTGGAACAGCGCACCACGCATCGGGCGGGGGACGCGGTGGCGTCGTGCGCTTCCGCTCCGGCGGGTACGTGGTATCTGGCGGACGGTTTCACGGGGTCCGACAGCATCGACAACGTGGTGGTCACGAATCCATCGCTGGATTCGGCGATTCTCGACGTCACGTTCGTAACCTCGCTTGGTGAACGCAGTCCGCAGTCGCTGAAGGGTGTGGTCATCCCGCCCGAGTCCGTGCGGGTGTTCAATCTTGCCTCGCTCGATGCCCGGAACGAAGCGATCGCGGCCGTGTCGGTTCGTGCGACGGTGGGTCGGGTGGTGGTTGGTCGCTCCCAGCACTACCTGGGGCGTGGACGTCTTGGCTACACGATGACCCTGGCCTCGTCCCTCGCCAGCAACCGTTGGTACTTCGCCGACGGTGACAAGACCACGGGCGTGAACGAGGAGTTCGTCATCTTCAACCCGTCGATGAGCGACCAGCAGCTCACGTTCATCGTCGCCAGCGACGACGGGTCGGCAATCGATCCCGTCGTGGTGACGGCGTCGTCACGACGAGTCACCAAGTTCGCCCCGGCCGGTCTGAGCGCCCTGCCGGAAGGGAGGTACTCGGTGATCGTTTCGGCGGTGTCATCGGCTTCGGGTTCCTCCGATGTAGGCGTGGTGATCGAACGCATCGCGACACGAGAGCAGGGGAGGTCGACGGCAACGGCGGCATTGCTCGGAGCCCCGTTCGCATCCCGCGCCTGGGTTGCACCGGGCGGAGTCGCCATCGACGTGAACGACTCGCTTCGCGTGTTCAATCCCGGGTCACAACCCGCAACGTTTCGTGTCGCCTACCTCGGACCGGCGGGAGAGGTGTCGGTAACGGGCTACGAGGAGGTGTCGCTGGCGCCCGGCGCGAGCGCGAGCGTGCAGCTCGGTGCCGAGACCCTCGCGAGGTCGGTGTCGGTGTTGGCCAACGAACCCGTCGTCGTGCAACGTCGCGTGTCGCGCGGCGACCGCCAGCCGATCAACGGGGTGGCTCCCCTCGTCGCGGTGACCTCGAGCGCACCATGATCGACACGATGGTGGTGCTCGCCCTCGCCGACGGCGTCGAACTGCTCCTGCGTATCGGCGCGATCGTGGTGGTGGTCGTGATTGCGTCGCTCGTGGCGTGGCGCCGACGCCGATCGACGGCGGCACCGACGCAACCGCGAGGTGCGGTACCCGCCCAGTTGGATCGTGCCGACTTCGCCTCGCCGGATGCACCGTGGATCGTGGTGACGTTCACCTCAGCAACGTGCAACACGTGTTCGGACGTCGCGAGGAAAGCGGCCGTGTTGACCAGCAGGGAAGTGGTGGTGCAGGAGGTGGAGTATGCACGCGACCGACCGTTGCACGATCGGTACCGCATCGATGCGGTACCGACGCTGGTCATCGCCGATCGGTCCGGCGTCGTGCGATACGGACATCTCGGGCCCGTGAGTGCGACGGATTTGTGGGCGGCGATGGCTCGCTGCCGAGATCCGCGGCTACCGATCACCCAGTGCGACCAGCACGACGAACGGCCGGTACACGGCCAGTACGGGCAATAGTTGCCGCCGGCGTCAGGCCGGACTACTTGTCGGTGTTGTCGGGTGACTTCTCGAGGGTCTTTTCGTGGATGTGCGGCGCTCCGAGGCCTTCCTGAATCAGTTTGGCCACGGCTGCGCCGTCGATGGTTTCGTGCTCGAGCAGCGATGCGGCAACGAGATCAAGGCCACGGCGATGCTTCATCAGGGTGGTGCGTGCACGCTGTTCCTGCTCGCGCAAAATTCGTGCGATTTCGTCGTCGATCTTCCTCGCGGTTTCGTCGCTGTACTCGCGTCCAGACGTCATGAGATCCTCGCCGAGGAACACTTGTTGCTGTCCCGACCACGCCATCGGACCCACCGCGTCACTCATGCCCCATTCGCGCACCATTCGTCGCGCGATCGACGTGGCCTGTTCGAGATCGTTCGCCGCCCCGCTGTTGAGGCTGCCGAACACGATCGACTCCGCCACGCGACCACCCATCGCCTTGCAGATCATGTCCTCGAAGTACTCGCGCGAGTAGGTGTGGCGTTCTTCGGGAAGACTCCACGTGACACCGAGCGCCATGCCCCGCGGCAGGATCGTTACCTTGTGGAGCGGATCGCTGTTGGGGAGCACGGTGGAGAGCACCGCATGGCCACCTTCGTGGTAGGCAACTGCGCGCTTCTCCTCGGCGTTGAGCGCCAGGCTCTCGCGTCGCGCACCCATCACCACCCGGTCACGGGCGTTCTCGAAGTCGATTCGTTCGATCTGGGTGGAACCACGTCGAACCGCGATGAGGGCGGCCTCGTTCACCAAATTGCTGAGGTCGGCACCGCTCATACCGGGCGTTGCCTTCGACATGGTGTCGAGATCCACGTCGGCGCCCATCTTCTTTCCGGCGGAGTGCACCTTCAGGATGGCGAGGCGTTCCTCGGCCTCGGGTAGAGGAACGATGATCTGACGGTCGAACCGTCCCGGCCGCAGGAGTGCGGCATCCAGGATGTCGGGGCGGTTCGTTGCCGCCATCACGACAATGCCTTCGGATGACTCGAAACCGTCCATCTCGGACAGCATCTGGTTGAGGGTCTGCTCGCGCTCGTCGTGGCCGCCGCCCAAGCCCGCACCGCGCTTGCGACCGATGGAGTCGATTTCGTCGATGAAGATGATGGCGCGACCCATCTTGCGCGCTTGCTGGAACAAATCGCGAACGCGCGATGCACCAACGCCCACGAACATCTCCATGAAGTCCGAGCCGGTCACCGAGAGGAATCCCACACCGGCTTCGCCGGCGACGGCCCTGGCGAACAGGGTCTTGCCGGTGCCGGGAGGACCAACCAACAGCACGCCCTTGGGTACGCGCGCGCCGATTTCCTTGAAGCGCTCGGGCATCTTGAGGAAGTCGACGACCTCGCGGATCTCCTGTTTCACCCCGTCGTAGCCGGCGATGTCGGCAAACGTGGTCGATGGCTTGTCGGCCTGGTACGGCTTGGCGCGACTTCGTCCGATCGACATGATGTTGCCTGCTTGTCCCATGGCGCGGCGCTGCATCCAGATGAAGAAGCCCATGATGAGGAAGAACGGCAACAGGATGGGAATGAGGTTGGTGAAGAAGTTGCCCTGCGGAGTGGAGAAGTCGTAGTCGACCCCCTTGGCCTTGAGCAGCTGTTCGTCGGCGTCGGACAGTGTGTTGGAGCCGGTCGTCACGAATTCACGGGCATCGTCGAGCGTGCCGGTGATCTGATTGTTGAGGTTGTTGATGGTGACCTGACGGACTTCGCCACGTTCCACCAATTCGAGGAATTCGGTGTACGACAGTCGAGTGCGTTCGGGTGACGGCACCAATCGGGGTCCGACGAACAGCACCGCCGCAAAGGCGATCAGCGCCCAGATCGCCCATTTCGGCATGCCCGACTTTTCTCCGTCACTGGACGGGCGGAATTTGTCGCGCGAGAACTTCGGACGTCGCGACGGCGGTGGCGGGGGTGGTGGAGGGAGGTTCGCCATGGGGTCATGCTAAGGCGTGGTGCGCACGAGGTATCCACCGAACCGTGCCACGAAATCGGTACTTTGGTCACATGCGTCGTCATTGCTCGCGTGCGTGTTGTAACGACACTGCCACGATGACGCTCACGTACCAATACGCAACGGCCACGGTGTGGATCGACGACCTCGGCGATGGCAACGATCCCCATGCATACGACCTGTGCGAGAAGCACGGTCAGCGCTTCGCTGCGCCGAGTGGCTGGCGCCTTGAGGATCGGCGCAATCGTTTTCGCGTGGTGTTGCCCAGCCAACTCGCTGGCTGAGCGTCGTGTCGCGCCCCCCGTGGGACCCACCCTTCGGAGAACGTCCGTACGGTCAACGGATCTTTGCCCACGAAGTGCCTCACGCTCCCACGCCCAGGGTGCGCTACACCTTCGCATGGCTCATCCTCGGCTGGATCTCGGCGTACGCCGCGGCCACTGCAGTGCAGGTGTTCCTCGTCTCGGCATTCGACGTTCCCGAGGACGTTGGTCGTCAGCCGGATTGGTTCCTTCTGGCCGGAGCGTTGTCCTTGTGGGTACCGCAATTGGTATTGCTCTTCCTCTTTACGCGCCGTGCGGGAACCGGCCTGTTCCGCGACGATCTCTCGTTTCGGTTTCGAATGGTGGATCTCTGGGGCGTACCCATCGGCGTGTTGTCGCAGGTGCTGCTGGTGGGGCTGGTTACGTGGCCGTTTCGAACCTGGTTCCCCGACACGTTCAACGTGGACAACGTCGAGGATCGCGCGCGGTCCCTGTACGACTCGGCGCAGGGGCCCTGGTTGGTGGTGCTCGCACTCATCGTGGTGCTGGGCGCACCGCTGGTGGAGGAGCTGGTGTACCGAGGGTTCCTGCAACGAGGACTCCAGAGCCGAATCAACGACGTGGTCGCCATCGTCGTCACCGCGGCGTGGTTCGCGGGAATCCACGGTCGAGTCGCCGAACTTCCCGGCCTTTTTGCCTTTGCATTGGTGTTGGGAATTGCCTTTCACATGACGAGACGTCTTGGCATGTCGGTGATCGCCCACCTAGCGTTCAATGCCACCGGACTGGCGTTTCTCGCCCTCACCTGAACATCACCCGAAACCCCCATGACCACACCCACCGACGACATCGCCGAGAATTCGCGCACCGACGGTGTCGTTGACGACGTACCCGTGGAGGATTCCGTCGGTGACACGAGTCGGGGCGCCGAACGCCGGTCGTTGTCGCCGCGGGAGGCGATCTTCTTCGAGCGCCGAATCACCCTGATATTCGCCGCCGTCATCATCCTCGTCACCACCGCGATGGTGTTCTTCACGCTGCAACCCTCGTTGATCTTCCGCAACAACACGCCGACCGGTGGCGACATGGGGGCCCACGTGTACGGGCCCGCCTACTTGCGCGATCACCTGCTCACATCGTTCCGCTTGTCGGGTTGGAGCAACGACTGGTACTCGGGTTTGCCGATGTACCGCTTCTACATGGTGGTGCCGGCGTTGTTCATCCTGGCGCTCGACGTGGTGTTGCCGTACGGCATCGCACTGAAACTGGTGGCCATCGCCGGACTCGTTGCGCTACCGCTGTGCACGTGGCTGTTCGCCAAGTTGGCACGATTCGTGTTCCCGATTCCCGAGTTGTTCGTGGTCGCGAGCACGCTCTTCCTCTTCGACGAGAGTTTCACGATCTACGGCGGAAACATCGCATCGACGATGGCCGGGGAGTTCTCGTTTTCGATAGCACTCGCCTTCTCCGTTCTCGGATTCGGGGTGTTCATCCGTGGAATCGAAACTGGTCGGTATCGCATCGCGTCCACCGTGCTGCTGGCACTCGCGGCGCTGTGTCACGGCATCGTGCTGTTGTTCGTGTTCCTCGGGTACCTGCTCGTCGTGGCGATGCATCGTGAGCCCGCCAAGTGGAGGTACGGAGCCTCGGTGATCGGCACGGCGGTGCTGCTGTCGGCGTTCTGGGTGGTGCCGTTCGTGCTCAACCATGCGTACATGACGGACATGAAGTACGAGCCCCAACCGACCGGGTACGGCGAGTCGTTCGTGGACATGTTCTTCCCGTTGCACACCGTGTTCGACGTGCTCGTCACCGGGTTCGCCGTGATCGGTTTCCTGTCGGCATTGTGGCGCCGCAACGGCGTTGGTTCCTGGATCGGCATCTACGGTGTGGTGCTGGCGATCGGCGTGTTCGTCGCCCGCGAGAGCCTGCCGGTCATCGGTCTGTTGTGGAATCCACGCATCCTGCCGTTCTTCTATTTGTTGCGCTACCTGCTGATGATGGTGGGCATCTACGAGGTGGTGGTGGCGGTGGCGCGCTTCGCCAATCTCGAGTTCGCGGCCGCTCGCGTGGCACGCACGGGCGAGGAACAGTTCCTGGCACCGTCACCACGAGGACGACTGAACTTCAACATGACCACCGCGGTCGTCGTTTCGCTGCTGTGCATCGGCATCATCGGGTTTCGATTCCAGGAATTGCCCTTCGGCACGACGAGAACCGCACAGGACGGCAGCCTGCGTTACGGCGTGGGGCCGTTCAGCGTTCCGGCGTCCAACGACGGCTTCGTCGACGGCTGGGCCCGCTGGAACTTCACCGGCTACGAGGGCAAGAGCGCCTACGGCGAATACCGAACGCTCGTGGAAACCATGAAGCAGATCGGCGAGGACCCGCGCTATGGCTGTGGGCGCGCGCTCTGGGAGAACAACGGCGAGCTCAACAAGTACGGCACGACGATGGGGCTCATGCTGTTGCCGCACTGGACCGATGGTTGTATCGGCAGCATGGAGGGCCTCTTCTTCGAGGCTTCGGGTACCACGCCGTACCACTTCATCGCCGCGGCTGCGATGTCCAAACAGAGCAGCAATCCGGTTCGCGAATTGCGGTACGACGACAACAACGCCGCGCTCGGCGTTCGCTACCTCCAGGAACTCGGCGTTCGCTACTACATGGGTTTCACTCCCGAGGCGGTTCGTGAGGCGTCGGCTCAGCCGGCCCTGCGTGAGATTGCGCGCAGCGGCCCGTGGGTGATCTATCAAGTGGAATCGAGCGACCTCGTGGTGCCACTCTCGATACAGCCCGTGGTGGTGGACTCTCGCGTCGACGCCGACTCGACGATGGCACACGAGGACGATGCCAAGGAACGTTGGCTCGAGATCGGAACGAGTTGGTTTCAGAACCCCAACGACTGGGTGGCGCTGCCGGCAGCGGACGGTCCGAAGGAGTGGCAGCGCATCCCCGTCGGTATCGATTTCGACCGTCGAATCGGTGAGCCCGACGACGCGTCGCGTCGCGTGGATGTGGTGACACCGCGCGAGCCGATCACGGTCGTGAACACCGACGTGGCGGTGGTCAGCGACGTGGTTCAGGGGCGAAGCAGCGTTTCGTTCCGCGTGGACAAGATTGGTACACCGGTGTTGGTTCGAACGAGTTACTTCCCCAACTGGGGGGTGTCGGGCGCGAAGGGCCCGTATCGGGTTGCGCCGAACATGATGGTGGTGGTGCCGACCAACAACGAGGTGAAGCTGAGTTTCGGTTGGTCGTTCCTCGACGTGCTGGCGTATCTGCTCACGATTGCGGGAGTGGTGGTGTTGGTGCGCTGGCGCCGCGCGAATCGCTCCGCGACCACCTAGTCTTTCTCCGATGCCGGATCTTGACGCCGTCGTGAAGGCGTACGACGTTCGAGGCACGGTGCCCGATCAGTTCGACGAATCGCTTGCCCGCGCACTCGGAGTGGCGTTCGTGCAGTTCACGAACGCCACGTCGGTGGTGGTGGCCCACGACATGCGCCCGTCGGGCCCGGGTCTGGTATCGGCGTTCCAGGATGGCGCGACGTCGTGTGGCGCCTCGGTGGTGAACTTGGGTCTCGCCAGCACCGACTTGCTGTACTACGCCAGCGGAATCCTGAATCTGCCGGGCGCGATGTTCACTGCCTCGCACAACCCGGCGCAGTACAACGGCATCAAGATGTGCACCGCCGGTGCCCGCTCGATCGGCATCGACAGCGGCCTTGCCGAGGTGCGCGAACTGGCTCGCGCCGCACTCGCCACCAACGTGGTGGGGGACGAGGGCAAGGTGACCAAGCGGAACATGTTGGCCGACTTCGCCGACCACGTGTTGTCGTTCATCGATGTCGCATCGCTACGGCCGCTGAAGGTGGTGGCCGACACCGCCAACGGCATGGGCGGGTTGGTGGTGCCCGCGGTGTTCGATCGGCTGAACATGATCGACCTGGAGATCATGTACGGCGAACTCGACGGGACGTTCCCGAACCATCCCGCCGATCCCATCCAGCCGGCCAACCAACGCGACCTCCAGGCACGAGTCGTTTCCGGCGGCTTCGACGTCGGGCTCGCATTCGATGGTGATGCCGATCGCGTCTTCCTCGTCGATGAACTCGGGCGCACCATGTCGGGTAGCACGACCACGGCGATCCTCGCCAAGGTGTTCTTGCGTCGCCATCCGGGTGCCACGATCTTGTACAACCTCATATCCTCGCGTTCGGTGCGCGAGGTGATCGCCGAGAACGGCGGCACCGGAATGCGCACCAAGAACGGCCACAGTTACATGAAGGGCGTCATGGCCGAAACCGGTGCGGTGTTCGCCGGTGAACACAGCGGCCACTACTACTTCGCCGACAACTACCGCGCCGATAGCGGTCTGATTGCCGCATTGGTGGTGTTGGAGGAGATGAGTCGCACTGGTCTGCCGCTCTCCAAGTTGCGTGAGTCGGTCGAACGTTACGCCAACAGCGGCGAGATCAACACCCAGGTGAAGGACATCGCCGCGGTGATCGCGCGAGTCGCGGAGAAGTACTCCGCTTACCCCCAGGACCGCCTCGACGGTCTCACCGTCGATTGTGGTGACTGGTGGTTCAACGTTCGGCCGTCGAACACCGAACCGTTGCTGCGCCTCAACCTCGAAGCGGCGACACGCGAGCAGTGTGACACGCACGTGGCCGAGTTGCTTCAGCTGATCACCGCGTGACACCAGGACATACCTGCGGATTCGCATAGCCTGAGCACCATGAGCACCATCGACGCCCGCCTTCTGGCGATCCTCGCGTGTCCGCAAGACAAGGGCCCGCTCTATTTCATCTCCGATGAGGAGGCGCTCTACAACCCGCGTTTGAAGCGTCGTTACGACGTACGCGACGGCATTCCCGTGATGTTGGTGGACGAGGCCACCACCGTGACCGATGCCGAGCACGACCGGATCATGGCCAAGGTGGCGTCGCAAGGAATCACACCAACCTTCACCGCCTGAGGAGACCGGCGGGACTACACGTGGATGTCGCGTGGTCGGCGGTGCACCTCGTGGTCGCATAGACTGGGGTCGTCGGCTGACCCGATTCGGAGCCAGCAGGCCCCAGTCCGACATCGCAATCCAACGCTGCCATCGAATGCTGTCAGCAACGAACACCACACGTCGTCAAGGAAATGGGGTCAGCCATGTCATCTTCCACGTTCGCACAGCGCAAGGACTATCGGGTCGCCGATATCTCCCTCGCACCGTTCGGTCGCAAGGAAATCCACCTCGCCGAACACGAAATGCCGGGCTTGCGTGCACTGCGCAAGGAGTACGGTGCGGCCAAGCCGCTGAAGGGCGCGCGTATCTCGGGCTCCCTGCACATGACGGTGCAAACCGCGGTACTCATCGAGACGCTCGTGGAACTCGGCGCCGAGGTGCGTTGGGCGAGCTGCAACATCTTCTCCACGCAGGATCACGCCGCAGCGGCCGTTGCGGTGGGTCCGAACGGCACCACGGAGCAGCCGAACGGCGTGCCGGTGTTTGCCTGGAAGGGCGAGACACTCGAGGAGTACTGGTGGGCGACCGAGCAGATGATGACGTGGCCCGATGGTGACGGGCCGAACATGATCCTCGACGACGGTGGCGATGCGACGTTGCTACTGCACAAGGGTGTTGAGTACGAAAAGGAAGGGAAGGTCCCGGACCCGACCACCGCGTCGAACCCCGAGTTGGCGATCGTGCTCGGGTTGTTGCAACGCACGTTGAAGTCGGATCCAACCAAGTGGACGCGGATGGCGAAGGGAATTCGTGGCGTCACCGAGGAAACCACCACCGGTGTGAAGCGCTTGTACAAGATGCACGAGCGCAAGGAACTGTTGTTCCCGGCAATCAACGTGAACGACAGCGTCACGAAGAGCAAGTTCGACAACCTCTACGGATGTCGCCACTCGCTCATCGATGCCATCAATCGCGCCACCGACGTGATGATCGCTGGCAAGCTCGCGGTGGTCTGCGGATACGGCGACGTCGGCAAGGGTTGCGCACAGAGCCTTCGCGGACAGGGTGCTCGCGTGATCGTGACCGAGATCGATCCGATCAATGCACTACAGGCGACCATGGAGGGTTACCAGGTCGACGTACTCGACGACGTGGTGGGCGAGGCCGACATCTTCGTCACGGCAACCGGCAACGAGATGATCGTCACCGTCGACCACATGGCGAAGATGAAGCACAACGCCATCGTGTGCAACATCGGACATTTCGACAACGAGATCGATATGGCGGGCTTGGCACGAAGCGGCGCCCAGCGCGACGAGTTGAAGCCCGGAACCGACCTGTGGACGTTTCCGGACGGTCACGCGGTGATCGTGCTGGCCGAAGGACGTCTGGTGAACCTGGGCTGTGCGACGGGACACCCGAGTTTCGTCATGAGTTGTTCGTTCTCCAACCAAGTCATCGCACAGATCGAGCTCTTCAACAACGTCGCCAAATACCCGGTGGGTGTGTACGTGTTGCCCAAGCACCTGGACGAGCGTGTGGCGTCATTGCACCTCGGTGCACTCGGCGCAAAGTTGACCAAACTCTCCGATCAGCAGGCGGAGTATCTCGACTTGGATCCGAAGGGTCCGTTCAAGCCGGAGCATTACCGCTACTAGTGCGTGGCCGCACCGTGAGGCGTGGCAGCAGGGGTTGCACCAGCGGCCCGATCGCCACGGCAAAGAGCACCGTGCCAACGCCGACCTGACCGCCCAACAGCCAGCCCACGACGAGCACCGTCACCTCAATGATGGTGCGCGCGACCCGTATCTTTACCCCGCGCTCAGCGAGGCCCGTCATGATGCCGTCACGTGGCCCGGGTCCGAGACCGCTCCCGATGTAGAGCGCCGACCCGAGTGCAACGAGCAGGATTCCGCCGACGAGCATCGACGTACGGACCGCCATCGACTCGACGCGCGGAATCGCATCGAGTGCCACGTTGGCGACGAGACCGATTTCCAGCGCATTGAGCACCGTGCCGAGTCCGGGTTTTTGTCGCAGTGGAATCCAGAACAACACCAGGAGTGCGATGCCCGTGAGGATGATCACGGTGCCGATACCGAGTCCGACTTGGTTTGCCACACCCTGATGGAACGTGTCCCACGGGGGATTCCCCAGTCGGGATTCGATCTGCAGCGAGATTCCCACGCCGAACAGCGCCAGGCCCGTCACACAGCGGGTGATGCGTTCCAACAATCGGTCGGTTGTCACCGAGCCACCGTACTTCACGCGACGCGACATCGACGTGCTCGGCGCGACACCGCACGTGGTTCGTGCACCACACATCGTCGATGAATCCGAAGCGGCGTTGCATCGTTCGGTCGACGTCGGTGCCGCACTGGTGGTTGCGCTGGGCGAGTATCGCGGTGAACTTCGACGGGCGATCCACTGGATGAAGTTTCGCAATGCCCGATGGATCGCGGTGCGCTTCGGCCGACACCTGGCACGGGCGATCGATGCGGTGGACGTGGTTACGTTCGTTCCGACGACGACACGACGACGATCTCTGCGCGGCCACGACCAGTCGGCACTCGTTGCATCCGGCGTTGCACGCACCATGCGGGTTCGTTTCGTGCGCACGCTTCGTCGAATCGACTCGCGGGTGCAAACCGGTTCGTCGCGCGCCCAACGACTGCACGGCCCGCGATTCGTCGCGCACGCTCGTGCGGTACGTGGCCGCAACGTGTTGCTGGTGGACGACGTGTTGACCACGGGTTCCACGTTGCGCCGTGCGCGGTCGGCGCTGTTGCGAGCGGGGGCTGCCGAGGTGCGCTGCGTGGTCGTTGCGTACGTGAAAGCGCCACCACTGACACGGGTAGAATGAACTCTCTCATGGCGGTGCTCGATCGAATTCTGCGCGCTGGAGAAGGCAAAAAGGTCAAGGCACTCGCTGCCGTGGTGCCGGAGGTCAACGCGCTCGAGCCCCACATCGCCGCGCTCAGCGACGACGAGTTGCGTGGCAAGACGCCGGAGTTCAAGTCTCGACTGGCGCGTGGGGAGGATCTCGATGATCTCATGGTGGAGGCGTTCGCGGTCGTGCGTGAGACCTCCAAGCGGGTGATCGGACAGCGCCACTACGACGTCCAGCTCATGGGTGGTGCCGCCCTGCACGCCGGATGGGTCGCCGAAATGCGAACCGGTGAAGGCAAGACGCTGGTGTCGACGCTGCCGGTGTACTTGAACGCACTTTCCGGCAAGGGCGTTCACCTCATCACGGTGAACGATTATCTCGCGCGACGCGATGCGGTGTGGATGGGACAGATCCACCGGTGGCTCGGACTCACCGTCGGCCTCGTGGTGCCGGGTGTTCGTACCTCCCCGGAGGAAAAGCGCGCCGACTACGGCTGCGACATCACCTACGGCACCAACAACGAATTCGGATTCGACTACCTGCGCGACAACATGGCTGCCACCGTCGCCGACAAGGTGCAGCGCGGACATCACTATGCCATCGTCGACGAGGTCGACTCCATCCTCATCGACGAAGCGCGTACGCCGCTCATCATCTCGGGTCGCATCGCCGACGCCGCGACGCTGTACTACAAATTCGCCTCCATCGTTCGCACGCTCGTGCGTGGGGTCGACTTCGACGTCGAGGAGGACAAGCGAATCGTCGTGCCCACCGAGGCGGGCATCGCCAAGGTGGAGCAGCAACTCGGCATCGAGAACTTGTACGACGAGGTGCAGCGCAACCTGGTGCACCAACTGCAGGTTGCGTTGCGTGCGGCGGTGTTGTACCACCGCGACAAGGACTACATCGTCCAGGAAGGCGAGGTGAAGATCGTCGACGAGTTCACGGGCCGAATCCTTGAAGGGCGACGCTGGAGCGAAGGCATCCACCAGGCGGTCGAGGCGAAGGAAGGCGTGAAGATCAAGGAGGAGAACCAGACACTCGCCACCATCACGCTGCAGAACTACTTCCGTATGTACGAGAAGTTGTCCGGCATGACTGGTACGGCACAGACGGAGGCCGCGGAACTGATGAACACCTACGGCCTCAACGTGGTTCCCATTCCCACCAATCGCCGGATGGTGCGAGTTGACGAAGCCGACCTCATCTACAAGTCCGAGGAGGCCAAGTTCAAGGCGGTCGTCGACGACATCGTGGTGCGTCACGAGACCGGTCAGCCGGTTCTCGTCGGCACCGTGAGCGTGGAAAAGAGCGAGTTGTTGTCTCGCAAGTTGCAGCAACGCGGGGTGAAGCACGAAGTGCTGAATGCCAAGCAGCACACGCGCGAGGCATCCATCGTTGCGCAGGCGGGTCGCATTGGATCGGTAACCGTGGCCACCAACATGGCGGGTCGTGGCGTCGACATCCTGTTGGGAGGCAATCCCGAGGGGATGGCACGAGCCCAGGTCTTGAAGGAAGGCCATCACCCCGACACGTTGCTGGACGAATTTGCGTTGCCCGTGGCATTGGAGGACATGCCGCTCGACTACATCACCGCGCGACGAAAGGCGCACGAACGACTGGCAGAACTGGTGCGCGAGTACACCGCAACGTGCGAAGCCGATGGCGCCAAGGTTCGCGAACTCGGTGGCTTGTACGTGTTGGGTACCGAGCGTCACGAGAGTCGCCGTATCGACAATCAGTTGCGAGGTCGCGCCGGTCGTCAGGGCGATCCGGGAGCGAGTCGGTTCTATCTGAGCCTGGACGACGAGTTGATGCGGCTGTTCGCCACCGGCGCGTTGTCGTGGGTGATGGGTCGGGCGCTACCCGACGACGAGGCAATCGAGGCGAAGATGGTCACGAAGGCCATCGAACGCGCCCAGAACACGGTGGAGCAGCGCAACGCCGAGATTCGCAAGAACGTCCTCAAGTACGACGAGGTGATGAACCAGCAGCGCAAGATCATCTACCAGCGCCGCGACCAGATCCTCGCCGGGAGCGATCTCAAGGCCGAGGCGATGGAGTACCTGGCCGACGCGGTGGATTCGCTCATCGAAACGCACTGCGTATCGGAGGCCGACGACGAGTGGGACGTGTCGGGTCTGGTCACCGAACTTCGGTCGTTCTGGCCGCACACCCTCACGGTGGAGCAGTTGTCGGCGTGCGGGTCGACCGACGAAATGTACGACGCGGTCATGGCCGATGCGTCGGCGTATTACGGCCAGCGCGAAGCCGAACTCGGCGCCGACACGATGAGAGAGATCGAGCGACAGGTAATGCTGCGGATCATCGATCAGCGTTGGCGCGAGCACCTGGAGGAGATGGACTACCTACAGGAGGGCATCAACCTGCGGGCGATGGGCCAGAAGGATCCGCTCACCGAGTGGCAACGCGAGGGCTTCGAGATGTTCGGTGCCCTCATGAAGGGTGTCGCCCAGGACTTCGTCAAGTACGTGATGCACGTCCAAGTGGTGCGCAACGACGTATCTGCTGCACAGGTGCAAACTGTGCAGAACGTACGGACCTCCGACGAGACCGGTTCGGCGCCACAGGCCGGCGCCGCTCGAACTGCGGTGCCGGGTGCATCGACGCCGACCGGTGCGGGTAGCGCGCCGGCGAAGCAAGGAACGGTCGTGAAGCGTGCCGATGATTGGTCGACGACGCCACGAAATGCGCCGTGCCCGTGCGGCTCGGGCAAGAAGTACAAGCAGTGCCACGGCAAGGTGGCGTAGGCCGTCACGGCGGCAACCCATGCGTGATTTCACGACCGACATCTCCGAGGTTGCCCGTCGCGTTTCCGAGGCCAAGGCGTACCTGAAGATCGACCAGTTGCGCGAGCGACTGGTGGAGCTCGAGGTCGAGGTGGCAAAGCCGGATTTGTGGAACGACCAGGATCACGCCAAGCGCGTGAATGCCGAGTACGCCGCGCTGAAGGGCGACCTCACCGAGTTCGATCGCATCGCTCGCACGCTCGACGACGTGCAGGTGCTGCACGAGATGGCTCGCGAGGCCGACGACGCCTCGCAGGAGCCGGAAATCGAAGAAGGTCTCGTGCGTGCGCGGGCGGCACTCGACGAGGTGGAACTGCGCAGTCTCTTCATCGGTGAGCACGACGAAACCGATGCCATCGTCCAGATCAACGCCAAGGACGGCGGCATCGACGCCCAGGACTGGAGCGCGATGTTGTTGCGCATGTACACGCGTTGGGCGGAGCGCAGGAATTTCTCGGTGGAGATGGGCGACGTCTCCGACGGCACCGAAGCCGGCATCCTGTCGGCCGACTTCACAGTGCGGGGCCGATTCGCCTACGGACTCCTCACGAGTGAGCGCGGTACCCACCGGCTCGTGCGCATCAGTCCGTTCGACAACCAAGGTCGTCGCCAGACGAGCTTCGCCACCGTGCAGGTTTGGCCGGTACTGAAGGAAGTGGACGTGGAGATCAACGACGCCGACATCGACATGGAGGTGTACCGAGCATCGGGTGCCGGCGGTCAGCACGTGAACAAGACCTCGTCGGCGGTTCGCCTCATTCACCGTCCGACGGGACTCGTTGCGGCGTCGCAGCAGGAACGCAGCCAGTTGCAGAACCGCGAGAACGCGTTGAAGAAGTTGAAGACGATGGTGGCGGCTCGCATCATCGAGGAACGCGAGGCGGAACTGGCGCGCATCGCCGGCAAGCAGGCAACGGTTGGTTGGGGTACCCAGATTCGCTCCTACGTGTTGCAGCCGTACCAAATGGTGAAGGATCTCCGCACCGATGTGGAGTCGGGTAATGTCACCGCAGTGCTCGACGGCGACCTGGATGAGTTCATGGAGGGCTACTTGCGCTGGCGTCGCACCGAGGCCGGTCGGTAATGATCAAACTCGACGGCGTCACCAAGATCTACGGGCACGACACGCTCGCCGTGGACGACGTGTCGTTCGACGTGGCCAAGGGCGATTTCGTGTTCCTGGTCGGCCCGTCCGGGTCCGGAAAGTCCACGCTGTTACGACTGATGAGCAGGGAGGAAGTCGCCACGCAGGGTGACGTGTGGGTAGCCGGACGAAACGTATGCGAGATGCCACCCTCGCGGGTACCGTACCTGCGGCGTTCGTTGGGCAACATCTTCCAGGACTACAAGTTGCTCCTCAACAAAACGGTGTTCGAGAACGTGGCGTTCGCGTTGGAGGTCATCGGCAAGCCGCGCCACGTGATTCGTGAGCAGGTGCCGTTCGTGCTCGAACTCGTGGGGCTCGCCGACAAGAGCGAGCGATTCCCCAATCAACTCTCGGGTGGCGAACAGCAACGCGTGTCGATCGCACGGGCGTTCGTGAACCGCCCGCTCATCATGCTTGCCGACGAACCCACCGGCAACCTCGACCCGGCAACCAGCGAGGGCATCATGTCGTTGTTGCAGGAGATCAACGAGACGGGTACCACCGTCGTGATGGCGACGCACGACCACCGGGTGGTCAATGCCATGCGTCGACGGGTGATCCAACTGGATCGTGGTCTCGTCGTGCGCGACCAAGAGCGGGGAGTGTACGAATAATGCTCGCCCGCATCGAATACGCACTGCGAGAAACGTGGGCGAGTTTCCGCCGCAATCTCACGCTCACCCTGGCGGCGGTACTCACGTCGGCGATTGCCCTGTTGCTCGTCGGTGCGACGTTCCTCATTCAGCGCGCGTTCGAAAACCTGCTGGTGCAGTGGCGTGGCGACGTAGCGATGATCGTGTTCGTTCGAAGCGATGCATCGCCCGAGCAGGTTGCCCTGATCGACGGCACGCTGCGCGCGGCCCCCAGCGTGATCGACGTCGACAAGCTCCGCTACCTGGACAAGGCCGAGAGCTATGCCGAAGCACAGCGAATCTTCGTGGGGGATCCGGTGACGCTCAGTTTGTTGACCCCGGAATCCATTCCCACGCAGTTCAAGGTGGTTCCAATCACGCAGGACACGGACTTGGTGCGAAGTCTGGCCGACCAGTACCGAACGTTGCCCGGAGTCGAGGCGGTGGCATTGGCCGAGGACGAATTCGAGGTCATCTCAACGCTGTCCGGATTCGTGCGCAACGTCACGCTCATCATGTCGTTGGTGCTGCTCGCGGTTGCGGTGGGGTTGATTTGGAACACCATTCGCACGGCGATGTTCGCGCGCCGCAGGGAGATCGAAGTGATGAAGTTGGTGGGGGCAACCAATTGGTTCATCCGGATTCCGTTCATGCTCGAGGGTTTGCTGCAGGGACTGATCGGCGGCGTGGTGTCGTGTGCCGGCGTGTGGGCGCTGAACAGCGCGTGGTCCGGCGGAGTTGCGGCGTTCAAGCCAGGCACCGGAATCTCGAGCCTCGTCGTTCCGGGGGGTTACCTCTCGGGCGTGATGTTGGTGCTCTTGGTGCTCGGTGCGGCCATCGGCGCGATTGGTTCGGCGATCGCTGCGTCGCGATTCCTCGACGTGTAGTTGCGCGGCCGAGGCTGATAGACACGTGGTCATGCCCGAGTTCTCGCAGATTCGTTACGAGGTGAGCGAGTCGATCGCCACCATCACGTTGCATCGGCCCGAGAAGATGAACGCCTTCACGGGTGTGATGATGCGCGAGTTGTTGGAGGTGTTCGACATCATCGATGCCGACGACGCCGTTCGTGCGGTCATCGTTACGGGGGAGGGCAAGGCGTTCTGCGCAGGTGCCGATTTGTCGAGTGGGGCGCGAACCTTCGACGACGGCGATTGGTCGAGCCCTAGCGA
Source organism: Actinomycetota bacterium (assembly GCA_017856115.1). Lineage (GTDB taxonomy): Bacteria > Actinomycetota > Acidimicrobiia > Acidimicrobiales > Ilumatobacteraceae > F1-60-MAGs027. The sequence goes on along the minus strand of JAFMFM010000004.1, from coordinate 12,986 downwards.
CGAGCACGTTCGACGCGATGGTGGCGGGCAAGTGACGCTTCGGATCTTTGCGTGCAAGAAGCCGGTGATCGCGGCGATCAACGGGGCGGCCGTGGGCATCGGTGCCACCATGACCCTGCCGATGGACGTTCGCCTCGCGTCGGACTCGGCGCGCATCGGTTTCGTGTTCACGCGACGAGGCATCGTGCCCGAAGCCTGCTCGTCGTGGTTCCTGCCGCGTGTCGTTGGAATTTCTCGGGCGGCCGAGTGGGTGTACACCGGGCGCATCCTCCCGGCGCAGGAAGCCCTGGCCGGAGGACTCGTGCGCTCGGTTCATGCACCAGACGAGCTATTAGCCGCGGCACGGTCGTTGGCGCGCGAGATCGCCGACAATACCTCGGGTGTGTCGGTGGCGCTGTCGCGTCAGATGTTGTGGCGAATGCTCGGAGCATCGCATCCGATGGATGCCCATCGCGCCGATTCGCGCGGCATTCAGATGCGAGGTCGGAGTGCGGACGCCCATGAAGGCGTCACCAGTTTCCTGGAGAAGCGACCGGCGCGATTCAGCGACTCGGTGGTCGATGCGCTACCCGACATCTTTCCCGAGTGGGAAGATCCGCAGTTTTCGTGAACACCGACGCGTCGAGTCCGGCGTCGCAAAACGTTGCCGCAACACTGTTCGAGCGCGTCGGCGGGCTCGCATTCTTCGAGCGTTTGGCCGCGGAGTTCTACGTGGGCGTGCGCACGGATCCGGTACTGCTGGCGTTGTATCCGCAGCCCGATGATCTGACCGGTGCACAACGTCGCTTGGCGTTGTTCCTGGCGCAGTATTGGGGTGGTCCGACCGACTATTCCGACGAACGGGGTCATCCGCGCTTGCGGATGCGTCACGCAACGTTTCCCATCGACGACTCGATGCGTGATCGTTGGCTCAAACATATGAACACCGCCCTCGAGGTTGCGGTTGCAGCATGGCGCGGGGACGACGCCGTACGCCGGGCGTCGGCGACGGAACTCGTGGGGGAGATGCGCGACTACTTCGTGCGCGCAGCCGACCACTTACGCAACGTTTAGGCCGGTCGACGCCGGCCGCACGGTGTCGCCGACGCTTACCGCAGCGTGTAGCAAGCAATTGCACTTGCCGCGGCGACATTGAGCGAGTCGATTCCCTCCTGCATCTCGATGCGCACGCGCATTGTGCAGGCATCGAGCACGTCGTCGGACAGTCCGTCTCGCTCCGAACCCAACACCACGAGCCGTCGCTGGTCGTGCAGGTGCACGTTGCGCAACGGCGTCGCGTCGTCACCCGGTGTTAGCGCGATGGTGGCGACACCGGCCGCCGCGGCAGTGCGAACGAATTCAGCGGTGTCGGCGATCCGTGCGTGCGGCACGTGAAATGCATTGCCCATCGACACGCGCAGGGCACGGCGGGCGAGTGGATCGGCGCTGTTGTTGTCGAGGAACATCGCATCCCAGCCCATGGCCGCCATGTTTCGGGCGATCGAGCCGACGTTGACGGGGTTGTCCACGTTGTCGGCAAGCACCCCGAATTGGAATCTACGTAGGAGGTCGTCGGCGTCGCGGGGCTCGGGTCGCTTGAACAGCGAGATCACCTCGAGTGGCACGCCAAGGCCGGTGACGTTGCGGCGTAGTTCCTCCGTGGCAAAGAACGAATAGCGCTCGTAGTCCGGCGCGAACTCCGCGAGCCGGCGCGCGCCCTTTTCGCTGCACAAGACGGCGACGGGTTCGCACCCGGCGGCGAGTGCGCGCTCGGTGACCAGGTCGCCCTCGGCGATGAAGAGCGGACCGCCGTTGCGACGCTGGATCACGCCCATCAGTCGCCGTTCGCGGAAGCGAAACGGATCGAGCCGTGGATCGTGGAGGTCGGTGATCTCTAGAAGTGCCAGGGGAAATCAGACCAGTCCGGTTCGCGCTTCTGCAGGAAGGCATCGCGACCTTCCTGTGCCTCGTCGGTCATGTAGGCGAGTCGGGTCGCCTCGCCGGCGAACAGTTGCTGTCCGACCAGGCCATCGTCGATGAGATTGAAGGCGAACTTCAACATGCGTTGGGCGGTTGGGCTCTTGGCGTTGATCTCTCGTGCCCACTCCAGGGCCGCCACCTCGAGATGATCGTGGTCGACGACGGCGTTCACCATGCCCATACGGTGTGCTTCTTCCGCGGAGTAGTCGCGCCCGAGAAAGAAGATCTCGCGCGCGAACTTTTGTCCGACCTGTCGGGCGAGGTACGCCGATCCGTAGCCACCGTCGAAACTGGCGACATCGGCGTCGGTTTGTTTGAACTTTGCATGTTGCCGGCTGGCGATGGTGAGGTCGCACACCACGTGCAGGCTGTGTCCACCGCCGACGGCCCAACCGGGGACCACGCAGATGACCACCTTGGGCATGAACCGAATCAGCCGCTGCACTTCCAGGATGTGCAGACGTCCGGTACGGGCCGTGTTGATGGTGGACTCGTCATCGCCTTCGGCGTACTTGTAGCCATCCTTGCCGCGAATGCGCTGGTCGCCACCACTGCAGAACGCCCAGCCACCGTCCTTCGGGGACGGACCATTGCCCGTGAGCAGTACGCACCCGACATCGGGGGTTTGGCGGGCGTGGTCGAGTGCGGTAAAGAGTTCGTCCACCGTTCGAGGGCGGAATGCGTTGCGAACCTCCGGTCGGTTGAACGCGACGCGCACCGTGCCGGAGTCCACGCTGCGGTGGTAGGTGATGTCGCTGAACGCGAAGCCCGACACCGGTTTCCATTCCGCAGGCTGAAACAGCGGGGAGATGTCGGCGTCGCCCTGCGGGGAAGTCACCCCTTCAGTGTGTCAGCACTTTACGGTCGCTCGTAGCCTGAGTGCTCCTATGCCAACGCTTCCCACAGCGGCGTTTTCCATCAGCCTGGACTGTGAGTTGTCCAACGTGCCCGGGTCACTCGGCCAACTCTGCACGGCAATCGGCGAGGCAGGCGGAAACATCGGGGCACTCGACGGTTTCGACGTTCGCGGTCCGGTGTTGCGACGCGTGCTCGTGGTGCATTGCCGGGACGAAGCGCACCAGCAGCAGGTGGTGAAGGCGGTGCAGGATTTGTCGACCGTCACCCTGCGCGGATGGTGGGATCGTACGTTCCGCATGCACGAGTCGGGGAAGATCTTCACGTCGACGAGTGCACCGGTGAACGACCGCGAAGACCTCTCCATGGCGTACACGCCGGGAGTCGCCCGTATTTGTACCGCGATCGAGCACGACAAGAACCTGTCGCACAAGTACACCATTCGAAAGAACACGGTGGCCATCGTGAGCAACGGCACTGCCGTGTTGGGCCTGGGGGATATCGGCCCCGAGGCCGCGATGCCGGTGATGGAGGGCAAGGCGCTGTTGTTCAAGGAGTTCGGCGGCGTCGATGGTTTTCCGGTGTGCATCAATGCGCGCACCGCCGATGAGGTGGTGGAATTCGTTCAGCGAATCGCCCCAACGTTCGGTGGGATCAACTTGGAGGACATCAAGGCCCCCGAGTGTTTCGAGATCGAGGAGCGGCTTCGAGCCTCGCTCGATATCCCGGTGTTCCACGACGATCAACACGGCACGGCAGTGGTCACGTTGGCTGCGCTGTGGAACGCCCTCAAGATCACTGGCAAGAAGATCGAGGACATCAGTGTGGTGATTCTCGGGGTCGGAGCCGCCGGCATGGCGGTGGGCAAGATTCTGATGGACGCCGGTGTTGGTGAAATCGTTGGTTGCGACCGTGAAGGAGCGATGTACTCCGGCCGCACGGGAGTGAACTCAGCCAAACAGTGGTTCGGCGAGCACACCAATCCATCGCGCAAGATGGGGATGGTCTCCGAGGTGCTCGAAGGTGCGGACGTGTTCATTGGTCTCAGCGGCCCCGACCTCATCACGGCGTCCGACGTGCGCAGGATGGCCAAGGATCCGATCGTGTTTGCCATGGCCAACCCGAACCCGGAGATCCGACCCGAACAAATCGACGGGCTGGCGGCAGTGGTGGCAACCGGTCGAAGCGACTATCCAAATCAGATCAACAACGTGCTGGCCTTCCCCGGAATATTCCGCGGAGCGCTCGATGCCCAGGCAACCACCATCACGGAAAAGATGAAGCTTGCTGCGGCAATTGCCATCGCCGAATCCGTTACTGCCGAGCAATTGTCACCAAGTTTCATCGTGCCGTCGGTATTTGATCGATCAGTTGTCGAACGCGTTGCTCCTGCGGTGACCGCTGCGGCCGTTGCCGACGGTGTCGTTCGCGCCGCCTCGTAGGTTGGAAACGTGCCGCAGACACGTAATCGCGCGATGCCGAACACGGATCGACACGCCAAGCCGAAGCCGGGTGACCGTTCCGCACACTTCCCGGCAATCGAGAAGAAACACGGCAAACCCGTGCGCCACTGGCTGAAGCTCATTGCCGACCTCGGCGACGCGAAGTATCCGGAACAGATCGCATTCCTGCGCGAGCGACACGAGTTTTCCCAGGTGCATGCGAACGCGTTGGTGATGTATGCCCGTGGGTCGACGACGTCCAAACGCTTTGCGACTCCGGCCCAGTACTTCGCCAGCCTGGATCCGGCCAAGGCCAGGACCGTTCGGGCAATCCTCAGGGTGATCCGAACGAAGCATCCGCAACTGGAATTGGTGATGGCATGGAACCAACCAATGCTCCGGAACGGTGACAGGTACGTCTTTGGGGTCTCCGTTGCGACCAACCACATAGTGATCGCCCCGTTCGATGCCAAGGTCCTGAAATCGCTGTCCCCACGGCTGACTGGTTATGAGGTGAACAAGAAGACCGTCAGGGTGCCGACCGACTGGAAGGTGGATGCGGCGCTGCTGGATGCGATGATTCGTCCACAACTCGCCGCGGGTGATGCCACACGGGGAGCAGCGAAGTCGAAGAAGAAGTCGAAGAAGTCGTCGCGAAAGTCGACCCGCTGACGTGCGATTTCTCGTTGCGGTTCTCGACAACGGAACCGCCACCGCCGTTCCGGGTGAGATGCAGGCCATCGATGCATTCAATGACATGCTCAGAAAGAACGGCCATTGGGTCCTTGCAGCCGGTCTCGTAGCGCCGGAGAATGCCACGGTCATCGACAATCGCGGTGATGTGCCTCGTGTGACGACTGGCGCATTCAACGAGACCGAGGTGTACATGAGCGGGTTTTGGATCATCGAGGCGCCCGATACTGCGACCGCACATGCGCTCGCAGCGGAGGGTTCGAAGTGCTGTAATCGTGCGGTTGAGGTGCGTCAGTTTCTCGGTGGTTGAAGTAGAGCCACGCGAGGTTCTACCTTCGCGGTGACGTACGCGCAGTGGTACGCGGTCAGCGCGTTGCAATGGTAATTTTGAGCATTCGATGATGTTGTTCGTGGCGATCTTCGCGCAGTTCGCCGTGGGCGGACTCACGCTGGTTGGGCTGCGTCGTCGGCCTGCACTGGCGGCGGCGCTCGGGGTGGTGGTGCTGGCATGTTCCGCGGTGTTGGTGGCTGCGCGCGGCATTGGAGGTGCCGAAACGTCGTCGTATTCGGTGCGATGGTTACCGATCTTGGGCTTCAACCTCAACGTGCAATTGGACGGTTTTGCGGTGGTGATGGCGCTCTTGGTGTCGGTGCTCGGTGCTGCCGTGCTGGTCTACTCACTCGCGTACTTCGAACATGACGGAACCTACGCCAGGTTCGTGGGTTTGTTCATGGCGTTTGCAGGGTCGATGTTCGGCTTGGTGCTCGCCGAGGATTTGTTCACCATGTTCGTGTTCTGGGAACTTACGTCCGTGTGGTCGTTCCTACTCATCGGCCTGAACGACAAGTCGACGTCGGCTCGCCAGGCCGCCGTGCGAGCGCTGCTCACCACCGGCGCGGGCGGGCTGTGTCTCCTGGCAGGTGTCGGAATCCTGCAGGTGCAGTACGGCACCACGTCGTTTTCGGAGCTTCTCGCCGCCGGTCCCAGTGGCAACTTCGCTCACGCCGCCGCCATCTTGCTGTTGCTCGGAGCGTTCACCAAGTCGGCTCAGTTTCCCTTCCACTTCTGGTTACCCGGCGCGATGGCTGCACCGACACCGGTGAGTGCGTATTTGCACTCGGCGACCATGGTGAAAGCGGGAATCGTGCTTTTGGCGCGAACCTCGCCGATTTTCGCCGACGTGGGCGTGTGGCGATGGTGGGTGGTGGTTGCCGGGGTAGTGACGATGGTGCTCGGTGGCTGGCGTGCGCTTCGAGAAGTCGATGCCAAGCTGGTGTTGGCCTACAGCACGGTGTCGCAGCTCGGACTCCTTACCGTGTTGTTCGGCGTCGGTAACCGATACGCCACCTATGCGGGCGTAGCACACATCGTGGCCCATGCAATCTTCAAGGTTGGTTTGTTCCTCGGTGTCGGGGTCATTGATCACGAGATCGGCACTCGCGATGTGTCGAAGATCGGCGCTGCGCGTCGCGCGATGCCGACCACGACGCTTGCGATGGTGCTGTCACTCCTTTCGATGGCGGGAATCATTCCGCTCCTCGGTTTCGCCACGAAGGAGAAGGCGCTCGTTGCTCTGCTCGATCTGGAACGTGATGCCGTCGGCGTGGTGGCGCTCGCTGGAGTGGTCGTCGGGTCGGTGCTCTCGGTCGCCTACAGCATTCGTCTGCTTCGAGCCGTGCTACGAAGCGATGTTGCGCCCGAACGTTCGCAGGTTGCGGCCCACTCGTCGGTGGATGCCGACCATCACTCGTCCGTCGCGGTTCGTATCGCACTCTCCGGACCAGTGGTGGTGGCGGCCGCCGTATCACTCGCAGCCGGCCTTACGGCCGCAACGGTCGGTAGTTGGTTGGTGGCACCGTCCAAGTCGCTCGACGTCAATGCGGTGTCGAAACTGGCGCTATGGCCCGGCATCAACGATGCGCTGATCACCTCCGCGATCGTCATTGCCGTGGGAGCCGTCATCGGCTGGCGTGCCCCGCTCTCCCAATCAGCCACTTCCGCGGCAACCGGCGAGCGGGTCTTCGACGGGCTGTACGACACCACCATGCGACTCGCAAAGCGCATTACCGCCGTGACGCAGTCGGGCTCGTTGCCGATCTACGTCGGCGTAACTTTGTTGGTGGCTGCGGGCGGGCTCGTTGCAGGACTGGTGATTGACGCACCGCGGCTCACGGGTGGTGTGTCGTGGGGTTCGCCGCTCGAGGCATTGGTTTCGATCGTGGCGATGGTGCTTGCAGTCGGGGTTGCAGTGGCACGTCCGCGATTTGCAGGGGCACTGTTCCTCGGGGGCGTGGGATATGCAATCGCCGTGCTGTTTGCAATGCGTGGCGCCCCGGATCTGGCGACCACCCAATTGTTGGTGGAGACGCTCACCATCGTGGTATTTCTTCTGGCACTTCGCTCAATGACGCAGAAAACTGGCACGCACGTTGGCTGGACTCCCCGGGTACTTCGCCTCGGGATCGCGGTGGGGGTGGGAATCGTAGTTCCACTCTTTTTGCTGGCTGCGCGTGCCTCACGCATCCGGCCGTCTCCGGCGCAGGAGTATTTCGCTCGATCGTTGGATGAGGCTGGTGGTCGAAACGTGGTGAACGTAATCCTCGTCGACTTCCGCGGATTCGACACCATGGGCGAAATCGTGGTGTTGGCCGTTGCCGCACTTGGCGTCGTCAATCTCGTGCGTAGGGCGGCTCGATGAAGATGCGATCGTCGGCCATTCTCAGTGAATTGGTGGATCGTTGGCTTACGAAGGTGGCCACGCTCATCGCCGTATATGTAACGTTCAGAGGTCACAATGCTCCCGGTGGGGGTTTCGCCGGTGGGCTCCTCCTCGGTGCCGCATTCGTGTTGCAGTTCCTCGCCGGTGACGAGCCTTCCATTCGTCGGCGACCAATCCGCAATCCGGAGATGCTGCTCGGTGTGGGGTTGCTCGCTGCATTCGGCACCACGTTGGCACCACTCATCGCAGGAGGGTCGCCGCTCGAGTCGTACATCTGGAAATTGGATGTACCGGTAATCGGCGAGGTGAAGTTTGTGTCGTCGACGCTGTTCGATCTCGGGGTATTCGCCGTGGTAGTGGCCGTGGTATTGATGATTCTTCGGGCGCTCGGTACCGAGGGCGCAGGCGTCTCTGCGCATCGCGGGCGAGCAGCATCACGCGATCAAGGTGGAGCACCGAGATGAGTGTCTGGGAGTTTGCGGTCATCGCGGTGCTCTTCGGTGTCGGTGCATATATGGTGACCGAGCGATCGCTCACGCGCATAGCACTGGGGGTCGGCGTACTCGGTAACGGTGTGAACGTGGTGATCATCACCGCCGGTAGCAACACCGGTGAAGCACCGATCCTGGGACGTACGGGAGACCTCACCGATCCGTTGCCCCAAGCGCTGGTGCTGACGGCAATCGTCATCGGATTTGCCCTACTCACGTTCCTGATGACGCTTGCCTGGCGCAATTGGACGCTGACACACGACGACGAGGTGGAGGACGATGTGGAGGATCGAATGATCGCCTCGCGCGCCGAACGAATGGACAAGTCGGGCGACCAGCCACACCATGAGGACGTAGTTCCGTGACGTCGCTGGTGGTGCTCCCCGTGTTGATTCCCCTCTGTGCGGCAGCGGTGATGCTCATCTTGCGAAGCCCGATGTGGCAGCGCGTGCTCAGCTTCGTGGCGTTGTTGTCGTCGCTCGCGGTCGCTATCGCCGTATTGGTCGAGGTGTGGACCGATGACGAGATCCTCGTGACGCGGCTTGGTGGATGGCCGGGCTCATTTGCCATCTCGATGGTTGCCGATCGTCTCGCGGCCGTGCTGGTGGTGGTTGCCTTAGGCGTCACCTCCACGGTGTTGATCTTTGCAATCGGGCAACGCTCGCGTGACGAGCAATCACCGTTTTACCACCCCGTGTACATGGTGATGACGGCTGGAATCGTCCAGGCCTTCCTCGCCGGTGATCTCTTCAATCTCTTCGTGGCATTCGAGATCTTGTTGATGGCGAGCTACGTATTGCTCACGCTGGAGGGCACTCGAGAGCAGATTCGCTCGGGTACCACATACGTGGTACTGAACGTGATTGAGTCGTTGGTGTTGGTAGTTGCGGTGGGGCTGATCTTCGGCGCGACCGGAACCGTGAACTTTGCCGAGTTACCGGCGCGACTCGCCGAGCTGCCCGACGGCGTTCGCAATGGTTTGCAGTTGTTGCTCTTGGTGGCGTTCGGCATCAAAGCCGCCGTGTTCCCGCTGTTCTTCTGGTTGCCCGACTCGTACCCAACGGCGCCGAGTTCGGCCAGTGCGGTGTTCGCCGGACTGCTCACCAAAGTGGGCGTGTATTGCTTGATTCGCGTACAAACGTTGTTGTTCCCGGGCGAGATGAGGGGTCTGGTGTTGGTGGTCGGCGCGCTCACCATGTTGGTGGGTGTGATTGGTGCAATTTCGCAACAAGACATGAAGAGAATCCTGTCGTTCCATATCGTCTCGCAGATCGGTTACATGGTGTTCGGGTTGGGGATTGGTGGCACCGCGGCGATCGCTGCAACTATCTTTTATCTAATCCATCACATACCGGTGAAGACGTCGCTCTTCCTGGTTGAGGGCATCATCGAGCGCGACTCGGGCTCAAGTTCGTTGGCATCGGTCAGCGGCCTGGCACGCCGATCACCGATGCTTGCGATGCTCTTCCTGGTGCCGGCGCTGAGTCTTGCCGGCTTGCCGCCCCTCTCGGGTTTCCTCGCCAAGTTCGCGATCGTGCGAGCGGGACTGGATGATGGGCATTACGTGGTGGTCACGGTGGCATTGGTGGTGAGCCTCCTCACATTGGTATCGATGGTGAAGATCTGGGTGGGGGCCTTCTGGGGTGAGCCGTCTAATGATCGTGACATCTCCCAGGCGAACATCCTTCTCGCCAGTCCGTCGATGAGCGTCGCAACCGGGATGATGGTGGCGCTCTCAATCGCCATCGCGATTGGTGCGGGACCGCTCTACGAATTCGCTGGAGATGCTGCACGTCAAGTTCTGGATGTCGGCGGGTACGTCGTCGGAGTTCGAGGATCATGATCACACGCTCGATGGCCCTCCTGCTCTTGTGGATCGCCCTATGGGGCGAGGTGTCGGTGGCGAACGTGTTAAGCGGGGTGCTGGTCGTGGCGATCGTGAGCTGGCTCTTCGCTCACGACCGCCCGCGTCGATACGTGATGCGACCGGTACCGGCCCTGCGACTTCTCCTCCACGTGTTGGTGAGCCTCGTCGGATCGAGTGTTCGGGTGGTGTTCGCCGTGTTGTTTCCGACACGGGAGCGGATCGCAACGTCGGTTCAGTCCGTGGCACTGCAGCAGGGTTCGGTGTTCGTCGGAGCGGTGGTGGCCAACGCCATCACGCTCACGCCCGGCACCATGAGCCTCGACCTCGATGAGTCGACGCTCGTGCTTTCCGTCCACGTGTTGGGACTAGTGGATCCGGACGAGTTTCGGCGCGACGTGCTCCAACTCGAGAATTTGGTGGCACGAGCGGTGCGAGAGAGGACGCCATGACGGTGGTCGTCGCGATCTCGCTCGCGTTTCTTGCGCTCGCCGGGGTGCTCGGCGTGGTGCGGATTGCCAGCCGACGCTCGCTCGGCGATCGGGCGGTGGTCTTCGACATGCTGACCTCCGCAATCACCTGTGCGTTGCTTGTATGGGCGGCTTCCAAAGTGGATGGCCTCAATCTGGATCTGGCCGTCATCCTCGGCCTATTGGGGTTCGTTACGTCGGTGACGGTTGCGCGCTTCATTGAGACACGCGGTGAGGAGCAGTCGTGATCAGCGAACTGTCAACGGTTCGTGACGTGGTCTCCGGGTTCTTCATGCTCTCGGGATCGTTCTTGGCGCTGGTGTCGGCGATCGGTCTGTACCGCCTGGGTTCCACACGTGCCCGCATGCACGCCACCACCAAACCCGCAACACTCGGTGTCTTGATGGTTGCAATCGGAGCAAGCTTGCAGTTCACGGACCTGGGCGACATCACCAAGATTGTCGTCGTGGTGGTGTTGCAACTCGTCACCGCTCCTATCGGCGCGCACATGTTGGGGCGTGCGGTTGGTGGCGAATAGCACGCGCAATCAGGGCGTATCGATCCGCGCCGGAAACTAGTCTCTTCTAATGGATTTGCTCACGCTGGCGTGGCTGATCGTCGGTGTGATTCTCCTGGTATTCGGAGCCGAATGGCTCGTGAAGGGTGCATCGTCGATTGCCACCAAACTGGGCGTCGCCCCGATCGTGGTTGGACTCACCGTGGTTGCATTCGGTACCAGCGCGCCGGAGTTGGCGGTATCGGTGAGTGGTGCGATCTCCGGCAATGCCGACGTGGCGCTCGGCAACGTGGTGGGGAGCAACACCTTCAACGTCCTCATGATCCTCGGATTGTCCGCAGCAGTGAGTGGCCTGTCGATCAACCAGCGGTTGCTCAGATTCGACATCCCCGTCCTTGTGCTCATCACCGTGGTGGTGTACCTGCTTGCGCTCAACGGCTCGGTCGGTCGTCTCGAGGGGGTGGGGCTCTTCGTCGGGGTGATCGTTTACATCGGCTGGTTGTTGCGGGGTGCAACCAAGACGGAGTCGTCGCAGGTGCAGACCGAGTACCAGTCGGCAGTGGATGAGGTGGAGGGGCGCACGTTTTCGATGTCGCTCACGTTCCAAATCGGTCTGGTAATCGTCGGGTTGTCGTTGTTGGTCGTCGGCTCGCAGTTGCTCGTGAATTCGGCGACCGAAATCGCCTCGGCGCTCGGTGTGAGCGACTTGGTGATCGGACTGACGGTGGTCGCCGCTGGAACCTCGTTGCCAGAACTTGCAACCTCCGTCATGGCGGCCGTTCGCGGACAGCGTGACATCGCGGTGGGCAACGCCGTGGGTTCGAACATCTTCAATCTTCTGAGCGTTCTTGGTGCGTCTGCGGCAATCTCCTCGAACGGAATCTCCGTGAACGATGAAGTGATTCGGCTCGACTATCCCGTCATGTTGGCAGCCACGGTGCTGTTGCTTCCAATCTGCTGGAACGGCTTCATGGTCAAGCGCTGGGAGGGTGCCGTCCTGGTGGCGTTCTACGTCGCCTACGTGGCGTACCTCGTGATGGAGGCCGGAGATAGTTCGGCACCCGAGTTGTACCGGACTGCGATGCTGATCATTGTGCCATTGGTGATGGTGGTGTACGGTGCGGCGGGGTTCCAGGGTTGGCGCAAACATCGTGCCGCACAGCGAGCCTGAAGAGTGATGCTGATGATGTCCGAAACATTGTTCGTCGGCTCATCTGATGCCGTCTTTATCGTGTCGGTGATCGGCACCGTGGCGTTTGCAGTTTCGGGAGTGATGGCGGCGATGGAGGCCGGCATGGACTGGCTCGGTGGTGTCGTGCTCGCGGCGCTAACGGCTATCGGTGGTGGAACGATTCGTGATCTTCTCATCGACAATGAGGTCTTTTGGGTCTCGCAGGAGTGGCCACTCGTGTACTCCCTGCTGACGGCGGTGGTGGTGATCGCGGTCTTGCGGGTGCGTCCTTCGATGGATCCGCGCCGCGCAACGTGGTACGCAGCGAGTGATGCGGTGGGTCTCGGTGCCTTCGCGGTGGTCGGTACGTCGATTGCGGTGGAGTCGGGCGCGTCGTACTTCATTGCAGCGTTCATGGGAGTGATTACGGGAGTCGGTGGGGGCGTGCTGCGGGATGTGTTTGCACGACGCATGCCAATCGTGTTCGTGGGGGAGATCTATGCGGTGGCTGCACTGCTCGGTACGTTGGCGCATCTCGCCCTCATTGAGGCGGACGCCGGATCCGTTGCAGCGCTCTGGATTCCACTTGCCGTGGTGGTCGCCATACGTGCGGCCGCTGTGCGGTGGTCGTGGCGTTTGCCGCGACTCACGCGGGGTTGAACCGCTCGAGCAGCGAAACGTACGTGGTTGAGAGGCATGCGAGTCTTGGCCCCGTTGGGGCGGGGAGTTAGCTCTGCTACATGCCCTTGGGTGGACGAATGATCAGCTCTTCAATATTGATTTCGGCTGGTTGAGTGATGATGT
>JAFMFM010000054.1 GCA_017856115.1 Actinomycetota bacterium | reverse complement strand
GGTCCCCGGCAATTGGACCATGCAGGGGGTTGGTGACCTTCCGCATTACACCAACACGGACATGCCGTTCGATGGCCCACCGCCGAACCTGCCTTCATACAATCCCACCGGCATCTATCGACGCTCATTTTCGTTGTCGGCCACCTGGTTGAAACAACAAGTCGTACTGCACGTCGGCGCTGCCGACAGCGTGCACCTGGTGTATGTGAACCAGAAATTCATCGGTTACGGCACCGACAGCCGACTTGCCAGCGAGTACGACATCACCGGGGCCCTTCGTCCCGGTGAAAATGAAGTGGCCATTGTGGTGGTGCGATACAGCGCACAGAGTTACGTGGAGGATCAGGACCAATGGTGGATGGCGGGGCTGCACCGCTCGGTGTTCATAGAAGCGCGAGCACCAATCCATCTTCGGTCGGTGTCATGCACCACTGATTACGACGCAGACTCACAATTGGGTACTGCAGTCGTGGAGGCCGAAGTCGCGTTCCTCAATGAACCATCAGCTGGAGTTGCAGTACAGGTCTGGTGTGAGGAGTTGTCGGGTAGACGCGTGTGCGAACCCGTGATGTGCGAGGTTCCCCATAAGTACGACGAAAAATATGTTTTCGCAGGCCATCGCGTGACGGCGACGCTGGCGATTCCCCGCGCTCGTCCGTGGTCGGCGGAAGACCCGCAGCGGTATCGCGTGGTGGTGAAGCTACTCGGTCCACAGCGCCAGTACACGTCGCTGATAACGGGATTTCGACGCATTCGTGTGGAACACGGCGAAGTACGGGTCAACAATCAACGCATCACCATTCGCGGAGTAAATCGCCACGATCATCATCCGGAGCGAGGTAAAGCGGTAACCCGGGACGACATGCGTGCCGATGTGATTGCGATGAAGCAGCACAACTGCAATGCAGTGCGCACCAGCCACTATCCGAACGATCCAACGTTCTTGGATCTCTGCGACGAGTACGGGCTGTACGTCGTCGATGAGGCAAACATCGAGTCGCACGCCTACAACACCTCATTGTGCAACGACGACCGTTACCTTTCGACATGGTTGGCTCGTGGCTCGCGTATGGTGCTGCGCGATCGCCATCATCCCAGCGTGATCTTCTGGTCGCTGGGCAACGAATCAGGCTTTGGCACCAACCACGATGCACTTGCCGCGTTGATTCGGTCGCTCGATCCATCGCGTCCGCTGCACTACGAGGGAGCAATCTTTCATGGTCGCAATGGGGATACTCGCCCCTGGTTGAACGGTGGTCGCAACGCAACCGATGTGGTGTGTCCGATGTACTCGCCAATCTCAGCAATCGTCGAGTATGCGCAAAGTGACGCCGATCGTCCCTTGGTGATGTGCGAATACAGCCATGCCATGGGTAACTCCAACGGCTCACTGGCGGACTACTGGACCGCCATCGAACGTGAGCCGCTCCTTGCGGGCGGTTTCATTTGGGAGTGGAAGGACCACGGCTTGCGTCAGGCAGTGGATCGCCGCAGCACCGCGAATGGTGCCTCATGGCGCTTCGCCTATGGAGGACAGTTCGGAGACACGCCCAACGACGGAAACTTCGTGGCCGACGGTCTCAATGCCTCCGATCTTGCACCACACCCGGCGATGCGGGAGATGGCCTGGGTGTATCGACCCGTCGCCGTCCGTGCGAGTGGTACGCATCGGTTCGAGGTGCACAATCGCCAGTCGCATGTCGGTCTAGAAGCGTTACGTGGCACACTCAGCGTGTTGGTATCGGGGGACGTGGCGCATGATGAGCCACTCGAGGTTCAGGTACCCGCATTGCAATTCGCAACGGTCACTTTGTCGGCCGCTGCAATCGCCGCCATCGACTCCGCGGCTCCGAACGACACGGTCACCGTGCAGTTTCGATGGTTCTTGCGCAGCGACACGACGTGGGCACCACAGGGGCACCTGGTGGCATGGGACGAGGTTGTGGTGCGTGCACCACAACCCAAGGACGCCATCGTTGTCTCCGAAACACCCGGCAACCTGCCACCCGCAGACACTGCGTTTTCATCACCCGTTCGGCTTGCGCTCATGCGTGCCACCATCGACAACGACGGCTACAAGGTGATGCCCGGCTTCGGTGAAGCACATCGCATCGGCGGTCGAGCACTTGCCCGCTGGACACGGCAGGGAATTCTCACCGACACCATTCCCACGGGCGTGCAACACGTGCAACGACGCGAAGTACGAGGGGACTTAAGCGTGGTGTACCACCATCGTGTGACCGTACCCGATCCACTGAGCGGGCTGCCGCGAGTAGGTGTGCGGTTTGCCCTACCGTCGTCGTTCGCGCATCTGCGTTGGTTTGGGCGCGGTCCGCACGAGAACTACCCCGACCGCAATGCAGGAGCACTGCGCGACACTTGGGCGCGGGAGCCCGATGAGTTGCCGTATCTCGTACCACAGGAGTTCGGCCTGCGAACCGACTGTGAGTGGATTGAATTCGTCTCGCGACAGCTCACACTTCGGGTCGAAGCGTTGTCACCCGCCACACTGCACTTCAGCGCCGTCCATCACACACCATTGCAGCTGTTTGAGGCCATGGACTCCACGCAACTAGAACGGAGCAGCGATCTGATCGTTCATTTGGATGTTGCGCACCGGGGGCTTGGAACCGCGAGTTGCGGGCCGGACGTGGACCCACGGTACGAAGTTGGTGCCGGGGTGTACGAGTTCAGTTACTGCGTGCGTCGAATCTGAAGTTTGCGGTCGTCCGCGGTCACGCAACGCCCATCGCTCGTTCGAAAGCGCCAACCATGCAGGGTGCAGACCACTTCATCGCCCTCGATACGCCCGAACACGGAGAGGTCAGCCTTGCGGTGTGGACAGTAGCGCTCCAGGGTGAAGTCACCGAGCTGGATTTCGTCGGTTTGTGCCGGCGCATCCCCAAGCCGACGTACGGCTTCGGCCTCGGCACGGTCGATGCGTTCCACCGACAGGCTCTTGAAAAAGTTGTATAGGTATTCGTTGAACGGCCCTTCGCGCCACGCACGAAATCGGCACGAGAGAAACAGCGAATTCGACCAGTCCACAGCAAACTCACCGATGACCTTCTCCAGCAGTTCAGGGGCGATTTCGAATCTGAATTGCACTTCATCATTCGTGTGGTTGCGTACCGTTCCACTGGGAAAGTCGATAACGACGTCCTCGTCACCCGATCGAATCAAGCACCGGCCTCCGACACCCGCGCGAAGACGTGGAGCACGCAACAACAGCGGCTCCAGCCAGGCAGCGAGACGGGGCTGGAATGGTGCGGTTTTCGCAGGCCATGACGCCTTCTCGGCATCCAACCACGTCTGCCAGTCGGCCTTGTAGGTGAGAAGATAGTTGCGCTTGTCGGAGAACGGCGTATCGATGTCGGTCGTGGGATGCGTGACGCTCACCTCGCCATCGACGGACGCAATCGTGGTGCCGGGGACATGACGCTCGGCGCGCCACCCACGCTTCGACAGTCGCTCGATGAATGCGGACTGATCAGGGAAGATGGAGATTTCAGTGCCATCGATCATGTTGAACGAGAAGAGATCGTCATCCAAGAAGCACGGCGGACCAGCCGATGGAATCACCGTCGTCGCACCAATTGCCTCCACATAGTGCTCGGCGCGCACGAACTGGCTGTCCACTTTTGCCGTCGCTTGCTCACGCCGCTGTTCCATCGGCATGTCGTACACCATCGGGTACCAGATCGCGCCACTGAACTGCAACCAGTGTTGGTCCACGCGGCCATGTCGTGCCAGCGCGTGAGGGTCGTGGGTTCGACAGTCGTTCTGGTTCACCAGACACGATTCGCCATCCTTCACCACGATTGCCGAGTCGCCGCCCGGTCCGTCACTTATCGATGACTCGATGTGAATGGCAACCGATAATCCATCACCAAGTGGGAGTTCCTCACCGTCATGAGTAGTCACAAAATCGTGGAATCCCAGCCGTGTGAGTCGACGACGTAATTCGTCCGTTGGAAAGTCCGGGAGCAGTATTCGCGTGTGTTTGCTCATGCGTTCACGCAGGAACGACTCGTCGAAGTGGTCACCGTGGAGATGGGAGATGTAGAGATAGTTGGGCGCACATACGGCCGACATCAATTCCGGGTCGAGTTGGTCGTTACGTGGAAACGGAAACCACGAGCCTAGAAACGCCGGCACGAACCATGGATCGCAGACGATGGTTGCCTGTCGGCAACGAATCAAAATGCCGGCATGTCCAAGCGACGTCGCTTGCATCAACGAGTTAGGCCACGGGCGGGTCGGTGAACTGCTGGCCACCTCGCGACACGTGTTCGGTCCACGTGGTGCCGTTCCAGTAGCGCATTTCGTATCGGCCCGACGGGTCTTTGTACCATGCGGCAGGAACGGCGGGGGACGGGGTGGTGGTTGCGGTAACCGTAACTGCTGCGCCAACTGCCGCGCCGTAGCCGGGCTCATTTGCTGAGGTTGTTGCCGCGTTTACCGGTCGACGGAGAAATGCGCAGAAGCGTCCGTCGGTGGTGGTGGTAATAGACACCACCTCCCAACCCTCCGCCGATTTACGTGTGAGTTCAGCAGCCAAACCCTCCGGGCTCGCGTTGAACGGATTGAACGCTGCGTATTCAAACATGATGGGCAGGCTAACGGCTGCTCGTAGCCTTGTCAGCGTGCCAACACCGCGTCGCGTCGGCTTTTTCGGTCCGGCAGGCACGTTTACCGAACAGGCGTTGCTTACGCAACCAGACTTGTCCTCGCTGCAGCGGGTGGCGTTGCGAACGGTGCCGGATGTGCTCGATGCAGTGGATTCGGGAGACGTTGACCTCGGTTTCGTTCCGATTGAGAATTCCATCGAAGGCACGGTGAACTTCACGCAGGACGCACTGGTGTTCGATCATGAACTGTTGATCCAGCGAGAGGTGGTGTTGGATATCGAACATTGTTTGCTGGCGCGTCCGGGAACCGCCATTGCCGACATCACGTCCGTGTTTTCCATTCCCGTTGCAACCGCGCAATGCCATGCCTTCCTTCGACGCGTGCTTCCTGATGTGGAAATACAGGCAGCCAACTCCACCGCCGAGGCTGCTCGGTTGGTAGCAGGGGATGATGCGTCCGGTGTTGCGGCTATTGCGCCGGCTAACGCCGCATCCCTGTACGGACTCGAGGTACTGCAACGCAACATCGCCGATCACGAGGGCAATCAGACGCGGTTCATCTTGGTGGGAAAGGATCGGGTTCCGGCACGTACCGGAAACGACAAGACCGGCGTCGTGGTGTTCCAGCGTGCTGACGAGCCGGGAAGTCTCATCGGAATACTGCAGGAGTTTGCTGCACGACGAATCAACATCACGCAACTGCTCAGTCGTCCGACGAAACGTGGCGGTTTGGGTGACTACTGCTTCATCATCTACGCAGACGGACACGTGGCAGATGAACTCATGGCCGACGCACTGCGCGACCTGCGCACGAAGCAAGGTGACGTGAAGTTTCTTGGCTCATATCCCGCTGCCGGCAAGCACACGCAGTCGGCGCGTGAACACGCAGATCAACGTTGGCGAGACGCCGACGATTGGTTGGGTGCGATTCGTGCACGCATCGACGGATAGCGTGAAGCACGGAACGATGGCAGAGCGGACGAATGCACCTGTCTTGAAAACAGGAGTGGGTTTACGCCTACCGGGGGTTCGAATCCCTCTCGTTCCGCCAAGAGAGTGAGTGGGTACACTCACAGGACGGTTTCTCGCAGTATTTGCACAACCTGGAGAGGTGCCAGAGTGGCCGAATGGGGCGCCCTGCTAAGGCGTTGTCCGGGTTCACCGGACCGAGGGTTCAAATCCCTCCCTCTCCGCCACGTGATGCGTTATTGGCGTTCCCCCGCACAGTCGTTCATGCTGGCGACCGTGGTTGTCGCTGCCCTCCTGTTCACCCTCATTCCGTTCAAGGTTCCATCGGCTACTGCCGCATCGTGCACCACGTATCACATCGTGAAGCGAAATGATTCATGGTCTCGTATCGCCGCACGCTTCAAGGTAAAAATGTCCACGTTGTTGGAAATCAATTCGGCCTCCACCACAACCGCGATCTTCATTGGTGACCAAATTTGCCTTTCAACCCAAGCAACAGTGACTCCATCAGCGCAGGCGTCAAAGACAACGTTCAAACGACGAGAAGTGGTCGCAATTATTCGTGAGGTGTGGCCGGATGAACTCGAGGAGAACGCCTTGTACGTGGCACGTCGTGAGAGCAATCTCAAGCCGGCGGTCGTTGGCGGGAGAAACGGCTGTTGCATCGGCTTATTTCAGATCTACTGGTCGGTGCACCGAGCATGGCTTCAGAACTCAGGCATCGGAGATCCATCAGAGTTGCTTGACCCACGGGTGAATGCTGAAGCCGCACTCGCCCTCTATCGTCGCAACGGCAATTCGTGGCGTCCATGGTGGACGAGTTCGTGGCGACC
>JAFMFM010000021.1 GCA_017856115.1 Actinomycetota bacterium | reverse complement strand
TCAGCCGTTCGATCGCTAGCGCAGTTCCTGTTGGGCGGGGTTCCCGAACGTCTGATTCGAAACACGGCGAGATTGGTGCGCCCGCATGCGGACATGCCCAACGACGTGGATTTCGTCGACGCACGCATGAGATACGAGCGCAAATCGTTTCTACGCAGCGGTTCGGTTGCGTAACCAATCGTCGTGAGCCGACCGCAGATGCGTCGGCATCCTCGACAGATGGCGATGAGGTACCGGAGGCATCACACGGCGGACTGCCAGGCCCGTTCCGGTGGTTTGGGCCACGCCGAACATCTGCAATCGTGAGACTGCCCGGGCAAAGATCGTGCCGGAGTCGTCGCGCGCAGCGATACCGAGAGAAGCGGCAGTGGCGTGGGCATCGAGCACGTAGCCGTCGGGGAAATCGTCGAATCCAAAATCGATGCGTCGCAACAACCACGTTGCGGAAGGTCCGAGAACTGGGAGCCAGAACCATTCCACGTAGGCAGATCGGGCGGCAAAGCCCACGGCCTCCACGGTGGCATCGTGCCACGGTACGACGGTGAGGTTGAGTTGATGCCTGTTCATACCTAGGTGTGTGCACGAGTCGGTGGAAGTGGCACACTGTTTTTGCCAATGCTGAACGACGACACCAACTCCGTGGCGCGAGTGGAGGTGTTGATTGCCGCCGCTCGTCGGGTCACGGTGCTGACCGGTGCGGGAATTTCGACCGCCTCGGGTATCCCGGACTTTCGTGGTCCGAACGGTCTGTGGACGCGCGACCCCGATGCACAACGTGCGGCAACGCTCAGCCACTACCTGAGAGATGAGGACCTCCGAAGACGGTCGTGGCAGAACCGCGTGCGATGGCTCGGTAGTGATCCTTTACCGAATGATGGACACAAGGCCCTGGTGAAACTGCACGAGCGCGGCCAACTTCGTGCCATCGTCACCCAGAACGTGGATGGCTTGCACCAACGTTCTGGAATCGAGCCCCACCTGGTACACGAAGTGCACGGCAACCTTCACCGCTCGCGCTGTTGGGAGTGCAACGACCGTCGACCGATGGCTCAAGCCGTACAGCGAGTGATCGAGGGCGACCCAGACCCTCGTTGTCTGCTCTGTGGCGGAGTCCTGAAGAGCGACACGATTCTCTTCGAGGAGCCGTTGGTTCCCGAGGTGATCGAGGCGGCGTATGCGGCCAGTGAAGACTGCGACGTACTGCTTGCGGTCGGCTCGACCCTCGGTGTGTATCCGGCGGCGTACTGCGTTCCGCGGGCAAAGGAGGCAGGCGCGCGTGTGGTCATCGTGAACGGTGGACCCACGGAGATGGATGCGCTCGCCGACGAATTCGTGACCGGCGACATCAACACCGTGTTGCCCCGCTTGTGCGGGGTGCAGCCCGAATAGCCGGACTCGCACCGGGTGGCGTACGTGACGGCAACGGCCATGCTGAAAAGCCGACCTCGCAGGTAGCATTTCCATCGTGGCGACGTTTCGTGACCTCCTTGCTGCCGCCAAGGCGCACATCACCGAAGTAGACACTGCCGCTGCCGCCGACAAGATTGCCGCGGGCAGCGTGGTGGTACTCGATGTTCGCGAGCCCGATGAGTTCGAGCAGGGTGCATTGCCGGACGTGATCCACATTCCGCGCGGACACCTTGAAGCGCAAGTGGAAACCAGAATCATCGACAAGTCGATGCCGGTGGTGGTGTACTGCGCCGGCGGTGTTCGCAGCGCATTCGCCGCAAAGACCCTTCAGGAACTCGGTTACACCAACGTGTTCAGCATGGCCGGCGGGTTCGGTAAGTGGAAGGACGAAGGTCGAGCCTGGCTCACACCGGTTGCTTTGAGTGCCGAGCAGCGCAACCGCTACCAACGACACCTCCTGTTGCCCGAGGTCGGCGTGGCAGGTCAAGCCAAGCTGCTCTCCAGCAAGGTGTTGTTGCTCGGCGCCGGTGGTTTGGGTTCGCCGGCGGCGTTGTACCTGGCCGCAGCCGGTGTCGGCACGATCGGCATCGTCGACATGGACGAAGTGGACGCCAGCAACCTGCAGCGACAGATCCTGCACAACATCGATCGCATCGGGGATCGGAAAGTGGATTCGGCCAAGAAGACACTCACCATGTTGAACCCCGACATCAACGTGGTTACCTACGACACGCGACTTGCCGCGAGCAACATCGTCGACATCATCTCCGGCTACGACGTGATCGTCGACGGCGCCGACAACTTTCCGTCGCGCTATTTGTTGAACGACGCCAGCGTGAAACTCGGCATCCCCGTGGTGCACGGCTCGATCTTCCGATTCGAAGGAATGGTGAGCGTGTTCCACCCGCTGCGCGGGCCGACGTATCGCGACATGGTCGCCGAGCCACCGCCTGCAGAGATGGCACCAAGTTGTGCAGAGGCTGGCGTGCTCGGCGTGTTGCCGGGAATCGTCGGTTCGATTCAGGCGTTGGAAACCATCAAGTTGCTGCTCGATCTCGGTGACTCGTTAATCGGTCGAATCCTCGCCATCGATACCACGGAGATGACCTTCCGCACCTTCAATCTGCGCAAAGACCCCAAGAACGTGGTGACGTACGAGAATCGTGAGCGAATTCAATTGCGTGATCTCGACGGTGTCTGTGCGCCGTGGATGAGCTGAATACGCAAGCCATCCACGTCTCCGAGCAAGTCGTCCTCGCATCGTCGGAACTCGTAGCATTTAGCGCGTGCCGTTGAGAATTGCCGTCGTCGGCGCTGGATTCTCGGGTGCCGTCGTCGCACGTGAATTCGCCGAATCGGGCAACCACGTGGAGGTCTTCGAGGTTCGAGGTCACGTGGCCGGCAATTGCCATACTCAGCGCCACGATTCCGGCGTGATGGTGCACGTGTACGGCCCACACATTTTCCATACGCAGCACGAAGAGGTGTGGAATTACGTTCAGCGGTTCGGAACGTTCAAGCCGTATCGGCATCGTGTGCGCGCCATGGTAGGGAACAAGGCGTATCAAATGCCGATGAACCTCGGGCTCATCAACGCGTTCTTCGGTACCTCGATGGACCCGGCACAAGCAGAACGATTCGTTGCCGATCGCACCGATTCGAGCATCACGAATCCCGTGTCGTTCGAGGAGCAGGCCCTCACGTTGGTTGGTCGCGAACTGTACGAGGCGTTCTTTGCCGGCTACACCCGCAAGCAATGGGGAGTCGACCCGAGAGAGTTGCCGGCGAGCATTCTGGCCCGCTTGCCGTTGCGCTTTACCGACGATGACTCGTACTTCAACCATCCGTATCAGGGAATTCCCGAACACGGCTACACGCCGATCGTGGAAGCCATTCTCGATCATCCGAACGTGACCGTTCATCTGTCGACCCGCTGCTCTCGAGCAGAGTTGCAGAGCTACGACCACGCCTTTTGGAGCGGCCCCATCGATGCATATTTCAACTTCGAGCACGGCCGATTGGCATATCGCACCCTCGATTTCGAACCAGAGGTGGTGGCCGGGGACTTCCAGGGTTGTCCGGTGGTGAACTATTGCGATGCCGAGGTGCCGTACACACGAATCACCGAGCACAAGCACTTTGCGCCGTGGGAGACGCACTCATCATCGGTGATCTATCGGGAGTTCAGTCGACTGTGTGGTGACGCCGACACCCCGTACTACCCGGTGCGACTCGTGAAGGAAAAGGCGCAGCTATTGGAATACGTGCGGCTGGCTCGCGCGGAAACCGGAGTCACGTTTCTCGGGCGTCTCGGCACCTACCGTTATCTGGACATGGATGTGACGATTCACGAAGCATTGAAGACCGCACGAGCCGTACAGGCTGCACTTGCGGCAGCGTCCCCCGTGCCGGCGTTCGTGGTTGATCCGCTCGGATGAGGCGGCGATGACGCAGTTTCTCCTGCAGCGCTCGATGCTGCCCGCGCGCGAGATGGCCGAGCCGACCCTGTATGTTCGCGAGCAGGGCGGCGTCACCCGGGGCGACGAGACGGCGACGCTCATCGCTGGTGCGGAGTTGACCTTCGATACGTCATTCGGTGCATTTCACGCCGGACGTTGGCGGCGACTCACCTCCGTGACGTCCGTCGTTGCGCGCGTGATTGCCACCGGCAACGGACGCGCCGAAGTGGTGTCGGTGCATCGCAACCGTGAGCAGGTGGTGGCAGTCGCCAGTCTCGGTACACAGCCGGTTGACCTCGCCCTTGGATCACTGCGTGACACACGATTCGGCATGCTGTACGTCCGCATCGTCGCTACTGGTCCGTGCGAAGTGCACCGGGTGGAGTGGCGTACGGATTCACCGGCACGGCACGATGTTCGGCTGAGTTTGTCGATTACCACGTTCAATCGTCAGGCATACGTGATCCCCACGGTGAAGCGGGTGCTCACCTTGGTGCGGTCGCTCCCGGATCTACAGGGAAGAGTACGTGTGTTGGTGGTGGACAATGCCAACAACGTGAACTTCAACGAGCCGCCTCGAGAGGATTTGACCGTCGTACCGAACCGCAACCTAGGCGGTGCGGGAGGATTCGCCCGTGGTCTCATGTGGCTACGCGACGAGGGATGGGCAACGCACGTGCTGTTCATGGACGACGACATCGCCCTGGAAACCGAATCGCTGGTGCGAACCGTCGCCCTGTTCGCCTACGCCCGAGATCCGAAGTTGTGTGTTCATGGCGCCATGCTGAGCGAGGAACGTCAGTGGATGCAGTTCGAAGCCGGGAGCAGATACCTGTGGCGATCGCTGTACCCCTTGCGGGCATTGGGGCAGGAGGATGATCTTCGAGATCGATCGTTGGTGTTGCGGGATGCCAAGGAGAAGCGATTCGCCTACTCCGCGTGGTGGTATACGGCGTTCCCCATCGGCATCACAAGGGACAATCCCTTGCCGGTGTTCGTGCGTGGAGACGACGTGGCATTCGGTCTCATGCATACCGGCCGTCACACGGTGACCCTCAACGGCATCGCGGTGTGGCACGCCGACTTCCACCTGAAGAACAATCCATCATCGCTGTTCTACGAGATGCGGAATTTCGCCACGATCGACACGTTGGTATTCGATCGTCATCGGTGGTGGCACTTGGGTCAGCGTTTTCTCGCATTGAGTTTCCGCAACTTGTTCGGATTCCGTTACGCCAGTGCGGAGTACATGATTCGTGGATTGCGTGCGTACCTGGCGGGGCCGCAAGCCCTTGCCGAGGTCGACCACACTGCCTTGCACGACGAGCTGCGTCAGGTGTCCGAGGAGAAGCCTGCATCGCTGGCGCCGGAGCATGAGGTGATCGAGATTTCTACGCCGTTGCCAAAGCCGGTACGGCTCATTGGATTCGTCTTGTCGCTTCCCCTCGTGGGCGGATACCTCATCCCACGTTCGCTACGTAGCCGAACGTTGCGTACCGCTCCCATCGACTCGCGAGCCGTGGGTTTGGCTCTGCGTCACGAACGAATCCTGTATCGCCACGATCGTTTGCCGGAAGGATTCGTGTGTTCACGCGATGGCACGAGGTTCCGTGCGCTGTGGCGCGATGTGTTCGGTGTGTTGTTCGAACTTGCCCGTAATTACGGCCGCCTGAAGCGGGAGTACCGCGCCGCGTATTCGGCATTGGTGAGCGACGAGGCGTGGCAACGACGATTCGATGGAGTCAGCGCTGCGCCGAAGCGCTGAGCAGCGCCATCCACGTGGTGCGGTCCACCACACCCGTTGGCTTGAGGCCCACCGACTTCTGGAAGCGTGACACGGTTCTTGCCGTGCCACTTCCGTAGATTCCGTCGGGTCGCAGTTTCACCTTCAACACGTTGGCGAGTGCCCGCTGAATCGACTTAACCGACGACTGCCGTGCGCCACGCGAGAAACTGAACGTGTTGGTGTCGATCCCGAGCGCGGAAATCACCTGTTCGTCAGCGATTCCGTCGACCGGCAGACCGGCTGCCTCCTCGAACCGCTTCACGGTCGCGACCGTACCCTTGCCGAACACGCCATCGGTGGCGATTCGTTTCCTCTTCTTCAAACCCAGGGCTGCGTTCAATGCCGCTTGCAGGGCCTTCACCGGTTCACCGCGGTCGCCCGACACCATCGGCACGGCCATCGGGATGATGCCACCGTTTCCGATGGTGATGAGGCCCGCACGACGTAGTTCGTCCAGTTGATTGCGTAGGAACAACGAGAATTCGACTCGCCCCGTGCTCGTGAGATGCACCGAGTCACTGAACCAACGACTCTTGTCGGAGCCCGAACTGTAGGTGTTCCAGTCCAGCACCGAAACGTTGGGGTAGCGCTGGGTCGCGGAGGCGAGGGCGGCATTGGACGTGGCGTAATCGACCGATGCCCGTCGAGTCGACAGGTTCACGAACACGATTCGCTGGACGTTTCGCGCGATGAGTGCCGACACCACTTGGTCGATGTCCTGGGTGAAAGTGCTCGGGCTGTCGTTGTACCCCAATTGCAATACGGCCACGGTGGGCATCGTCTCGGCCGTGAGGGTGTTGATGATTGCCGGGGCGTCGGGCAATCCGACGGATGCCTCTACGCAGGCGGGTCCGACGAGGCAGCGGTTCGACACCGCCTGGAAGTCGACGTTCGTGTACGCGGGAGCAACGATGTTGGCGAATTCCGAGGCGATGCTCGCCCCGATGGAGTCACCGATCAGCAGCATTCGGCCAACCGGCGCAGCCTCGAACTCTGCGGGATACACCGGCGATACGCCGTACCACGGTGCAGGCAAGCCGAACGCCGTTCGGAACGCCCAGCCCGACATCGTCACGCTGCCGGTGGTGCCGGCAATCGTCACCTCCGTGGTGTAACCGTTCCAGTCGCCACCGAGGCCGTCGTGCGACGTGGTGACCGAGGTGAGTATGCCGATTTGTGGATACTTCTGCTGAAGTTGCGAGGCGCTCACGTTTCGGGTCCACACCATGAGCGACGAGTCCGCCGCGAGGTCTCCGGCATCGGGTTGTGCGGTGAAGATTCCACCCGCCGTGCGCCCGCCGTTGCTCGATGAAAATTCGGTACGCACGACGCGACCGTTGCGACCCCGAATGACGACCCCCGCCGTTTCGGCAATGGCCGCATCGGTGCGTGGATCCTCGAGGCTGTAGGGCTGTTCACCTACACCTTCTCGAAGTGCTGCCCCCATGTACACCTGGCAGTCCTGTGAGTCGCAGGTGTTCGCCAAGCCTGCGTACCTGTTTTCGGTGGACGCGTAGCTTCGCGCAGCTACCGCCTGGGCCCGCAGTGCGTTCATTCCCGCACCTCCCGCAGCATCGCCCCACGATGCGGGGGATTCGCGAGGTACGACGCCTCGCAGGTAACTCTCCATCGTGACGACGTTGATGGTGCGGTTGTCGTTGCGGGTGTTGTTGACCGCCTGAATGATGCCGCGGTAGTAGCGAACGCGATGGGCCCGCTCCGACTTGGGTTCACAGAGTCCGATCACTTGGGTAGGTGCGGCAGCAGGATCCTGTCCCACCTGCGTGGTGAACGAGGCTGCGTTCGCGACGTCACCGATGAGTTCGAAGCCCACTGCCGCCGGGTCCTGATTCGCCAGGGTGCAGCGGCGTGACGTCGAGCCCCACACTCGGTACACCTTCTCGCTCACTTCGCGTGCGACGAGTGACGTCCATGTTCGGCCGGGTACCGGATCTTCGAGGAACACCGCATTTTGCACGTCTGCAACGACCCCCGTGTGATACGAGCCCATCGCGCTGAGCCACACCCGAATGGTGTCGTTGGGATTGTCGATTGGCGCAACGACGTTGCCGGTGGCCCCGCCGTAGTAGAAGTCGAGAATCTGCTGCCATGACCAGCCGTGCGTCGTGGCCCAGCCGTAGGAACCGTATTGGCTGAGACCGCGGCCGTGACCGTAGCCGCGACCGTAGATGACGTAGCTCGCCGGCAGCTGTCCCTCAGCGGCGTGCACGGGCGTGGGCGCAGGAGCCAGCGACGCAACAACGACGGCAATCGTGCCAATGGCGAAAAAACGCCGTACTTGGGGGAAACGCATGGTGAAGTAGCACTCTCCTTCGCCCGCTTAGCTCAAAGTCTACCGCGAGTTTCCTGTGACGGACACGTCGCCGAGAGAAAATTTCTTCAGTCGCGCAGAGGTTCAGCGACGCTCAGCGTGTCGCGCTGTTGCACGATCACACCAGTGAGCACGAGTGCGATGCCCACCATGTCGAGTGTCGACGGTGTTTGATCGAGGAACAGGAATCCGAACACCGTTGCGGTGACGGGCAATAGCGCGAGGAGCACGGAGAATCGCCTGACCGGAATTCGTCGCAACGTGTATTGATCGATGCCGTAGGCAACGGCGTTCGAGAACAATCCGATGAGCAAACACCAGAGCAGCAACGTTGGGTCACTCCATGCCGGCCCGCTCTGTGGAAGTCCGATGGGTGTCAGCACCACGGCTCCAATGGCGAGGCCGATTCCCAGACCCGCCACGCCGCGGTCGTATTGGGCAACGCGGGCACCGAGCACGATGTAGACCGACCAACAAATCGCAGCAAGGAAGATGAAGAGCAAACCGAGCGGCTCGTTGTCGATTTCGATTCCCGACAGCACCACGACACCGCCTGCTGCAAGTGCCAGTGCGAGGGCGTTGCGTTTGGTTCGAGTCGTGAGGGCGGCCACCGTGATCGGACCGATGAATTCGATCGCCACACCCTTCCCGAGGTCGAGTCGATTGATCGCCAGGTAGAACGTCAGGTTCATGAACGCGGTGGCGATCCCAAAGAGTGCAGCAGCCTTCAACTGCTCACGGGTGAATCGCCCACCGCGACGCAGGTTTCCTGCCGAAAAAAGCAGCAACCAGCATGCGGCACCGATGACGCGAAGCCACGCCGATGGTGCCGGGGCGAGATGCTCGAACAGCCGAACCGCAATCACTGCACCGACGTACTGACTTACGCCAGAAAGGACGAATAGGGCCTCTGGCGGCGCGGTGTGGAGTGGATTTCGAGAGGCGTTCAGTCGAACAATTCCGGATCGGTGCGGCAGATTTCCTGCCACAACGGCTGGAAGTTCAGCCAGCCGGCCATGGGATGTGCAGTGAGTTCGCGGGTGTACATGGCCATCTCGTGCGGAATCAGTTTGGGCGTGCCGACCGTTTCGGCCATGATCTGGGCCATGCAGGTGCGCTCCATCGACAAGAACCAATAGGCGGCGGCGTCCACCGTTGAGCCGACGGTGAAGAGACCGTGGTTCTGATGAATTGCAGCCTTTCCGGCCGGAAACTTGGCGGCGATTTCCTGACCGGCGGCGGGTTCCATGACGACGGCCCCGCCTTGTTCGGCAATGACGACATGGTCATCGTAGAAATAGCAGCTGTCCTGCGTGATCGGATCGAGTTTGCGACCAAGTGATGCCCACGCCTTGCCGTACACGGTGTGGGCGTGAGCCGCCGAAACGACGTCGGGGCGTGCCTGATGTATCGCGGCGTGGATACAGAATGCGGCGCGATTCACCGGGGTATTGCCGTACACCACGTCGCCATCGTGGTTCACGAGGATGAGATCGCTCACCCGCATGAGTCGGAAACTGCGAGCGAAGGGATTCACCCAGAAGTGATCGGGAAACTCGGGATCGCGCACGGTGATGTGTCCTGCCACGCCCTCGCCGAAGCCGAGTCGCCCGAAAATCCGCAGCGCGCCGGCGAGTTTCTGCTTGCGTTCCAAGCGCTCTTCTTCGATCGAACGTGTCGGTTGCGGACCGATGTCGATGAGTTCCTTCGGGGTGAGTGGAATGCCGTCGATGGACTTGGTGACGCCTGGGTGCTCGGTGATGGCCATATCCCAAGGTTAGGCGCGTGCTCGGTGCTGCAACGCGTCGCATCGCGTCGAATGCTGCAGCGCTCATAGTCTGGAGCGAGCATGGTGGATTCACCCAGCCAAAAGCGCACAGACTCGGGCATCGAGGTCGCACCGCTGTACGACGAGTCCTCGGTACGGGGCAGCGACCTTGCCGCCGGTCTCGGTGCTCCGGGGGGCGCACCGTACACGCGCGGCATCTACCCGACCATGCACCGTGATCGTCTGTGGACGATGCGTCAGTACGCGGGATTCGGTACGGCCGCCGACACCAACGCCCGGTTCAAGTTCTTGTTGGAGGCCGGCCAAACCGGTTTGTCGTGCGCATTCGACCTGCCCACCCAGATGGGCTACGACAGCGATCATCCGCGCGCAGCAGGCGAGGTCGGCAAGGTGGGAGTGGCGATCGATTCCATCGACGACATGCGCACACTGCTCGCCGATCTCCCCCTCGACAAGGTCACCACCTCGATGACCATCAACTCCACCGCAGGAATCCTGCTGTTGTTGTACGAGTTGGTGGCAGAAGAGCGGGGTGTGCCCGCAAGCGCGATAAGTGGCACCATTCAAAACGATTTGTTGAAGGAATACATCGCGCGAGGCACCTACGTGTATCCGCCTCGACCGTCGATGAGAATCATCACCGATATCTTCGCGTACTGCGCGACGAACGTTCCGAAGTGGAACACCATCTCCATCTCCGGCTACCACATCCGCGAAGCAGGAAGTACCGCGGTGCAGGAGCTGGCGTTCACGCTCGCGAACGCCATCGCCTACGTGCAGGCCGCGGTCGACGCAGGGCTGGATGTCGACGCGTTCGCCCCTCGGTTGAGTTTCTTCTGGAACGGACACAACAATTTCTTCGAGGAGGTCGCCAAGTTCCGCGCGAGTCGTCGCATGTGGTACCGAATCATGACCGAACGCTTCGGCGCCAAGAATCCCGCCAGTCATCTGATGCGCTTCCATACGCAAACCGGTGGTGCCACCCTGACCGCGCAGCAACCACTCAACAACGTCGTCAGAGTGGCGGTACAGAGCATGGCTGCAGTGATGGGTGGAACCCAGAGTCTCCACACCAACGGTTACGACGAAGCGCTCGGCCTGCCCACCGAGGAAGCCGCACGAATTGCCCTGCGTACGCAACAGATCATCGGCTACGAGAGTGGTGTAACCGACACCCCCGATCCGCTCGCGGGTTCGTACTACGTCGAGTCGCTCACCAACGAAGTGGAGCGATTGGCATGGGAATACATCCGGCGAATCGACGAGATGGGTGGTGCCGTGAACGCCATCGAATCCGGTTTTCAGATGGAGGAAATCGACGAGGCCGCATACGCCTACACCAAGAGCATCGATGACGCGAGTCGTGTCATCGTTGGTGTCAACAAGTTCACCAGTGACGAAGCCACCGACGTTCCCGTGATGAAGGTGGATTCCGAACGCGAACGCAACCAGGTGGAGCGACTGAAGAAGTTCAAGTCGGCACGCGATTCATCCAAGGTTGATGCCTCATTGGACGACGTTCGCGCTGCGGCGCGGGGTAGCGCAAACCTGCTGTATCCGATGAAGGCTGCACTGAAGGCGCACGCAACGCTCGGCGAAGTTAGCGACGCATTGCGCGACGTATTCGGGGTGCATCGCCCCGGCTGATCAGCCGAGTCGTGTGATGCGCGGCGCAGGTCGATCGAATCCCTTCGGGATATCGGTTGGCCAGCCGAGGTAGACCATCGCCACCACCGTGGTGTCGGTCGGAAAGTCGCAGAAGGACGCCACTGCATCGTTGGCACCCTTCGGACATGACGACCAGAAACTCGCCATCCCGAGTGCGGTGGCACCCAGGAGGAGCGTCTGCACCGCCGCCGAGACGGCGTCGCGGTTCTCTTCGGTGCGCAGTTGGCTGTCTCCGACCTCCGATCCAACCACCAGTACCACGGGAGACCTGGAGAACTTGCCCCGTGTCTTTGCGACTCGTGCCTCGGGTTCTCCCTGTGCACTCATCACGTCGGCACAGACACTGCCGAGTCGCAGGCGCGCGTCTCCGCGTACCTCGGCGAACAGCCATGGCCATGTGAGTTTGTGGTTGGGCGCCCATGTCGCCAATTCGCACAGTTGCTGAACGACCGTGGGTTCGACATCTCGTTCTCGGTCGATCATCAAGTTGGTGCGCCGGGCACGCACGAGACTCGAGAAGTCGTCGAAGTTCATCCCGACACGTACCCTTGAACTCGTTGCATCGGTACGAGCCCTTGAACTCGTTGCATCAGTTCTTGTGCAGGGCGGCGTTGAGACCACCCCAACTTCCGGTTCGTGCCACTGCTTCCACGGCGCCGTTCGTGCTGTTGCGACGGAACAATACGTTCGACACCCCTGACATTTCGCGGGCCTTCACGATGTTGCCGTCGGGCAGGCGAACCAATGTGCCTGCGGTGACGTACAGGCCGGCTTCGAGCACCGAGTCGTCACCGAGGCTGATGCCCAATCCGCTGTTGGCGCCGAGTAGACAGCGCTCACCAACGGTGATCATTTCCTTGCCACCGCCCGAGAGAGTTCCCATGATCGATGCGCCACCACCAACGTCGCTGCCATTGCCGACGATTACGCCGGCGGATATTCGACCCTCGACCATCGACGCACCGAGCGTGCCGGCGTTGAAGTTGCAGAATCCTTCGTGCATCACGGTGGTGCCT
Organism: Actinomycetota bacterium; assembly: GCA_017856115.1. Lineage (GTDB taxonomy): Bacteria > Actinomycetota > Acidimicrobiia > Acidimicrobiales > Ilumatobacteraceae > F1-60-MAGs027. The sequence continues at coordinate 15,967 of JAFMFM010000021.1, read as the reverse complement.
TCCGCGAGATGTGCACCGAGGCGCACGCGACTGGCATCGGCGATTCGTACGCCGGAGGGAACGACGTAGTCCGTCATGCGCGGGAACTTGTCGACACCGTTCACGGTGAGGTGTTCACCCTTGCGACGCAGCGCGTCGCGTACCTCGTCAAGTACATCGAGCGATACCGGGCCGAGGCTGGTCCAGGCCACGTTGGCGAGCAGTCCGAACGCGCCGTCAAGGTTCAGGGTTCGAGGTTTGGCCAGTCGGTGCGAGAGCATGTGCAGCCGCAGGTACACGTCGGCTGCATCGCGAGGAGCCGATGCGGTGTCGATCTCCACCGTGATCGGCACGATCTCCACTCCACGACGAGCATCGCCACTTGGCGGGGGAGCAGAGTCACGCTCGGCGGCCGGACACGATTCGCCCCATCCGAGTCGTCGGAAATGAACATCGAGTACGACGTTGCTCGAGGAAATCGTGGCGGTGCCGACACCCCAGGCACGCGTCGAATGCTCTGCGCGGCCCGAACCAGCGGTGGAACTGGTGGTCATTCGGCTACCTCGGGGCGAAGCGTGGGGAACAGGATGACCTCGCGGATGGTGGAGACACCCGCCAACAGCATGGTGAGACGATCGATGCCGATACCCAAACCACCGGTAGGTGGCATGCCGAACTCGAGTGCTCGAAGATAATCCTCGTCCACGGTTCCGGCGGTGATGTCCCCGGCTTCCTTCGCGCGTTGCTCGGCCTCGAACCGTTGACGTTGTTCCACGGGGTCGTTCAACTCGCTGAAGCCGTTGGCCAGTTCGCGTGCTTGAACGAACAACTCGAAGCGTTCGGTGAGATGCGGATCTTCGCGGTCGACTCGTGCGAGAGGTGAAATCTCGACGGGATGTCCGGTGACGAAGGTGGGCATCGTGAGTTCGCCCTCGGCCTTCTCGGCGAAGATTTCTTCGATGATGCGCCCCGAGCCCCAGTGGGGTTCCCACGTGATGCCGTTGTCGTCGGCAACCCTTCGCAGGTCCGCGACGGGTTGCGAAGGGTGGAGCTCGCGACCGACTTTCTCGCCAGCCAAATCGACCATTCGAAGTCGTGGCCACGGCGCACTGAGATCGCACATGGCGCCGCCAATCTCCAAGGAGGTGGTACCCAGCGCATCGTGTGCGGCATTCACGATGATGTCCTGGGTGAGCTCCATGATGTCGGAGTAGTCGGCGAACGCCTGGTACGACTCGAGCATCGTGAACTCGGGATTGTGGCGCGTGGAGATGCCTTCGTTGCGGAACACACGACCAATCTCGTAGACGCGTTCCATTCCTCCAACGATCAGCCGTTTCAGGTGTAATTCCAGCGCAATGCGCAGGTACAACTGCATGTCGAGTGCGTTGTGGTGGGTGATGAACGGTCTGGCGTGGGCACCACCGGCCTCCACGTGGAGCACCGGTGTTTCCACCTCCACGTAACCGCGTGAACCCAGGGTCTTTCGGATGCTGGAGATGACGGCGTGACGTATCTCGAAGGTGCGCCGGGCGTCGGAGTTGACGATGAGATCGGCGTAGCGCTGACGGAACCGTGTGTCGACGTCGGAAAGCCCGTGCCACTTGTCGGGCATCGGCCGCAACGCTTTCGCGAGGAGTTGAACGTTGCTCGTCTTGACCGAGAGCTCGCCCTTGCGAGTGGTCATGACGACTCCGTGTGCGCCAACCCAGTCGCCGAGATCGAGTGAGGAAATCGAGTCGAAGGCGGCGTCCCCCACCACCGACTTGCTGACGAAGAGTTGAATGTCATCGGAGCGATCGCGAACCGTGAGGAACATCAACTTGCCCTGATTGCGCTTGAGCATGATCCGACCGGTGATGGAAACCACGTCGGTGGTTTCGGTGCCGGCTTCGAGGGTGCCATGGGTGGCCCGAATCTCGCCGAGCGTATGGGTGCGATCGAACCGGTACGGATAGGGATTCACACCGTTGGTTCGTAGCGCATCAATCTCGGCGAGTCGTCGTTCGCGAAACGTCGCAAGGTTGGTTGAGTCCAGTTCGGACGATGCACCGTTGCCGACGGCTTCCGAGGCGCCAGTCTGCGACGGTACTTCGGTGCTCATGAAATAACGACGAGCACGTCGCCGGAACCCACCTTGTCGCCAGCCTTCACCTTCACGGCACTCACCGTTCCGGCCTTGTCGGCCTGGAGCTGATTCTCCATCTTCATCGCCTCGAGAACCACCACTGCATCTCCCGCGTTGACTTCCTGACCAACCTCAACGAGCACCTTCACGATGGTGCCCTGCATGGGTGCCACCACGTCCCCCGTTGCAGCACCGCCGGTGGCAGCTCCCGAGGCACGCGGCGCGCGTCGCGGGGACGTGGACACGGAACCCGACTCCGGCACCCACGCGCGAACCTCGAAACGCTTGCCGTTCACTTCCACCGTGGTGGTTCGTTCGACGAGGCCGGCCGCAGGCGGTTCGCCGGTCGAAAGCTCCGACGAAACGTTGGAAAGGTCGAGTCGTTCCTCCACCCACTTGGTGCTGTGTTGCATGGCGGCAAAGTCGGGGTGGCGCAGGATGGCGAGGTCGGCGGGAATCGTGGTGTGGACGCCCTCCACCTTTAATTCTTCGAGCGCACGAATGGTGCGGGCGATGGCAGAGGCTCGATCCTTGCCCCATACGATGAGTTTTCCGACCAGGTTGTCGTAGTACTGGCTGATGGTGTCGCCGGCTTCGTATCCGCCGTCGAATCGGACACCGAAGCCATCGGGAGTCTTCAACGAGCTGATGGTTCCGGGTGACGGGAGGAATTTTCCTCCGGCTGGATTTTCGGCGTTGATACGGATTTCGATGGCGTGCCCGCGTCGAAGGTCGTTGACATCGGACTGTGTCATCGGAAGTTTTTCACCGTCGGCAACGCGAATCTGCCATTCCACGAGATCGATACCGGTGATTGCCTCGCTTACCGGGTGCTCGACTTGGAGGCGGGTGTTCATCTCGAGGAAGAAGAACTCACCGTCTTGGTAGATGAACTCCACCGTTCCGGCGTTGTAGTAGCCAACCGCTCGCGCAGCCTTCACGGCTGCTTCACCCATTGCATCCTCCACACCAGCGGGAAGCGCGGGTGCCGGTGCCTCCTCGATCAGTTTCTGGTGTCGGCGTTGTGCCGAACAGTCGCGGGTGGAGACCCACACGACGTTGCCGTGCTTGTCGCCGACCAACTGCACTTCGACGTGACGTGGCCAGGTGAGGTAACGCTCGACGTAGATCTCGTCGCGGCCGAAGAATGCCTTGGACTCGCGCTTGGCGGAGTCCATCGCTTCCTGTACCGAGGCGGCATCCTTCACCACCTTCATGCCGCGACCACCGCCACCGAACGCGGCCTTGATTGCCACCGGCCAGCCGTGTTCGGCTCCGAAGGCGATGATTTCGTCCGCCGTGTGGACGAACTCGGTGGTACCGGGCACGATTGGTGCGCCGCCGCGCAGCGCAGCCTTGCGTGACGACACCTTGTCGCCCATCTCCACGATCGCCGCCGGTGGAGGCCCGATGAACGCCACTCCCATGTCGGTGATTGCTTGTGCGAAGTCGGCGTTCTCGGAGAAGAATCCGTACCCGGGGTGCACCGCATCGGCACCGCTCTTGCGAATGACGTCCAGGATCGCGTCGGTATTGAGGTAACTCTGGGCGGCGGTCTCCCCGCCGAGGGCGTATGCCTCGTCGGCAAGGCGCACGTGGAGGGCGTTGCGGTCGAGCTCGGAGTACACGGCAACCGTGGCGATACCCATTTCGCGCGCGGTACGGATGACGCGCACCGCGATTTCACCACGATTGGCTATCAGGATTTTCTTGGGCACGAAGACCTATCTTCTTTGGGCAATGACTTCGTCAAATCCTAGTTCGCAGGCGAATTGGCCGATCGGGTGGACGGTCACGTGGGTGAGCGAGACTGGATCCACCAACGACGATTTGTTCGCCGCGGCGCGATCCGGAGCCGCGGACCGCAGTGTGCTCGTTGCCGACTACCAAACCGCGGGGAAGGGTCGACTCGATCGAACGTGGGAAGCAACCCGCGGCGAGAACCTCCTGTGTTCCTTGCTGTTTCGCTGCACGATTCAGGATGCGCCTCGGTATCCACGTGCGGTGTCGCTGGCCGCACGGGCGGCCTGCGCATCAATCTCGGGGCGAACGCCACGACTGAAATGGCCCAACGACATGGTGATTGGTGAGGCAAAATTGGGTGGTCTGTTGTCGGTGGCTTCGCCCAGCGAGGGTTTCGTAGTGGTGGGAATCGGAATAAACGTCGGTTGGGCCCCCGACGGTGCGGCAAAGCTTCGATCCGACGACTCGGTTGCAACAAACGCATCGAGCATCACACCGCTGCATTTGTTGGCGGCAATGCTGCGCGAAGTCGACCACTGCTTGTCGCTTTCCGACGACCAGCTCCATTCCATGCATCGCGCGGCCCTCTCCACGATCGGACTGCGCGTGCGGGTGGAAAAAACGAACGGTGAGGTCCTCATCGGTTCCGCCGTTGACGTCGACTCGTCGTCGCGCCTTCTCGTGCGTGACGACCACGAGGTGATGCATGTGATCGATGTTGGTGACGTCATACACCTGCGCGCCGGATAATCCCAGTACCTTCGTGGAGGAATGAACCCGGACGATGCTCGACCGCCGCGACGTGTTCGTGAGCGTCGACAGAACTGGCTGGTGGCCATCGTCATCGTCATGGCGCTCGCCATCGCGGGCTTCGTGGGAGTGGGTAGGGAGCTCGATCGAGGACTGGTCGATGTTCGTCGTGAACTCTCCCTCACCTCGGTGCTCAGTCCGGCGGATGATCGTTTCGTCAACTATCTGGTGGTGGGTTCCGACTCTCGCGCCGGTGCGGACCCCAACGACCCTGATTTCGCCAACGTCGGCGGCGAGGCCGACGTGCAGGGTCGGCGAAGCGACACGTTGATCGTGGTGAACGTGGAGAAATCCACGGGCGTCATCTCACTGTTGTCGATTCCGCGAGATCTCTGGGTAACCATCGGCGACTCGGACAACACCGAGCGTGTCAACGTTGCGTATCGCGAGGGTGCTGCGGTGGTGGTGCGTACCTTGAATCGCGCCCTCGGTATTCCCATCCACCATTATCTGGAGATCGACTTCCAGGGCTTCAAGCAACTGGTGGATGCCGTCGGTGGAGTGACGGTATGCGTGGAATACCCCACGCGCGACCGGAACACCGGTTTGTACATCAAGCCCGGCTGCAAGAACCTCGACGGAGTGGAGTCACTCGCATACGCCCGCAGCAGGTACTTCGAGGAAAAGAGAGATGGTCAATGGAAGGTGGACGGAACTTCCGACATCGGTCGCGGTAAACGTCAACGCTTGTTCATGGCGCTGCTCATGCAAACCGCGGTCAACCGGACCTTGAGCGATCCATTCCGTGCCGGCACCGTAATGCGTGGAGCCACCTCCGCCCTCCTCGTCGACGAACGACTCGACCTGCTCGAGTTTGCGCGCACCATGCGACCGGCAGCCGCCGGCCAGTTGCGCAGGTTTTCGCTGGATACCTACGGCGACACGGTTCGCGGAAACTCGGTGTTGCGCCTGGCGGACTCGGCGGGACCCGTGCTGGCGTTCTACTCGGGCAACGGTCCGGCGCCGGTACCACCCGAGTGACGAGCCCGTTGGATGCCGTCGCTTGCGATGGCATCGACGAACTCACGGATACCCGCTGGCGTGGTGGGCTCGCACACGTAATTTCCTTGGGCGTGATCACAACCGAGCAGTCGGAGTCGCTGCAGTTGTTCGGCCGACTGTACCCATTCGGCAACCACCGACATGTCGAGGGAGTGTGCGAGTTGGACGATGGACCGCACCACGGGGTCGTCGGTGCTCTCGCGGCCGATGTTGCGAATGAACGTACCGTCCAACTTGAGTTGAGCGGCACGAAAGTCGCGTAAGTGCGCGAGGGACGAGTAGCCGGTACCGAAGTCGTCGATCGAGAGTCTGGCGTCGAGGCGCGCCAGCGCATTGAGGCTTCGGGTGATGGCGGCATTGCCGGCGAGTGCCGTCGACTCCGTGAACTCCAACACCAGGTGACGCAGGCCGAGATCGGCGGCATCCAGCGTGTGGGTCGTGCGTTCGACGAAACCCGCGTCGCTCAACTGGCGAGGCGAAACGTTGATGTGCACGGTCGTGGTTCGTTCGAGGGTGCCGTCGGCCAGCAGATCGCGGAAGGTTTCAGCCGACTGCGCGATCACCCAGTCGCCGATGGGGCCGATGGCCCCGGTTTCTTCCGCCACCTCGAGAAATTCCGGCGGCGTCAGCAGTCCGCGTTGCGGATGATTCCAGCGCAACAACGCCTCGATTGCCACGACACGACCCGTGTGCAGGGAGACGATCGGCTGGTACGCCACCGTCAGTTCGTTCCCTGCCAGGGCGCGCTCGAGTTGTGACGCCAATGCGAGGCGATCGCGAGCCTCGGTACGCATGGCTTCGCTGTAGATTTCGCACCGCCCCTTACCGCGTTGTTTGGCCCGGTACATGGCGGTATCGGAGTTCACCAGAAGTGTGAGGGCCGCGTCACTCGGCGATTGCTCGTCGAGTAGTGCGGCCGACGCGATGGCGACACCAACGCTCGCGCCGGACGTTACTTCGACACCATGGATCACGTGCTGACCCGTAACGCTGGCGCGCAAGCGTTCGGCGATCTCCAGCGCCAGCGATTCGTCACCGACACCCTCGGCCAGAACGGCGAATTCGTCGCCGCTCAAACGTGCGACGACGTCGGACGGACGAGTCGCATTCACCAGCCGTTTTCCGACGCTCACGATGAGTTGATCGCCGAAGCGATGGCCGATGGTGTCGTTCACGTGCTTGAGGCCATCGAAGTCGAGGAACATCACCGTGACGCCCCTGCGCAAGGTGCGACTTCGATCGAGCGCCTCGGCAACTCGTCGCAAGAAGAGCGTTCGATTGGGGAGTCCCGTTAGTTCATCGTGGGTGGCTTGTCGCTGCAGTTCGGATTGCAGTTGCTTGTGTTCGGTGACGTCTCTTGCGATCACCGAGTAGTGATCGACCGTGGAGTCGACACCTCGAACCACGTGCAGGGTGAGGAGCAACGTACGCATGAAACCGTCGGGGCTCCGATGTCCGAGTTCACCGGTCCAGGAGTTGTGGGTGGTGCCGGTCAACAGGTCGCGGGGTACCTGGTTGCGCACCGCATCGAAGAACGTGGTTGCTGCTTCATTGTCGTGGTTCGGAGTATCGGCGATCCCCAGCACCTCGGTGGCCCCGCGATTGGCGAACACCAGCCGCATGCTGGCGTCGTAGACGACGATGGCATCCCTCGCTGCATCGAGTGCGCCGACGAGTTGCTCGTTCAGGCGATCCTGGCTCGCCACGGTGGTGATGTCCTGGGCCGTTCCCACGTATCGTCGTGCTCCTCCCGAGGTTTCGCGAACCGGTGCGACGGAGAGTGCGATGACCGTTTCGCTTCCGTCCAGCGAACTCACCGTGAACGTCGCGGTGAACGTGGCATTCTGAGAACGGGCCGCGAGCCAACGCGCCTCCATCTCGGCGCGAATCGCGGGCACTGCGTGCGACCATGGGGCAACACCGTGCGTGAGCGGAGCACCACCCAACGCGAGTGCACGAAAGGCGTCGTTTGCGGAGGTCAGACGGCCATCGGCATCCACTTCGCACAGGGCGATGGGTAGCTGGGCGAGTGCGCGATCGATACGCCAAGTATCTCAGGTTTCGGCGCGCAGATGCGGGAACGTGCGTGGTATCCGCTCAGGGGGCCTGCACGTAAAACGTGCTCTCGGCAAGATCGAATGTACCCATCTCTATCTCGGTGAGGAGCGCCTCGGCATCGATGGTGCCATCGGTATTGATCAGCGCACCCGTCTCCACCAGATTGTCGAGCGCAAAGACGGTGAGTAGGTACTGGCGTCGTTCGCCGCTCGCAGGACATGGGGCGGCGTAGCCGGCATTGCCGTCACTGTTCGTGGCAATAACCACGTCGGGTGGCGTCGCACCTTCTCCGATGGCGACGGTGCCACTCGAAAGATTGGCCATCGTCCAGAGCAGTCGTTCGGGTGTTTCGACGTCGTGCAACAGCACGGCGAGTGAGACCGTTCCAGCAGGTTGTCCCGTGATCTGCAGGGGAGGTGAGACACTTCGGCCGTAGCACGTGTAGGCGAGGTCGATATCGGCGCCCTCCGTCCACGGTCCGCTCACGGCGAAGTTCTCGCTCGGTTCCAATGAAGCTGCCGTATCGACTGGCGCAATCGCTATGGATTCCGTCTGCTCTGGGAGCGCCGGGGCGAGCGTACGACCATCACGAGAACAACCCGTGAGCGCCACGAGCGACAGCATTGCCGTGGATGCGAACACCGTCGAACGCCATGGGCGTCGTACCGACGTCGTGCGAACACGTTTCACCCACATCGCCTACGAGAGTAGGAGGTGGAGACCACTAGGGTGCGACAGCGGATGAACGAACCATTGAGCCTGTTGACGGTCCATGCGCACCCCGACGATGAGGCATCCAAGGGTGCGCCGACGCTGGCGAAGTACTCACGCGAGGGTGTGCACACCGTTCTGGTGTGCTGCACCGGCGGGGAGGAGGGGGATCTCAACAATCCGGCCTTGAAGGAATCGGGCCAACCGTTCCACGGATTGGACGAGGCTGCCACCAAGAAGCTGCTCGCAGCCATGCGTCCGCACGAATTGGCGGCGTCCGCGGAGGTGATCGGTTTTTCGCGAGTGGAGATGCTCGGATACCGCGACTCCGGAATGGCCGACTCACCCACGAACTCGAACCCGGAATGCTTCCACATGGCCGACATCGATGAAGCCACCGGACGGCTGGTGAAACTCATTCGTGAGCATCGTCCGCAGGTGATCATCACCTACGGTGACGACCAGCGTGGATACCCGCATCCCGACCACCTGAAGGTGCACGACATCAGCGTTCTGGCGTTCGACCGCGCTGGCGACGAGGAGTGGTATCCGCAGGCGGGCACACCGTGGCAACCCCTGAAGATGTACTACTCGGTGTGGTCACGTGCGCGGCTCACGGCAGTGCACGAAGCTCTCTTGCGACTGCGCGGCTCGTCGCCGTTCGACGAGAAATGGTTCGAGCGACCGGATCTGGACGACCGCATCACCACCCGGCTACGAATCGGCGATTTTCTCTGGGCTCGCTCGGGCGCACTTCGTGCGCACAAGACCCAGGTGGACGAATCCGAACCGTTCTGGTTCGGTCTGAGTGACGACGAACTGGCCGAGGTGTACCCCTACGAGGACTGGGTGCTGGCGCGAACCTTGATACCGACGTCTCGTTCGGCCGGCGAACTCGAGGACGATCTGTTCGCGGGAATTCGCAGTACGGCCCGGCAATCATGAACCCCCTGCAGCACTCGGCATTATGACCGGCGTTCAGTACCGCGTGGTGTTCGGCAAGAAGGATGAGGTCATCGAGGGTTCGAACGACGCGGCCCTGGTGATCACCGTCGGGGCTGCCGATGCCCTGGGTGACCCGACATCGTTGTACATGCAGGGCAAGTTGAAGGCGACCGGGAGTTCGGGATCGCTCTTTGAACTGTTGCGCTCGGGTGAAGTCAGCGCCGTGTTGAAGCGGCTCGCATCGCGTCCCTGATTCGGCGGTAGCCGATCAGCGTTGCACCCGCCGCGCGAAGTGCGTCGCGGAGTTCGTTGCCGGTGACGAACGCGAGGTCGTCGATCCATCCCTGGCTTGCGTCACCGATGGCACGAATCTCGGGCGAATCCACCACGGGCTGAACGTGAATCTCGGTGACTCCGCTCTGGAGGGCATCGATCGCGTTGAGTACCCGAGTTCGGCTTCCAGACGACCAGTCGTGGTCGAAGTGGTCGGGGAAGTACACCCCGGCGTCCCGGGCGAGTCGTCGAAAATCGAAGCCAGCGTCGTTCGCGGAGATGGATGAGGGCAATCGAATGGGAAGTCGGTACTCGACTGCGACATCGAGATACACACCGAAGAACTCGGGTCGGAGCGTTATCGCAGTGAGATGCGGTGCAAGGTGCGTCACGTCGACTCCCCACTGCATCGCGCGCTCCACCTGGGCGCGACACTCACGACGCACTTCCTCAGGGTCGGCATGCTCCCACAAGTCGTCCAGCGTGGAAGGAAATCCGCCGTCGCCCGATTGCAATGACGGGGCGTAGGTCAGCGGGCCCCATCGGTATGCGGCATGCTCCGACACCAGGGTGATGTGCACACCGATGTCGTCTTCGGCACGCAGGTGCTGCACGGCGTGGCGAGCCCAGGGTGCCGGCACCATCAGCGATGCGCACGTTGCGGAACCCTCGTGCAGTGCGCTGAGGACACCCTGATTGGATGCGTGAAACGCCCCCAGGTCGTCGCAGCTCAGCACGACCAACTTTGCATCACCGGGATAACCGATCGCCTCGTTGAGCGAACCGTGAGTGGAGGAGACCACGCTGTGACGCTACTTGCAGTACTTCCACAGCCCTCGCGCATGCCGTCGTGCATCGAACGCCGCTGTCACCATCAGATGGCGATATCGCGAGTTGGGTTCGATGTTCAGCGGGCGAGCGAAACCACGTAGCACCAGCTCCCGATTGATGAATACCTCGCCGTGTCTGGTCCGGAGGAACACGTACAACAGCAGACGTCCGTAGACGTCGCGGGCTTCGGTGTCACGTTCGATTCGCACGGTGGGGCTCGATGCGAGAAGGTCGGCGAGAAACGCACTGGCTTGCGGACCGAAACACTCCACCTTCTTCGTCGGGTGCTTGGTCTCGGGCGTATCGATGGCAAGCAAACGCACCGTCTCGGTAATCGGACCGATCCTGAGACGGATCGTGTCACCGTCGATTACTTCATCGACCACGGCGGTGGTGATGATGCTCGTCTGAGTCGGCCCGGTCATCTCCGTGGTCGTGCATCCGGCAACCGCGAGCGCCGCGAGGCACCATCGAAGAAGGTTCATCGGTCTCCTGTGTGCACCGATGGAACTACGGTGGTGCCATGGCTTCTACGTCACACAATCATCACGGTCTCGGTCGCGTCGGCGTCTGGACGTTTGCCTTGGATCTTCAGCCGATGAGCAGAGCCCAGGAGGCTGCCCACGAGCTGGAGGAACTCGGGTACGGCTGTATCTGGGTGCCCGAGGCCGTGGGTCGTGAGCCGTTCGCATCCTGTGCGCTCTTGTTGTCGGGAACCGAACGGATCGGTGTCGCAACGGGAATCGCATCCATGTATGCGCGATCGGCCATCACCATGCAGGCAGGATGGCGAACGCTCGCAGAGGCATTCGGTGATCGCTTCACCCTGGGTATCGGCGCGAGCCACGAGCACATGGCAACGAAGTTGCACAAGAGCACCTACGAGAAACCGTATTCCTCGATGGTGGAGTATCTCGACCAGATGGACAACGGCCTGTTCGCCGCCGCCGCACCTTCAACCACGCCGCGCCGAGTGCTGGCCGCACTGGGGCCGCGAATGTTGGCATTGTCCGCCGAACGTGGACTCGGAGCGCATCCGTACTTCGTTCCACCGGAACACACCAAGGTTGCACGCGACATCCTGGGTGACGGACCACTTCTCGCGCCTGAACAAGCGGTGCTCCTGGAAACCGATCCGATCAAGGCACGTGATGTAGCGCGCAAACACATGGCCACCTACATACGCCTGCCGAACTACGCGAACAATCTGCGTCGACTCGGCTACACCGACGCCGATATCGGTGACAAGAACAACCCTCCCAGCGATCGGATGGTGGACGCCATCGTGGCGTGGGGAACGATCGACGATGCCGTGACACGGGTGAAGGCGCACTTCGATGCCGGCGCTTCGCATGTGAGCATCCAGGTGTTGGACGCGGATGCTGCGGCACTACCGATGCAGCAATGGCGGGAGCTCGCCGAAGCAACCAAGCATCTCTAGGGGAATTGTCGGGGCTCAGATTCCAAAGACACGCTTCTGCAGTTTGCGCATCCCACCCAACCAGCGCTCGTGTTCGTTGGCCTTCACCTTCACGTAATCGGCTACCTCCGAGTGGGGATAGATGAAGAACCGCTCCGCAACCATCGCGTCGTGCACGATGTCGGCTACCTCGGACGGTTCGAGCACCACGCCGGCGGCCCGCACCACGTTTCCCGCGTTGGAGTCGATTCCGGGTCGGTCACCCCCTCGCAACATCGCGGTGTTCACACCCTGCGGGCATAGGCAACTCACCGTGATGCCACGCGAGCCATAGGTGATCGACAACCACTCGGCGAATGCAACTGCTGCATGTTTGGTGACCGAATAGGGCGCCGAACCGATCTGCGCGAGCACTCCCGCCGCACTCGCCGTGCTGGCGAAGTATCCGCGCCCGGCGGCCAGCCATTCGGGCAGTAGGTACTTGGCGGCCCAACGGTGGGCATGCACGTTGACATCGAATGATGTGGTCCAATCGACTTCGCTCGACGAGAGGTCGGTTCCCATTCCCACGCCGGCGTTGGCAAAGAACACGTCGATCGTGCCTGCACGCTGGCGTGCCTCATGCACCAGGCGCTCGTTCTCTTCTTCCAGCGACACGTCGGCAACCACGACGTACGCGGAGTTCGCGCGCCTGCCGTTCAATCGGTCCGCGACGGCCTGCACGCTGGACTCCGATCGGTCACTGAGCACCACCGTGGCACCGGCGTCGTGAAATCGTTCACCAAGTGCCGAACCGATTCCACCTCCAGCGCCCGTGACAACGGCGACGGCACCGGCGAAATTCACAGCACGATGTTACGTCGGTCGTGCGTATCCATCATCATGGGGAAAGTCAGAGATAGCCTCTCGCACAAGACCCACGGAAGGAAACTGCACCGATGACCGAGACCATTCAGCGCACCGCGTCACACGATTTGGTCGTCCTCGCCGAGGCGATCGAAGTGATCGACAAAGCGCTGTCCGAAATCGGCCAGCGCCAGTTGGTGACCACCACGGAAGTTGCGGATCTTCTGCTGGACGTCCGTCAGTTGCTCAGCGAAAAAGCCGAGCCCACCACTTCGGTCGCGAAGTAGCACCACTCGCAGCACCGGCCGACGCGGCCCGTGCTGCCGCCTGAACCCGAGGTGCCGCTGCATGGATCAGCCTGTTCAGCGCACGCTCGATGTGATCGCGCAACAACTCGGGTCGTTCCACGGCTTCGGTGTCGACATGAATGCCGATGTCGAGCGAGTGGTTGTACGACAGGAGCGTCGCGTTGAATGCGACGCCACCGAGTGGTCCGACCGGGTAGTTCTCCAGGATGAGGCCGCCGGCGATGTACAGCGGCACGCCTCCGCTGCGCACGTTCGACGTGGCGAAGTCGATGGATTGACTCTGCGTGCGCGCAATCCGGGTGAGAACGGATGTGGGCAGGGTGGTGGCGAGCGATGCGAGCGTATCGAGACTCGCACTCTTGGCGCCTTCGCGTGCCTGAGTGAGTGCCTCATGAACGGCCGCAAACCGTTCAGTAATTGGCATGTCGCCGGTGGGAACGAGCAGTTTGGCGAGGGAGAAGGCATTGCTGCCTGAGGCTTCGGTTCGTGTGCTCACCGCGATGGACGTTCGCAACGATTCCACCGGCGCGCCGAGTTCACGGTGGTAGGCGCCGGCGCCATCGGCGACCGCGGTGACGAATGCGGTGTTGAGCTTGCCCCCGAGCGCACGGCTTGCTTCGAGCAACTCCCGGTAGGGGACTCGTACGGTTTCCAGCCGACGCTGCAGTGAGCGCTTCTTCCACAGCGGTGACCGAGCGGAATCGACCTCGCCCATCTGCGCGACGAGTCCGCGCAACGAATCGTTGGCCTGCGTGGCCAGCGACGGTAGGCGGGTCGGATCGGCAAGCACGTCTCGCACCTGTTTCAACAAGCCGATCGGCACGCGCAGTGCATCGCTCACCGACGAGCGCAGCAGGTCGGCGGGTTCGTCATCGTCGGTCATCGACGGCTCTGGTTGTGCCGGCACCGGTAGTGGTGGTGGCAACGGAACATTGCGTGCCAGATCGATGAACTGAAGCGACAGCATGACGCTGCCCTCGCCATCGGCCACGGTGTGATGCAGTTTGACGATGAGCGCGCCCCGCCCACCCGCGAGGCCGTCCACGACGGTGAATTGCCAGAGTGGCCTGGTTCGCTCGAATGGATCGTTGACGATCAACGTGGCGAGATCGAGCAACTGGCGGACAGAACCCGGTTCGGGGAGCGAGACCCGGCGCACGTGGTAGTCGATGTTGAAATCCGCATCGTCGATCCACCGAGGAGCGCCGAGTGCCGCGGGGCTCGGGCGCACCTTCTGACGAAGTCTCGGCACGGCAACGGTCGCCCGCACGAGTCGCTCACGGAACAACGAGAAGTTGAGCGGGCGATCGAGGATGGTGACGTTGCCGAACGTGGAGGCAAGATACGGGTCCTTCTCCAAGCGCCACATGAGCCCTTCCGCGTCGGACATGCGCGAGTCGAAGCGCGGGAGCGAGGCGTCGGGAGCGGGGCTGGTGGTCACGTGATGGTTGCGGTGAACTGCACGGCGATGGTGCCGAGCAGAGCGCCGACGACCGAGCCTACGAGGATGTCGCTCACGTGGTGAATTCGAACCACCACTCGGCTCAATGCGATGATGACTGCAACGACGAAGATGACGAAGGTCAGGGTCGCGCCCACCCAGCCGCTGAGAACCACCGCAGCAAAGAAGGCGGATGACGCATGACCGCTGGGGAAACTGCTGGTGAGTGGTCGGCGTACGGTGAATCGGTCGTCGCCCGCCGCGGTCGGACGTTCGCGCCGGAACAGTCGCTTGATGCCCTGGTTGAGCAACAGACTCTCGGCACCCATGAGGAGGGCGAGTGCGACGGCCTGGGGCCATGTGAGGATGCCATTGAGCGCGCCGACGATGCCAATGACGTGCCAGATGGCGCCGAAGTCACCCACGGCACTCGCGGTATTGAACACATAGACCAGAAGCCGTGAGTTGCGGACGGGCTCGAAGTAGCCATCCATTTGCTCGTCGAGTCGGTCGATTCGGGTAAGGAACGAATTCATGACGAGATGGGTAACCCGGCCTCTCTGCGGCGAAGGTTGACACGCGCGGTACCTTCTTCACGTGCGCGGTTCGCGTCGCCGCCGTGCGCAGGACACCACTCTTTGAAGTCGCACCATTCGCACAACTTGGTGACGTTCGTCGAGAACTCTCCGGAGGACTCGGCGCTGGCGATGCTCGCGAACACGCGTCGAGCGGTGTCCCGAACCTCGCTCAGCGTGGTTGGCGTGACGGCCTGCGATACCACGCGGGCGTCTCGAGCGAATTCATCTTTGCCGCCGCCGAGGTAGTACACCCGAACCGAATGAGGGGTTTCCTTCAATTGGGTTTCGCACATGAGTGCGTAGTACGTGAGTTGTCGGAAGTTGTCGGTGGAATAATGTGCGGGCTTGGGTCGGCTGGTCTTGTAGTCGCTCACGATGAGACCTTGGGTATCACGCTCGAGGCGATCGATGAAGCCACCGATCTCGAAATCACCAAGCGGGGTGGTGACCCATTTCTCGAGTTCGACGATGTTCGCCTCCGTCGGACGCTCGATTCGGTAGTAGGCACGGAGACACTCGCGGGAGGAATCCCAGAACGCCGCCTCGTCGCCCGAGTCGAGCAACAGCAGGCGGAAGTCGTCCCGAACGAGGAACTCCCGTTTGGCGGCATCGAAATCTTCCCGTGACGCGTCGATCGTGCGCCGGTCAGGTTCGCGACCGAGCAGGAGCTCCAGCACGCGATGGACGAACGATCCGCGAACCATCGCTTCACTCGGAAGTCCGGGCACCGACTCCACGTATTGGAACCGGTACTTCATCGCACAGCCGAGGAAGGTGTTGATGCGTGACGGAGAGAGTCGCGGCAACTTGGATTTCGGCGCAGCCATGTGTCCGCCAGCGTAGGCGCGCGGTGCGCGGTAGCTCGGCAACCGTGCGAGTCGGTCGACTCGCAGC
>JAFMFM010000053.1 GCA_017856115.1 Actinomycetota bacterium | reverse complement strand
GCGCCAGACATCACACTGAAGATGATTCGAGTGATGGGTTTGACGCAGTCGCGTGATTATGAGGCAAGCAATGCGTCGGCGAATGCGCGCAAGGTGGGAAACTCCCAGTGTGGGGTCACCGGAGCTGCCGCGGGCGTTGCACCCGCAGCAGCCGTCGCGGTGGAAGTGCCGGCCGCAGCCCGCTTCAATCCGTATCGATTGATCCACACGGTCTTGAGTCCGACAGCCTGGGCAGGAACGTGGTCGTGGTAGAGGCTCTGTGCCACATGAAGATGCTGCTCGGGCGTGATTCCCGTCGTTCGAGCATGTTGCAAGAGCACATGAAAGTTGTTGAGGTCGGGCTTGTAGGAACCAATGTCCTGTGCGGTGAGTATCGCATCAAACGTGACACCAAGACGCGCATTGGATCCGGCGAAACTCGCGTTGTCAACGTTGGAGAGAATCACCAGTTTGCACCTTCGTTTGAGATCGACCAGTGCTTCATGGCTGTCAGTGAAAGCCGGCCATTTGGGCACCGACGATGCGAATGCATGGGCGTCTCGCTCGCATCGTTCGGAGTCTGTCGATGAATCTGGAAGGTTCAAGCTCGTGGCCATGCGTCGCCACGTCTCGGCGAGTATCACGGGATAGGTCCACGATGGGTTTGCATCTTGAACGAGCGTTTCGTGTGATGCGAACAACGAAAGAATTTGTGATTCGGTTGGGTGGACACCGTGTTCTGCCGCGAGTTCACGCACTGTGTCCGTGATTCCCGACTCCCAGTCGATGAGTGTTCCATAACAATCAAAACTGAGAAGTCGAACATCGGCGAACTGCATGGTTTTGTCGAGTTTATGTCACAGCCTCGTTACAAACGTTCGTCATCGGCGTGATTGTCGCATTCCGACAGTGGAGGTTCGGTACGGTTTCGTGCGTCACGTGTCCCGCTGCTCTAAAGCGTGAGGCGTCCCGCTGCACAAAAGGAGAACCACGTATGAAGCGAATCTTTCTGGTGAGCACGCTGCTCGCGTCCCTGATCGCCGTACAAGTTGGGTCCGGCACCGCGTCGGCAAACGCACAAATTACTCCGGCAGCACAGTCGGTGAGCGGTGTCGTGGGCACGGCAATAACCGCCACCACCGCGTTCACTTCAACTGGCATCAGCGGCACGAAGGTGTTCGTCATCAACCCGTCACTTCCGGGTGGACTGTCGATCAACACGGCGACCGGAGTGGTGTCGGGTACGCCCACGGAGGCAAGCGTGGCTGCGAATTACACGGTGACCGCGTCCGACGGCACGACCTCTGCCACCGCAACCATCACCATCTCGATCTCCGGAACGGCCACGCTGACGCCCGGTACCCAAACCGTGACCGGTCGCGTTGGTGCGGCA
The DNA here is from genome assembly GCA_017856115.1 of Actinomycetota bacterium. Lineage (GTDB taxonomy): Bacteria > Actinomycetota > Acidimicrobiia > Acidimicrobiales > Ilumatobacteraceae > F1-60-MAGs027. The sequence continues at coordinate 6,430 of JAFMFM010000053.1, read as the reverse complement.
ATCACCGCCACGACCGCGTATACCGACACCGGGCTCGGGGTGAAGTACTTCTCGATTGCCCCGGCATTACCGGCGGGTCTCACGTTCAATTCCGCCACCGGAGTGCTCTCGGGGACGCCCACGGAGGCCAAAGCAGCCACCACGTACGTGGTAACCGCAGCCGATGGAACCAACTACGCGGTGGCAACGATGCGACTCACGATCGCCGCAGTTCCGGCGATGACTCCCGCCAGTCAAACGATCTCGGCGGTCGTCGGACGAGCGATTACCGCAACTTCTGCATTCACTGCCAGCACCGTGACGGGAACGAAGACGTTCTCCGTCTCCCCGGCGTTGCCGGCGGGTCTCACGATCAACGCGTCCACCGGCGTGGTGTCGGGTACTCCGACGGCGGTGGCGACCCAAGCCACCCATGTGGTGACCGCAACCGATGGCACGAACTATGCAACGTCAAGCCTGACCGTGGTCGTCGCATCGGCCACTGCCGTAACGACGACCACCACGGCACCGTCTGCAACCCAGGGCTGTGTGGCAGCCTCCATCGGTGGTCGACTTGCCAACACGATTGACGTCGCAAATTCTTCGTTACCACTGAGCCAGTTCGCATGTTCGATGCGAATCGGCGTGCGACGGGCCAAAGCAGTCGTGGTGGCGATTGCCCACCAGGGAACGACGGCGAATCGCGCGGTGGCCCGGTACTCGGTGGTGCTCAGTCGGCAGAACGGTGGATCCATCACCCGCTCGATCGCCATGGGGGCATCGGCGGGTGTCGTGCGAGCCAACTACCAGCGATTGATCTCCGGGACGTGGTTCGTCACCGTGGTCGCCCTATCACCTGATGGCACCGCAGTCGGCACGTATACGTCAGCCACCTTCCGTGTCGGGTGAGCAATCAGTGTTGCGTAGGTGAGCGACCAGCGTTGCGCCAATGAGTGAGGGCTGACTCGACCTCGTCAATCGAGCGAGCCATCACGTTCAGTGAACATTGCATCATCAGATTGACCACTTCGAGACGGGCGGGAAATCGTGCGCGCCAGTCGGTGAACAATCCGATGCCGTACTTACCCGAGGCGAACGCATAGCCGAGTTCCCATGCGGTGCCATCGTCGGTGGTGATGCCATTCAAGTTGGCCACGATCACGTCGCATCGGTCGATGGCGCCCTTGTCGTTGTCGAAGATCGTGCGCACGTTGTGCTCGGTCTTGGGCGGATTGTCACGGTGCGGGAGGAATGTGTCGAATCCGAGGGCCGCCACACGGGCTTCGAGACCCTCGATGAACCAGCGTTCACCTTCGTCGAAGAGTGGTCCGGCAATGTAGGCGTACGGGCGACGGGTGTTCACCACATCGAGGCTAGGTGTAGTAGGTAATCGACAACCAGCTAGCGCTTGCAACGCGCGCAAAGACCTAGTGCATCGAGCCGATGTCCCGAGACCGTGAACTTGGCCGCACGCGCGGCTTGGACGAGTGCGCCATCCAATGCCCGCTCGGTCGACGCGGTGACCACGAAATCGTCGATGTCGCCGCAGCGAACGCAGATCAGATGGTGATGGTGACCGATGAACTCCTCGGTCAATTCATATCGGGCATGGTCGTCGTTGCCCGACACCTTGTGGATGATTTCCATCTGCTCCAGGTCGGCCAAGTTGCGGTACATAGAGCTCTGCGTGAGGCGAGGGCGTTTCTTCAACAACTCGGGCACGCTGGCTGGACGTCCATGTTGCAGGAGTAGATCGACCAATTGTCGGCGACCGGCGGTGTATTTGAGGCCCGACTCGTGAAGTCGCTGCGCCACCTGGTGGTGGACGGAGTCATCGTGCGCCTTCATCGTGACGAGCGTACCCAAGCATGTGATTGGTGAGACCTCTCGCATAGCGTCACACCCATGAATGTGCTCGTAACGGGAGCCACGGGTTACGTGGGTGGTCGCCTTGCGCCACTCCTCGTCGAAGAGGGTTTCGCCGTGCGAGTGCTGGTTCGGTCGGCGGCAAAAGTGGCGAACACTCCATGGTTCGGTCAAGTCGACGTGATGGAAGGCGACGCGATGAACCGATCTGCGCTCGACGCGGCGCTCGCCGGAGTGGATGTGGCGTTCTATCTGTTGCACTCCATCAGCACGGGGGCCAAGTTCGACGATCTCGAGTCGGCGATGGCCCGCACGTTTGCCGAAGCGGCGGCACGGGCCGGAGTCAAACGCATCGTGTACTTGGGGGGAATCGCCAACGACGAAAACTTGAGCAAGCACCTGGAGTCGCGGCGCTCGGTGGGCAAGGTTCTGGCCAGCACCGGCGTACCGGTCATCGAACTCCGGGCGGGCATCATCATCGGAAGCGGTTCGGCGTCGTTCGAGATGCTCCGTTACCTCACCGAACATCTCCCCGCGATGGTGACGCCACGCTGGGTCGACAACCCAACCCAGCCAATCGCCATCGTCAACATGCTGCATTTCCTGGTGGCGGCCGCCCGCGCACCAGAGCACGTGCGGGGAGTATTCGATGTTGGTGGAGCAGAAACCCTCACGTACCGCAACATGATGGCCCGGTATGCAAAAGCTGCGGGTCTTCGACGGCGCATCATCGTGCGGGTGCCGCTGTTGACTCCTCGAGTCTCCAGCATGTGGGTGGGGCTCGTCACCCCGGTTCCTGCGTCGATTGCACGACCCCTCATCGACTCGCTCATCAACAAGGTGGTGGTCGATCCGAAGAAGTCGGTGCTCAACGTGCTGCCGCCACCACCCGGTGGACTGCTCACGTTCGATCAAGCCGTCAAGCGGGCGATCGAGCGCACCAATGCGCCAACCCGCTGGACCGATGCATCACGACCGTGGGTGGCATGGGATGTCGCCGTCACCGACCCCGCGTGGACGGGCGGAACGTTGTTCGTCGACGAACGTGAGCAGACCACCTCGGCAACGAAAGAACAGGTGTGGAGCGTGCTGTCGTCGCTTGGCGGGAGTACGGGTTGGTACGGATTCGAGTGGCTCTGGCGTCTGCGCGGGCGGATCGACTCGGTGTTCGGAGGCGTCGGTATGCGCCGTGGCCGGCGAGATCAACACGTGCTGCGGGTCGGCGACCCACTTGATTTCTGGCGGATTGCCGACGTAAAAAATGGAGAAACACTCTTGTTGCGTGCCGAGATGCGGGTGCCGGGCCAAGCGTGGCTGGAATTTCGGCTGAGTGACGCTCACGCCGGGAGCGATATCGGCACGGACGACCATGGCGTTCGTACCCATGTGGTGCAACGTGCCATCTTTCGCCCGCGCGGTCTTGCGGGACGTCTGTACTGGTGGGTGCTCATTCCTTTTCACGCCATCATCTTTCCCGGGATGCTGCGCAACGCACTGACTCAAGCCGAGAAGCGCTGAGACCTCGGACGTTCACCTGACAGACTTCATGCATGCCACAGCTTGACGGCACGTACGTTCCCAGCACCATGCAATGGGTGCGAGACCAGGTGGAGACCTACGAGCGCACCGGAGGTCGCGAAGCCGGCACACTGCGCGATACCGGGATTCCGGTCATCATCGTGTCGATGCGTGGTGCTGCATCGGGCAGCGTGCGCAAGATTGCGCTGATGCGAGTTGAACACAACGGTGAGTACGCGCTCGTCGCCTCGTATGGCGGCGCGCCGAAACATCCGGCGTGGTATCACAACCTGGTCGCACACCCCACCGAGGTCACCATCCAGGACGGGCCCGAGCCGTTCTTCGTCACCGTGCGACTGATTGAGGGAGCAGAGTATGACACCTGGTGGGAGCGCGGTGTGTCGGTGTTTCCGCCGTATGCGCAGTACAAAGAGAAGACGTCTCGTCGAATTCCGCTCTTCGTTGCCACGCCAGTAGTCGTCAATCAATCCGACGGTGGCGACGAGAACCGGGGGTGACGCCGTGAACCTCGTTGGCAATCGGAACCCGAGGTGACGCCGTGAACCTCATCGGTCGGTGGATCATCCTGACCCTGGCCGTGTGGCTGTCGGACGTATTGATCGGTGGCGTGAGTATCGCCGATGGTGTGTGGAATCACCTCTGGGTTGCGGCGCTCTTTGGTTTGGCGAATGCCGTCGTCGGAAACATCATTCGTGTAGTGGCGTTTCCCGCACTCATCTTGACGCTGGGAATCTTCAGCATCGTCGTGAATGCATGGATGCTCATGTGGGTGGGCAGTCTGAGCGACGCCCTCGATGTCGGGGGCTTCTGGCCGGCATTCGGTGCCGGTGTCATCATCAGCCTGGTGTCGGCGATTCTCGGGCGACGGATGAGCAACCGCGACTAGCGAGCCGTACGTCCGGCGGTGGATGCGCGGGGCGCGGTCAGCCGCGCGCGTCAGTCATTTGTGATTCGGTGGGTCGCTTGAAGATGGCAACCATTGCGGTTCCAGCCGCCACGTAGATGAAGGCGTTCATCAGCCAGGCACCATGGATTTCGGTCTTCGAAACGTCGAGCACGGACGCTCCCGAACGGCGGGCCGTCTCCACCCGTGCCAGAGCTGGGGCAGCGATGGCCAGCGAGAGCGCCGCGCCGAGCGCGGTACCCACCTGACGAAACGTGTTGTTGAGTGCAGAGCCCATGGCGAATTGCGTGGGCTTGAGGAATGCCGTAGCCGAGCTCGAGAGTGTGGAGATACTCAAGCCAACCCCGATACCGGTAACGAGCATCCACGGCAAGTAACGCGTGAGGTACGCCGGATTGTCGGGAATGGTGGCATTGAGACCGAACGTTCCGACAGCAAGAAGCATGGCACCCGCGAACAACACCCGTGAGTGGCCGAGTCGGTTCGCGTAGCGACCGGCGAAGGGCGCAATGAATGCCGCACTCGTCGGTCCGGGCATGGTTGCAAGCCCCGATATCGCAACGCTGTAGCCCCATACGGCCTGCAACCAGAAGGTGTTCAGGAGCCACATGCCGATGAACCCCATGCTGAACAACACGCCGGCAACGTTTGCGGCAAGAACGAAACGCAAACGGAACAACTTCAGATCGAGGATCGGGAACTCCGCCCGATGACATCGCAGCGCAAATGCAAAGCAGAGCAGGATGCCGGCGCCGAGTGCCCCGATCGTGCCGGAGTCGAGCCATCCCCACACCTCGCTTTGGGAGATTCCGAGTACCACCAGAGCGACGCCCGAGAATCCGAGGGCGGCACTCGGATAGTCGACCTTTCGCTGTGCATTCGGATCCTTCGACTCGCGCAAGATTCGTCGACCGAAAAACACCGTGAGAAGGGTGAATGGGATGTTGACGAAGAACAGCCATCGCCAGCCGAGCGTGTCCACGAGTATTCCACCAATCGACGGTCCTAGTGCCGCTGCAAGTCCGCCGGTTGCTCCCCAGATGGCGATTGCTTGGGTTCGTTTCTCCACCGGAAACTCCGGTAGCACCAGGGCGAGCGACGCCGGCGACAACTGTGCTCCACCGAACGCCTGCACGATGCGTGCGATCACGAGAAACCACGTGGTCGGGGCCAGGCCACACAACAGCGATCCGAAGCTGAACCACAGCACGCCCCGGAGAAAACTTCGCTTGCGACCGAACACGTCGGCGAATCGACCCGCAGTGAGGAGCGCCGCCGCGTATGCGATTGCGTATGCGGAAAACACCCACGTGAGCAGACTTCCACCGCCGAGATCTTCGTCGATGGTGCGCTTTGCGACCACGACGATGGAGAGATCGAGCGAGACGAGGAACACGGCAATGGAGGTAAGGGCGAGTACCCGGTATGCTTGCTTCGTGGATGTTGCCGGAGTTGGAGACGACATTGCGACGTCGCCGACGCTAATCGGCGACTAACCTTGGGACGTCATGGGAGAAGTCTCTCGGCACCCCGAACGGGGAAGTTCCGACCGTGGGGTGATTCGGGCAATCCTTGCCGAGGGGCTCGTCGCGCACGTTGGAATCATCGACGCCCAGGGCCTTCCCGTGGTGATTCCCATGGCGTATGCGCTGGATGGGGATGGCATTCTCATCCATGGCTCGGTTGCCAGTCGGCTTATGCGAACACCCGGTCCGATCTGTGTAACAGTCACCCTGCTCGACGGATTGGTCGTTGCGAGATCGCTGTTCAATTCATCAATGAACTATCGCAGTGTCGTGGTCGTCGGTGTGCCCGAAGTGCTGCGTGACGAGGAACGGGAGCGTGCGCTGCTGGTGTTGAGCAACTTCCTGCTACCAGGCCGCGTGGGCAATGCCCGACCACCGAGTCGACCGGAAGTTCGACAAACCGCGGTGTGGCGACTCTCGCTCGACGGCGCAACCGCGAAGATTCGAACCGGTCCTCCGAAGGAGGATCCGACAGACGACTACGACCTGCCGTATTGGGGTGGTGTCGTGCCGATTCATACGCTTTTCGGTTCACCAGAACCCGATGGCGCGGGTGTGGCCATGCCGGCGCCCGATCATCTCCAGCGTCGTCGTTGAGCGCTCGAGTGCGCCGGCG
>JAFMFM010000003.1 GCA_017856115.1 Actinomycetota bacterium | reverse complement strand
TTGCCGATGATGAGTATCTAGCCGCGCTTTATCGCTGCGCATACGGGCAACTTTCTACCGTGGTCGGCAATCAGGTTCATCCTGACCGGATCGTAGAAATCGGCTCCGGGCTAGGTCTTGCACAACTCTCGGGGCATGGTTGGTGGCATTCCGATGTATCGCCCTCCAAGAACCTCGACCTTCGCGCTAGTGCGGCACTCCTGCCATTTCAGGATCAGTCGCTTGATGCACTCATTCTCAAGGACACGTGGCACCACCTTCCTGACATCGAAACATTCCTCGGTGAGGCGCATCGGGTGCTTCGCAAAGGGGGTACCATCGCCGTCTTCGACCCGTATTGGGGACTTCTTGCCAGATTCGTCTACCGTTTTTTGCATCAGGAACGCTGGGATACACGTGCTGCAGGCTGGTCGTTTACTTCCACCGACCCATGGGACTCAAACCAAGCCCTCAGTTTCATGATGCTGCGACGAGATCGTGCTCAATTCAACCGTCAATGGGGCGATCGATTCACGTTGACGGAATACCGACGTCATATCGGCCCCAGCTTCCTGTTGTCCGGCGGCGTATCTCGGCGAACCCCGGTGAGCGGCGCATTGCTTGAACATCTCTTGTCCTGGGAGGAACGACGCGGAGGGTGGTTCGACCACCTCCGTTTCTTTCATGTCTTTGGATTGGTAAAGATATGACATTTTTGCGACGATGCCTCCAACGAGAACTCACGCGGGTGGTCGATGCCACCACAGGAACCTCGACTCGACGGGTTCTCGTCGCCGGATCAACCCCCGATCAATGTGATGATCAGGTCGTGATTCCCGTTTCCGGTTCGGGGCTTGCCGCTGCAGCAGATCTTCACACGGAACTCGTCAGTGCCGCTCGGCACGACACGCAAGCAGTGGTACTCCTCGGCACCCTAAGCCGTGTTGATGACGTGTACCACGCGCTGGAAGGCGTGAGTGAAATATGGAGCCCGACAACCCGCTTGATTTCCGTTTCGTACAACCGCTTGTGGCGCCCGATCGTACGGCTGATGCGTTCGCTCACCGGAGCCGAAGCACATCAGGAGAACTGGATACCTCCACAGGAAACCGAAAATTTGCTGGAACAAACAGGATTTGAGGTCGTGGAACGTCGAAGTGCGATACTCCTGCCTCTTCCGATACCACTTCTCGGCTCATTCATCAATAAATGGCTCTCGCCACTGCCCATCGTCCGCCACCTCTGCGTGTACAACGTCATCGTCGCACGCCCGCTGCCTGGCACCCGCTCGACCTCACCATCGGTGAGTGTCATCGTTGCCGCACGAAACGAAGAGGGAAACATCGCATCCCTTGTGCAGCGTGTCCCGAAGTTGTCCGAGCGTCAGGAATTGATCTTCGTTGAAGGTGGTTCACGAGATGACACATGGGGCGCAATCGAGAAAGCGATTGGCACCTTGAATCCATCTGGGTCACTGGTGAGTGCCTACAAGCAAACTGGCATCGGAAAAGGTGATGCAGTGCGGCTCGGATTCGCCAAGGCAACCGGCGACATCCTCATCATCCTCGATGCGGACCTCTCGGTTCCGCCTGAGGAATTACCTCGCTTCATCCGGCTGCTGCGAGAAAACCGCTGCGAGTTTGCGAACGGATCACGCCTGGTATACCCCATGGAGAAACAGGCAATGCAATTCCTCAATCTGATCGGAAACAGGTTGTTTGGCATCGCGTTTTCCTACCTGCTTGGCCAACCGGTGCGTGACACGCTCTGCGGAACAAAGGCGTTGTGGTCGAATGACTATCGACGAATCGCCGACCAACGCTCGCACTTCGGCGACTTCGATCCATTCGGTGACTTTGATCTGCTCTTCGGAGCGGCTCGACTCCATCTCAAGATTCGTGACGTCCCGGTCCACTACAAGGAACGTGTGTACGGTTCCACGAACATCTCTCGTTTTCGCCACGGTCTCATGCTGTTGCGCATGACCGCCGTCGCAGCACGAAAACTTCGCTTCATCTAGTAATCCCATAGCCTGAGGGCGTGCGATCCACACCACAACCGCCCAAGACGTTGCCACTTGCCAACGACCAGTGCTGGTGTGGAAGTGGCCGGAAGTACAAGCGCTGCCACAAACCCCTCGAGGGACGGGTGCTGAAGGGCGTCGTGAGCCCCATGCGTAGCGTTCCCGACAACATCGCAAAACCCCCGTATGCGCTCACCGGCCAGGTGAAGCGCCGCCCGGAGTCGCCCGTAAAGTCCCCGGATGTCATCGCCCGCATGCGTCGCGCGGGAGCAACTGCCGCCGAAGTGCTCCGTCTCGCCGGGGAGATGGTGAGGCCGGGCATCACCACCGAGGAGATCGATGTTTACGTGCACGAGTTGTGCATCGCTCGGGGCGCTTACCCGAGCCCGCTCAACTATCAGCACTTTCCCAAGAGCGTGTGCACGAGTGTGAACGAGGTGATCTGTCACGGCATACCCGACTCCCGCGAATTGGAGGACGGCGACATCGTCAACCTGGACGTCACCTGCTATCTCGACGGAGTTCACGGCGATACGAACGCCACCTTTGCGGTTGGGCACATCAGCGACGAGGACCGCCAGCTCATCAACGTGACCGAGGAATGCACGTGGCTCGGCATCGCGGCAGTGAAACCGAATGCGCCACTCTCGGACATCGGTCGAGCCATCGAATCACACGCAAAGAAGCACCGCTACGGCGTCGTGAAGGCGTTCATCGGTCACGGCATCGGGGAACAATTCCACACCGACATCCAGATTCTCCACTACTACGAACCACGCAACAACATGCTCATGCGACCCGGCATGACCTTTACCATCGAGCCGATGATCACCCTCGGATCAGACAAGCATCGTATGTGGGATGACGAGTGGACCGCGGTCACCATCGACGGCAAACGAACCGCACAGTTCGAGCACACGGTGTTGGTTACCGACGATGGCGTGGAGGTGCTCACTGCTCCGGGCGCCGTCTCGGCGCAATCGCCCCTCGAACGCTGATTTCGAATTGCGATGAGCGATTCTCGAACGTGTCGCATAGCGTTACGCCTGCGTGATTGACGGGGGTGACGTTCCGCGCTTCGAGCGCTTCGATCGAGAGGAGTGGGCCACTCTGCGCGCCCAAACGCCGCTCACGATTCGCGAAAAGGATCTGGAAGCTCTCCGCGGCATCAACGACCAAATTGACCTCGACGAAGTAACCGCGATCTATCTGCCACTCACCCGATTGCTCAATCTCTACGTTTCTGCCACGCAGAACCTGCACCGTGTCTCTGCCACCTTCCTCGGCACGATCGCGCCGAAACTTCCGTACATCATCGGTATAGCGGGCAGCGTTGCTGTCGGCAAAAGCACGCTTGCTCGACTTCTCCAGGCACTGTTGTCACGTTGGCCGGAGCACCCACGCGTGGAGCTCGTTACCACCGATGGATTCCTGTTTCCGAACACCGAGTTGGAAGCCCGCGGAATCATGGATCGCAAGGGTTTCCCCGAGAGCTACGACACGCGACTGCTACTCGACTTCCTACGTGCCGTGAAGAGTGGAGAGCCGGAAGTTGCCGTACCCGTGTATAGCCACGTCATCTACGACATCCTCCCCGACCGACGTGAGATCGTGCATCAGCCCGACATCCTCATTCTTGAGGGGCTCAACGTGCTGCAGGTCGACTCCAGTGCAAACGAGTTCGTCAGCGACTACTTCGACTTCTCCATCTACCTCGACGCCGACGAAGCCCTCGTCGAGTCGTGGTTCGTCGAACGCTTCCACGCCCTGCGGCGCACGGTATTTCAGGATCCGGAGAGTTTCTTCCGACACTTTGCCGAACTCGACGACACTCAGGCCGACGCACTTGCCCGTCAGATTTGGCAATCCATCAACGGTCGCAACCTGCGCGAGAACATTGCGCCGACCAAAGGTCGTGCCTCACTCGTCATCGAGAAGGGTGCCGATCACCGTGTCACCGACGTATTCCTGCGCAAACTGTAGGTCGCAGCACCGCGCGAAGCGTGGTTCCCTACCGGTGGAGTGAATTCAGGTAGTTGTACACCGTGATACGGGAAACGCCCATGGCGTCGGCGACGTCCTCGACGGCACGACGCAGGATGAACGCACCCCGCTCGTCCAACAATCGAATCGCACGTTGCTTCTCCGCACGAGACAACAGCACCAACTTTGCCCCGAGTTCTTTTTCCACCGACTCGATGAGTCGTTCCATCGCACCGTGGAGGGCGGGAAGCCGAACACCCGCTACTACCTTGCCCTCCCACACCAGTGGTACGTCCGCCTTGTTCATTTCGTTCGTTTGCACGATCGATGCTCCGAGTGCGGTGAGAAGTGGCTGCACCGTATCGAGCAGTGGGTGGCGCGACGTCATGACGCCGATTGCCGAGCGACGCTGACGCTCACGAACGTGGCGCCATGTGCATAGGCGGCGCGCATCATATCGGCGACGACGGTGGGCGTTACCGCTTCCGTCGCCGTGAAGGTGGAGCCGAACGGACCGAAGTCCACCTTCACGCCGTGTTGCTCCACTGCTGCAACGGCGTTGGTGACGTGAGGACCTGGTTGCCCTTCCACGAACGGTTCCACGGTGAACTCAACGACCAGAAGCGACATGTGTTGAACCCCAGCGTAGACGCAAGGCTGCGACCTACGATGAGTCCATGGCAGAGAACACCCAAACACTCGCTGCTCGTGACGTTCACGGCACCGCTCACGAACTCTCGGAACACGTTGACGATTTGTATGAAGGTGCGGTCGCTCTGCGCCGGCGCTTGCACGAATGGCCCGAAGTGGGCAATCATCTGCCGAACACGCGTGACGCAGTCCTGGAATCCCTCGATGATCTGCCGCTGGACATCACCCTGCACAACACCACGAGTGGGATCGCCGCACTGCTTACCGGAGGCAAACCCGGCCCCACCGTGATGCTCCGTGGCGATATGGACGCCCTTCCGATGCCCGAGGATACGGGTCTCGACTTCTCGTCTCGTAACGACAACATGATGCATGCGTGCGGACACGACACTCACACCGCCATGCTCGCCACCGCGGCCCGCCTGCTATCGGCTCGCAAGGACGACTTACCGGGACGCGTGCTGTTCATGTTTCAACCTGGAGAAGAAGGGCACCACGGTGCCAAGTTCATGCTCGAGGAGGGCCTGCTCGACGTATCCCCGCTCGCCGACGGCACCGAATCACCGATTGCGGCTGCATATGCGCTTCACATCACCACCTCGATACCTGCCGGGTGGGTAACCGGCAAGGGTGGGCCCATCATGGCGTCGTCGGACACCTTTGAGATCGTCGTCAACGGCAAGGGTGGGCACGCTTCCGAACCATTCCGGGCCCGTGATCCAATTCCAGTTGCTTGCGAAATCGTTCAGGCACTTCAGACGTTGATTACCCGTCGTATTCCGGTGTTCGATCCCGCCGTGGTTACGGTGACCCAGATTCATACCGGTACCACGTCCAACGTCATTCCCGAAACCGCGTACATCAATGGCACCATTCGCGCGGTGAGTGAAAGTACCCGAAACAAGGTGCACGATGGCTTGCGCCGGGTCGCCGAAGGCATCGCCAATACCCACGAAATGTCGGCGGACGTGGACGTGAAGATCGGCTACCCCGTTACCGTCAACCACGCGCCGAATGCCTCGTTCGGTCTGGAGATTGCCGATGCGTTGGTGGGTGCGGACAAGTCGGTTCGACTCCCCAACCCAGTGATGGGAGCCGAGGATTTCTCGTACGTACTCGACAAACTGCCGGGAGCCATGTTGTTCTTGGGGGGAACACCCGAGGGGATCAATCCGGCGACCGCAGCACCGAATCACTCCAACCGGGTGATGTTCGACGAACACGCGATGAAAACCGGCATCTCGCTCTATGCCTCGTTGGCGCTGCGCACGCTCGGTGTTCGCCTCAGCTGAGGTGGGGTGATGACTCGACCGCTCGAAGCACTTCGTGTTCTCGACTTCACGCGGGTGCTCGCCGGACCACATGCCGCCAGGATGTTGTGTGACCTCGGCGCGGAGGTAATCAAGATCGAGCCACCCGAAGGTGATCTCACTCGTTTCGGACAACCGCGCCTGAACTCACTTGCTACGTACTTCATCCAGCAGAACGTCGGGAAGTCGAACATCTCGTTGGATTTCACTCATCCACGTGCCGTGGACATCGCCCGCCGATTGGCCGACATCAGTGATGTGGTGATCGAGAATTTTCGACCCGGGGTCATGGAACGTCTGGGACTCGGATACGAAGAGTTGTCCGCACGAAATCCACGCCTCGTCTATGCCTCGATCAGCGGCTACGGCGCCACCGGTCCATGGGTCGATCGTCGTGCATATGCCCCAGTGGTGAATGCAGAGACGGGACTCACGAAGCATCAAGGCGATGTACGCGACGGCGACTACGCCAACGACCCATTCAGCCACGGCGATGTGTACACCGGGATGGAGGCTGCTGCAGGAATTCTTGCCGCACTCCTCCAACGCGAAAGAACGGGACGCGGCCAGTTCCTCGACATCTCCATGGCGGAGACGTTGCTGTACGTCAACGAGCATGCGCACGACCAGTTGTGGGAAGGTGAGGTCCCTGCCGACTGGATTCGGTCGTTTCAGCCGGCCGACTATCCGGTGCTCACCACGCGCGACGGCAGCATCGTGGTGGTGAGCGGACACCCTGCATCCAAGACGAACTTCGGATGGTTCTGCGCCGCAATGGGGCGCGGTGACCTCGAGGCCGACCCGCGCTTCGTCGACGTGGCGTCACGCCTCCGGCATCTCGATGAACTTGAAGAGATTCTTCAAGCATGGGCGACGACGGTGGCCAACGCAGACGAAATCGAGCGAATCTTTGCCGAACATCACCTGGCCACCGGTCGCCTACGCAGTGTTGCCGATGTCGCAAAGACGGACTGGGCGCGACAGCGCGGGGTAATCGCCGAGGTTTCGGATCGTGCCGGGGGCGTCGTACGTATTCCGCAAAGCCCGTGGAAGTTCAGCGATGCCGATGTGCGAATCCGTGGCGTACCCAAATACCGAGGGGAGGACAACGCCGAGATTCTGCGCAGGTTGTTGAACGTGGACGATGACACCATCGCCCAGTTGGAGAGTGATGGTGTAATCAGCAGTCACCAGCCGGGTTGAGGCTCAACGACCGCTGTGACCAAATCCTCCCCCACGATCGTTGTCGTCGAGCTCTGACACCACGGACCACTCCACGTCAGCTATCGCCTGCACGATCAGCTGTGCGATACGGTCGCCACGCTTCACCTGATAGTCGGTCGTCGGATCATGGTTGATCATGACCACCTGAAGCTCACCGCGATATGCGGCATCGATGATGCCCGGAGTGTTCACCAAGGAAATCCCGTGCTTCAGCGCGAGACCGCTACGTGGCACCACCATCCCCATGTACCCGACGGGAATTGCGACAGCAACACCCGTAGGAACGAGCATCCGACCGCCAGCTGCCGCCAGGTGCGCATCGACACGTGCATGGAGGTCGAGTCCGGCATCATCCCGATGGGCCTTGGTGGGCAACGGTAGGTCGGAATCCAACAGCCGAATCGGAACGATCAAGGAGGAAGCCACCCCACGACGATACGACGCCCGCCGTAGGGTTGGAAGGTGCTCGTTTGGATGGATTTGGAGATGACGGGGCTGGATCCCACGGTGGATGTCATCGTTGAAATCGCCTCTCTCATCACTGACGACGAGCTCAACGTCGTCGCGGAGGGTCCCGATCTCGTCATCCATCAACCCGACGAGGTGCTCGCAGCCATGGATCCCGTCGTCGTCACCATGCATACGGAATCCGGGCTGTTGGAGGCGATTCGTGCCTCGAGAACCACGCTGGAAGAAGCGGGTACCGCCACCCTCTCCTTCATCAAGCAGCACGTACCAAACGCGAGATCCGTTCCCTTGTGCGGGAACTCCATCGGCACCGACCGTCGATTCTTGGCGAAGTATTTACCGGACATCGAGAACTACCTGCATTATCGAAGTGTCGATGTCTCGAGCGTGAAGGAACTCGCCAAGCGCTGGTACCCAACTACCTCCATCTCACGACCGACCAAAACCGGCGCGCATCGTGCACTCAACGACATTCGCGAGAGCGTGAAGGAACTGGCGTTCTATCGGTCGACGTTCTTCACTCCGTCACCTCGTGTCGATGCTTCGGCCTCGCCAGGTAACGCTGCCGAAGAGGGCTGAGCGAACCGCACTGCGAAGTGCGACACCAACAAATACCATCGCGTGCACCGGGTACAAAAGGACGCTGATCGGGCCAAAGTTGCCGACTCGCCGGGAAAACATCCACATCTGCCCTACCGAGAGCACATAGAACCACGGTGACGTCACGACACCGCCGCACAGCGATGCAACCCACACGATGGTGCCGATCGCCGACCAACGCGGAACCGATACCGCACCGAGCGCGGTGTTCTTCGTCCAGCCCTCCAGCAGTTGGTTCCAGCCGTGGGGATACATCCGATACTCCACCTCTTTTTCACGCCCAAGCAGGGCGACCGATTCGGGCATCGTCCGGGCAATGGCAAGATCCTCCACCACCGCACGGCGGACTTGCTCATTGGCATGACCGCCCACCGACATGTACACGTCGCGCCGCACGGCCATGAACGGCCCGTACGCCACTCGACGGGTGCCACGACGCGTCTGAATGCCCCCCACCAGGGATGAGACGACGTTGAACATCATGCTCAGTCGCTCCACCAGCGTTCCTGTGTGATGCCATGGCATCACACTCACCACTGCCGTGGGGTATTCATCAAGTACGTTCACGATGTCATCGATTGCGTTCGGTCCTATACGAACGTCGGCGTCGATGAAAATGATCGTCTCGTGCGTTCCGTGCCGTGCACCCAACCAACATGCGTAGGGCTTTCCTGCCCAGCCATCGGGTAGCAATCCAACATGAATCACCGTTGCTCCACACTCTTCGGCGACGCGCGAGGTTGCATCGATGGAGTTGTCGTCGACGACGATGACTTGGTCGGCGGATCGAAGTGACCGTTGCAGCGAACCGAGTAGCTCTGGTACGTTGCGTTCTTCGTTTCGACACGGAACCACCACACTCACGGGATCGCGACGTGACGAATCACCGGGGGATCGGGCTGTGTATCGACGGGTACCTCCTCGACGCGCAGCGCCGACGAAACAAACCCATCCGGCACACCAACCAACGAAGAACAGAATCGAGTTCATGGCACTTGGTACCGCGAACCAGTGGCGCAGCACTAGTCGGATACCAGCTGGATCAGCGATGCCGTTTCTTCACCATCCCGCAGGTGTAGCACGGCACGATCACCCAATTCGTACGTTGCAACGGTGAGCAAGGCTCCTTGTTCCACCGAGCGATGATGCTCCACCGTTGCATGGAGCGGGGCACGTCGATCACGATGATTCGCCAGATACTCCTCGAGGGACTCCCAATAGACGGCGTTGTTCAAATGCCCGACGGCATCAAAATCACTGAAGCGCAGGGAAACATGTGTCCGCGGTACCGACATGGAGTTGGTGGGCAAATCACGACCCACCAACAAACGTGCGGATATCTTGCGTCCAGCCGCCGACTGCCCGATGAGCTCTCGAAAGTGATCCGATAATTGCAGTGGTTTCAGCGTCTTGAGATCGACTCGAACCCACAAGGCTGCCGTCTCCATTGCAGGTGGGGATCCTGTCTCGCCGGCGATGGTGATTCGTGTTCGTCGCTCTGCCCAATGGGAACCCACTCCACCACACCACGTCGTAAGTACGAGGTCATCGAGGTACTTGGGAAAGTGATGCACCCACATTTCGGTTCGTCGTACCACCCAACCGTGTGGATCGTCGTAGTTTCCGTCAAGAGCATCATCCGTCGCGATGTCCTGCAAATATCGAGCCGTCGCATCCAGTCGCAGACGACCCTTCGGTGTCACGTCACCGAGACGGACGCGACGCGTGGCTTCGTACGTTCGACCCACTGTGGGAAACGGTGACGGAGGTGACACTTTTTGCATGCGCGACACGTCGACGACGCTACCGAAGATGTTGCTCGTCGGTAGCCTCGCTTCGTGCGCATGCGTCGACCGCTCTTTGTCGCCTCACTGTCACTTGCACTTGTCATTGCGCTCGGCGGTGGCTGGATTCTTTCCGACGGCGAGGAGGACGAGTACCTGCTCGACACCACCGCTGGAAGCATCGCCCTCAACAAGGTATCGGAGGGCCGCGTTCTTGCATCGGTGGAATTATTGGATGACGATGCCAACCGCGTTGCGACCAACACGTGGCTCGGGACGCCGCTCGTCGTCAATTTCTGGTTCTCGACTTGCGAGCCGTGTCGTCGTGAATTCCCCGTACTGGTTGCGGCGGATGCGAAATTCGATCACATTCGATTCATCGGCGTGAACATCAGCGATACCACCGAATCCGCCCGTTCGTTCCTAGCTCGCTACAACGCGACGTTCGACAATTTCTTCGATCGTGATGGAACTCTCACCAGCGCGATGAACGTCGCAACTGCACCGGTGACCCTACTCATCGATGCCGGTGGTGTCGTTCGACGCCAACTCACCGGCGAGGTCACTGCCGAAACATTGAGCCTGGCGATCAACGAGGTGTTTCCCACGTGATTGCCTTCATCGAGGGGAGTTTCACCTACTCACTCCTCCTCGGCATCCTGGCCGCAGTGAACCCGTGCGGATTCGTATTGCTTCCCGCTTATCTCGTGTCGTATCTGAGTGTCGCCGATGATGCCGATGCGACGACCCGCGTACGACGGTCGCTATCGGTCGGCTCGTCGGTATCGGCAGGCTTCCTCGTGGTGTTCCTCCTCGTGGGGGCCGTTTCACGACTCTTCACCAACTGGATCGAACTCAATGCCAAGTACCCCGCACTGGTGGTGGGCCTCGTTCTCATCGTCATGGGTGTACGGATGTTGTCCGGCTGGCGACCTCGATTGTGGATTCCGGTGTTCAACGGTGACACCCGACGTAGCCGCATCGGCGGCATGTTCATGTTCGGCATGGTGTATGCCGTTGCCTCCATCGGGTGCACCATCGGACTGCTCACCACGGCGATTCTCGGCAGTTTCTCCCGCAATGGAGTGCTTTCCGGGGTGTTCAGCGTGGTGATGTACGGGGCAGGGATGGCCTTGTTCGTGATGGCACTCACCACGTCGTTGGCATTCGCCAAAACGGCACTCGTTCGCGCGGGCAGGGGGGTCATGTCGGTGGTGTCACACGTCTCGAGTGGATTGATCCTGATCACCGGTGTGTATCTCACCTGGTATTGGTACGTCGCCATCACCGAACGCACCGACCAAGGTGGCGTCCTGCAAACCTTCGGTAACTGGCAAACCACGATTGTCAACAACCTGTCCGATATCGGTGCAGTGTCAGTCACCGTTACAAGTGGACTCGTCATCTTGGCGGCGGCTCTCATCACTCGTCGTCGCAGCACGAATCGATGACCATGAATCTGGCATATCTGTTGGCCCAGCCCGGAGTCGAAGAGGTCGTGGAGTTGCGCGGCAGTTTCGGCTTCATGGCGTTTCATGGCGGCTCACTGGAAGAACGAACCGACCTCATTGCGCGTCAAGCCGCACTCGACTCGAATTCTTCGTACTACGGAGTGCACCAGCCGGCAGGGTTGCGCCAACACGTGCCCTCTCATCGCTTCACTGCGGAACAATCGGACGCTCTCGCATCCTTCCTCGCACACGTTGATGTCGTCATCACCGTGCACGGATTCGGACGCCGCGGGCTCTTTACCACGATGTTGTTGGGTGGAACCAATCGACAACTCGCCGCACACACGTCCGTCCACCTTCGACGAGCCCTGCCGGCGTACGGGGTGGAGGATGACCTCGACAAGATTCCCAAGGAACTACGGGGACTCCACCCGCACAATCCGGTGAACGTGCCGCCGATGGGTGGCGTGCAACTCGAACTCCCACCCCGCGTACGCGGTACCAGTCCTTTGTGGTGGGACTGGGAAGGTCCTCACCCCACGCCCCATACCAGTGCACTCATTGCTGCGCTTGCGGAGTCGGCGCGCACCTGGCGCCCCACAACGTCAGGGCGCAAGCCGCTCGATCACCCAACCAGCATCTGAACGCGTATAACGAAACCGGTCGTGCAATCGACTCGGACGGCCCTGCCAGAACTCCCATTCCGACGGCACGATCAACCAGCCACCCCATCCCGGCGGACGTTGGACTGGACCGTCACCGAAACGACGGCGAGCGTCCGACAACCGTTGTTCAAGCACGGAACGATCGGCGATGACCTCCGACTGTGGCGACGCCCATGCACCAAGCTGCGACTCACGGGGTCGTGAGGCGAAGTATTCGTCGCTCGCCGCTCCGCTCATCTGCACGACATCACCGCGAAACCGCACTTGGCGATGCAGGTCCAACCACGCGAACGTACCGGAGGCCATCATCGACGCCGCAATCTCGCGACTCTTGGTACTCGAGTAGTTGGTGTAGAACGCAACCCCACGATCATCCACCCCGCGCGCCAACACGATCCGACCATTTGGTGCACCCCGAAAATCGATCGTCGACAAGGAGAAAGCATTCGGCTCGGCAACTCCGGCTGCCGCAGCCTGTTCGTACCACGTCGTGAACTGACGAACAGGATCGGGTGACAACTCCGAACGGTCGAGTCCGGCCGTTTCGTATTGCACCCTGCGATCGCGCAGCGTCATCGTGCGGTGGCTGTCGGTACGGGAATCAGGGTCGCGCCACGCATGTACGGGTGCAACGCCTTCGGTACGGTGACCGAACCATCGGCATTCCGGAAATTCTCCAGGATCGCCGCCCAGACCCGCGGTACTGCGAGGGCGGAAGCATTCAACGTGTGCACGAATTCAGTGCCTTTTTTGCCGTCGCGACGGAAACGAATGTCACCCCGTCGGGCCTGGTAGTCGCTGAACCAGCTGATGGAACTCACCTCCAACCACTGATCACAGCCCGGCGCATACACCTCGACGTCGATACTGCGGTGATGGCTTTGGCCGAGATCTCCGGTGCAAATCTCCAGCAGGCGATACGGCATCCCCAGCGATGCAATGGTGCTCGTCACTCGTTCGATGAATTCCTCCAACATCGCTGGCGCACTCTCCGGCGTTGTCAGCGCCAGAATTTCCACCTTGTCGAACTCGTGACTGCGCAACATTCCACGGGTGTCCCGCCCCGCCGATCCCGCCTCCCGCCGAAAGCACGGGGAAAACGCCATCAAGCGAACGGGGAGGTTCGACTCGTCCAGGATCTCCCCGGCATGAAGTGAGGTGAGCGGCGCTTCGGCGGTGGGGATACACCACAGGTCGTCACGACCGATGTTGTAGGCGTCATCCGCAAACTTCGGTAGCTGGCCGGTTGCCGTCAACGTGGCACTGGAAACCAACGACGGAGGACGAATCTCCTCGAAGGCGTCGGCATTCCGATCCAACGCATATTGGCACAAGGCGCGTGCGAGGGTGGCACCGAGACCACGTTGCATCGTAAACATGGCACCGGAAATTTTTACTGCACGCTCGGAGTCGAGGATGCCGAGGGCATGACCCGTTTCCCAGTGCGGTACCCGCTGATGGTCGGCAAATGTTTCTGGCATCTGCAACGGTCCACGGGCGACCACGTTGTCGTCGCTGTTGGTGCCGTCCGTTACCTCGGGGTGTGGCATGTTCGGAATGCGCAGCAGTACGTCCCGCAACACCGCCTCCACCTGGGCATACTCCTCGTCGAGCGCCTTCTCGCGATCACCAAGGGCGCGACTCTCCGACATCAGTGTTTCGGCATCCTTCTTCTCACGGCGCAATGCGCCGACCTCCTTCGACAAATCGTTGATGCGTGCACGAGCCGCGTCCCGTTCGGTCACGATGTCACGAAGGCGTACATCGAGTCGGATGGCGTGATCCAGTTGTTCCAGCACCTCGGGTTTGGCGCGCCGCTGCAGGGCATTACGCACGAGGTCGGGTTGTGTTCGCAACAACCGGACATCTATCACGCTCGCCAAGGCTAGTGCTGTACCTCGTATACCGAGTTTGATGTCTACTGTGTTCGTAGTGAGTACGCCGATCAACAACACCGCGCTTGCCGTTCGTGACCTCGTCATTCGCTACGGTGACATCACTGCGGTACGGTCCGCGTCGTTTGAAGCGCGCCACGGTGAGGTCACCGCCATATTGGGGCGCAATGGCGCGGGAAAAACCTCCACGCTGGAGGCCTGCGAAGGATTGCGAAAGGCAACCAGTGGCTCGCTTCGGGTATTGGGTAAGGACATCGCGGAAATCGACAACGCCTCACGTGCCCGCATCGGCGTCATGCTGCAGGATGGCGGTATCGCACCGAGTGCACGTGTGTTTCCCCTCGTTCGTCACTACTGCCGCCTGTACGACCGTGGAGTCGAACCGCGACGCGTCCTTGAGCAGGTGGGGTTGCAACATCGAGCATCCTCCACATGGCGTCGTCTCTCGGGTGGCGAGCGACAACGATTCTCCTTGGCCCTCGCTCTCGCGGCCGACCCCGATATCGCGTTCCTCGATGAGCCAACCGCGGGAGTCGATCTGGATGGACGCGACATGATTCGTGGCATCATCGCCGAGTTGACCGCCAAGGGTTGCTGCGTGGTTCTCGCAACCCATGATCTCGATGAAGCGGAGCGGGTTGCACGACATGCGGTGGTGCTCCATCAGGGCGAGGTGGTGTTGGACGACACCGTTGAGAACCTTCGTTCCGGTCAACGTCGACTCGAAGACGTAGTTCGAGAGGTCACCAGATGAAATTGGTGGTCCAACAAACACGGATGGAGCTCACCACGTTGTTGCGCAACTACGAGCAACTACTGCTCATCTTGGTGATTCCCGTTGGCATCCTCGTGTTCTTCGGCAACGTGCAAGTGTTGCCCGACAGCGTGTCCCTCTCGCGACTGGTGTCATCGGTCCTCACGTTGTCCATCATGTCCACGGCAATGGTGAGCACGGGAATAGCCACGGGGTTCGAGCGCTCGTACCATGTGCTGAAACGTCTTGGTGCCACGCCGCTCGGTCGCGAGCGACTCATCTGGGCCAAGGCCATGTCGGTTGCAATCGTCGAAGTGGCACAAATTGCCGTGTTGCTCGTCATCGCCTCGATCATGGGATGGTCGCCCGGCGTAGTGACGTGGTGGAAACTGATTGTGGCAATCGTGCTCGGCACCTCCGCCTTTGCAGGAATTGGATTGACACTCGCCGGACGTTTGCGGGCGGAGGCAAACTTGGCGGCGCAGAATGGCCTGTATCTGGCGTTGCTCGCCGTTGGTGGCATCATCGTGCCAATCGACGAACTCCCCGATGCCATGGCCCTCATCGCGCGGATTCTTCCCTCTGGTGCACTAGCCGAGGCGATGCACACGTCGCTTGGTGGAGCAACCAGCGACGCTTGGTTCAGTTATGCCTCGGGAAGTGGGGTGTGGCTCGACCTGCTCGGGTGGGCCATCGTTGCACCAATCATCGCTTCACGATTGTTCCGCTTCGACGGCTGAGATTTTGCCTAGTCGCGGTGGGGCTCTGGTGCCGCGGGAACCCGGTCGAATGCCTTCGTCACCTCGTCGTAGGTGAGCGTCTTGTCGGGTGTTCGTCGGTAACTCTGCTGCCGACCATATCCCCCCATGAAGCGCTTGAACCACAGGAACACGATGATGCTCCACAAGAAGATGGACCCACCCGTCTTCATTATCGCCCCTGCAATCTGTTGGTCGGTGGTAACCGAGAGTCCCCACACCCGCACCGCAATGTCGTAGTGCTTGTACACCGCACCTTCGGCAAAGGTCAACCAAGCGGCAGGCACGGTTGGAATCACCGACATGAGGAACAAGTACACCATGCGACCGCCATAACCAATTCGCATCAACGGATCCGGCGCGGCGATCGGGATCCACATCAACAATGACGAGAGCACCACTGCAACGTGCACCGAGTAGTGCAACAACGGATTAGAGACGCTCTGATTCACCACCCCAGGGATGTGGGTGATGATGATGACGACGTTGAAGATGAATCCGGCGATTACGGGCTGTGCCAACCATCGAATCGCCCGACCTGCTCGCGGTGATCCGAGCACCGCTCGAAACAGCCACAGCGGTGTTGCGAGAACCGCCAACAGCGGCAGGAAGTAGGACAATGCCATGTGCTGGAACATGTGTACCGAGTAGAGGTACTCCTCGCTGATGTCGTGGATCGGCCAGTCGCTCGCGAGCCACAGCGTCGCAACCGCCGATACGAACAGCCAGCCTTGTCGCTTCGTCACCGCCGGCGAACCGGATCGAACCTCGGGCGTGTGCGGTGCGATGAAACGAACCGCATACCACCACGAAGCAACGACGAACAGTACCAACAGCCATACTTCGGGATGCGCCTGAAATCGCCACGGGCTAACCAACAGGTCGGCTGACTCAGCAATCATCATCGGCGACCACGCGGCCACGGTCAGCGAAGGAAAAAATGGAACGTGGCCAGAGCGGCGACGTACACACCAACTGCCAAGAATAGGCCCGCATAGAACAGCCAACTGAACAGCTTGTTGTCGAACTTCAGGTGCATGAAGTAACTCACCACCATGAAGAACTTCACCACCATCATGATGAGAAGTGCGGGCAGGAACAACGGCCCGAAGTCCACGTAGTACGTGGAAACCTCCAGCGCGGTGATCGCCGCCAGGATGAGCGCAATGTTGATGTACCCACGAGTGGACATTCCGTGCTCGACGGCGTGGTCCGTACCGTGTGCTGAATCGGTGTCGTGAGTGGTGTCGGTGGTCATTGGATCACACCGGAATCAGGTAGACGAGGGTGAAAATGATGATCCATACGATGTCGACGAAGTGCCAGTACAAACCGATCATCTCCACGGTTTCGGATTTGCTGCCGGGAACCCTGCTGCGCTTGTTGATCGCGACGAGCGCCATCAGCATGATGATGCCGACGGTCACGTGTACCCCGTGGAATCCCGTCAAGGTGTAGAAACTGGACCCAAACAGACTCGTGGTGAAGCCGAGACCCTCGTTGTAGAACGCCGTGAACTCGTACACCTGACCACCGACGAAGGTGGCACCGAGAAGTGCGGTGACGGTCAACCACAGATTCGTCCCACGGTCATCCTTCTTGTGGGCGGCAGCCACCGCCAACACCATGGTGAGCGAACTCATCAGCAACACGAAACTGCTCACCGAGGTGAACGGAATGTCGTAGATCTGCTCGGGTGTCGGACCATTGGAGACCCGACCGCGATAGAGCATGTACGTGGAGATCAGCCCACCGAACAACAGACACTCTGAGCCCAGGAACAACCACATTCCGAGCTTCACATTGGAAAGACCCGTGCTGGTGACGTGAGCCTCGTGGGTTGCGGTATCAGCCATGTGATGCCCCTACCGCATGACCATTGCTTGACGGAGCATCAAAGTCGCTTTCCGGAGCAGTTGATGGCTCCAATGCCCAGCCGTACAACGCATACAGCATGATGAGTCCACCAGCGATTGCCACTGGAATCGAATAGATGACTCCGAGCGCTACGAACGGCATTCCGCAAGCCAGCACCAACGGCCAGTACGAGGGTGACGGCATGTGGATGTGCTGGTCGGCATTTCGTTCGAGTTCTGCCAACACGTCCTCGGCGCTCGCAACTTCTCGCATGGAGTGCGTAGTCGGATCTTCCTCGTACTTACGGTGGAAGAACTCATCCAAGTGATGCACATGGGGAATGGAGTCGAAATTGTGCTCCTTGGGCGGATTCGAGGTCATCCATTCCAAACTGCGTGCGTTCCAGGGGTCGAGTGGAGCACGCACCTTGCTCCGTGCAGTCACCACGACGTTGATGAGGAACAGTCCGATACCCACCGTCAGGATCAGCGAGCCAATCGATGCGATGAGATTCCAGAAGCCAAGGTTGAAGAAACCTTCCCCGGCTCGGGCCTCGGTCCACACGTACATGCGGCGCGGCTGGCCCTGCAGACCCAGGATGTGCATCGGTCCGAAGGTCATGTTCATTCCGATCACCATCAGCCAGAAGTTCCAGGAACCGAGACGCTCGTTCAGCATCTTGCCGAACATCTTGGGCCACCAATAGTAGAAACCCGAGAAGATCCCGAAGATGGCTCCACCAAAGAGCACGTAGTGGAAGTGGGCCACGATGTAGTACGTATCGGTTTGCTGCGTGTCACTCGGAGCAACCGAGTGGGTGACTCCAGAGAGTCCGCCGATGGTGAAGAGCACCACAAGACCGATCGCAAACTTCATCGCCGTGGTGAACACCAACTTGCCACCCCACATGGTGAGCGTCCAGTTGATGATCTTCACACCAGTGGGAACCGCGATGGCCATCGTGGCGAGTGAGAAGACGGCCACGGATACCGGCCCCAAACCCGAGGCAAACATGTGGTGCGCCCAGACACCCCAGCCAACGAAGCCGATTGCCGCGCCCGAGAACACCACGAACGGATAGCCGAACAACGGCTTACGGCTGAACACCGGCAACACTTCCGAGATGATGCCGAACGACGGCAGGATCAGGATGTACACCTCGGGGTGACCGAAGATCCAGAACAAGTGCTGCCACAACAACGGGTCGGCACCAGCCGCGACGTCGAAGAATTGCGCACCGAAACTGCGCTGGAACGTAAGCAGAAAGAGTGCGACGGTAATGACCGGCACTGCAAAGAGCAGGAGAAACTGCACGACCGTGATCATCCACGTGAACACCGGCATCTTCATGAGCGTCATACCCGGCGCGCGCATGTTGAGCACGGTGACGATCAGGTTGATGGCGCCGGTCAGTGACGCAATGCCGGCAATCTGCAAACCAAGCGTCCAGAAATCCACGCCTTTGCTGGGCGAGAACACCGGTCCGGAGTTGGGTGCGTACATGAACCATCCGCCGTCGGCAGCGCCACCGAGGAACCACGCCAAGTTGACGACGATGCCACCGGCGAGCAGGCACCAAAAGCCGAAGGCATTGATTCGTGGGAACGCCACGTCGCGTGCACCGATCTGGAGCGGGACGAAGTAGTTCGCAAAACCCGCCGCCATCGGCATAACGAACAAGAACACCATCGTGGTGGCGTGCATGGTGAACATTTGGTTGTACAGGTCGGCATTCAGGACCTTGCCGTCGGGAGCCGCCAGCTGAAGACGAATCAGCACCGCTTCGAGCCCGCCGACGATGAAGAAGAACAATGCCGTGGCGCCGTACATGAGCCCGAGTTTCTTGTGGTCAACGGTGAACAGCCACGACTTCCATCCGGTGGTGGCCACCGGGCGACGAAGGGCTCCGTACGTGCGCGAAGGGGTGATGGCTGGCGCTGCTGGCGTCAATGCGGGAACGGTGGTTCCTGGAGCAGGGCGTTCGATGATGGCCATGGTGATCTCCTATTTCAGCGTGAGCAGGTAGGCAACGAGCTTGTCGATATCGGATTCGCTGAGTCCAAGATTCGGCATGCCGCGATACTTGCCGTTGGTTTCGGTGAGAAGTGCCGGGTTGGCATACATTGGTTTCACTTCCGGCGCATTGCGCAACCACGCACGAAGATCGTTCACATTGAGACACGCCTCGTCGACACCGGCGAGATATTTCACGCCGAACTCCGCACTGTCCGCCTTCCAGACGTCGTCGCGACACGCATCTCGCAGGAGGTCGAACATGGCTCCGGCAAACGTGTTTCGAGTCATCAGTTTCGTGAGATTCGGTGCGGCACCGGACCACACGTTTTCATCAGGTGCAGCAATTGCCAGGGTTCCGTCCGGACGCTTCAACCCGTCGACTTGATGGCAGCGCACACACTGGTTGAGGAACACTGCTTCGCCTTCCTTGGCAAGGGTGCCCTCGGCAGGCGCCTGATACGCGGCTTGCTGGTTGGCGATCCACCTCGCGAAGTCCTCCTTCGAGAGCGCAACGGCTTCCATGCGCATGTTCGCGTGGGAAAGACCACAGAATTCGGTGCACTGACCGGCATAGATGCCCGGCTCGTCAGCCTCGAGTCGAAGGGTGTGGATTCGCCCGGGCACCGCATCACGCTTGCCGTTGAGCGCAGGAATCCAATAGGAATGGATGACGTCGCGACTGGTTTCGCGCAGGAGCACCTTCGTGCCCGCCGGCATCACGAGTTGTCCGGAGGAAATGATGGGTTGGGTGATGCCCCACTCGTTCTGCACGGGGTAGTCGTACTCCCACCACCATTGCTGACCCGTGACGTTGATGACGAGTTGAGTGTCGTCGGTTCGTGCCAGATCGAAGATGACGCGGAACGTAAAGACGCCAACCACCGCCAAGATGAGCGCTGGAATCACCGTGAGGGTGATCTCCAGGGCCGGTTTACCGTGCGTCTGTTCCGGAATCGGCTGTCCGCGGTCCTTGTATCGCCAAATCACGTACGCAACGGCAACGGACACGATGATGCCGATGATGCCGGCCACCGCGAACACCGGCTGCTGCAGATCGTCGATCATCTTTGCGTTGGGGCCCTTGGGCTGCCAGGTGTCCTGTGGCGCATTGGTGGCGCAGGAACCAAGCAGTGCGATCGCGCCGGTGGCAACGAGTGCGCATTGACCGAATCGGCGAGCCTTCACCCTCGCAACGCTAAGGCGACCGACAGCGGGCGTTTCGTTCGAGCTTCGGTGATTCACGGCACCACCACTTCGATGGCTTGACCCGTCACTCCGGGGACCGTCAGGGTAAGTGGATCCTCTTGTGCAATTGATGGCTTGGCGTAGGTGACCGTGAGTGCCTGCTCTGCCCCCTGGGGAATCAACTGCGTGCACGTCTCGTTGGAATCCGAGTGACCCTCCTTCTCGGTGGACGTTTCGGCTCCGGCCGCCATCGCGGTTCCCAGTGAAGCCACCATGCGCCGCTCAGCGTCATCGAAGTTACGGAAGATGAACGTCACCGGATTGCCGCGCGGAACGCTGACTATCTTCTGCGGTTCATTGAAGCCGGTCATGATGGCGGACAGTACTCCGCCACGGAGTTCGACGATGGCAACCGGGTTGGTGCGCAGCGAGATGGTCTTCATCGCCTTCTTGTCGAAGTACTTGGACTTCTCCTCGCCACACTCACGATGCAGGAAGTGACCCTCGGCCGCCGCTTCGGCAAGCTCGGTGCGTAGGCCGGCACCCTGTCCGGCAATTCCGCCAACAACGATGCCAACCGCACCCGCCACGCAGATGCCGCTCACGAGCGCCGACTTGAGGGCGGGTCGCAATGCAACGATTGCTCCGACGAGCAGGACGAGTGACGACAACACGATGAACGCGACGGCGCCGGCACTCTTCGATATCGCCAACATGATTCGCGAGAAGGCGAAGATGATCACGCCGAGACCGAGGGTGGCAATGACCGGAAACTCGATCGGATGCAGCAGTCGACGTCGGGCGGACTCGTTGTGCGCTGCATCGTCGGAGGCAGATTCGCTCCATGCCTGAACGAGCCACTCGGTGAGTGCCGCCAACACCACCACGATGCCGAAGATGAAGTACACCTGAGCCACCACCAGACCCAGGATGAGCAGCACGAACCCGACGACCGTTACGAGCGGCCACATGGATGCACGAACCAACGACACGTCGCGTGGCTGCACTTCGCTGTCGCCGTCGTTGATCATGATGATCACTGCCGACAGACCGACGAGCACTGCAAACACCACGCTGAGGGCTACCCCGCCGAGAGCCAAACGTTCGACGAAGATCAGGTACGCAACAAGGGTGAGTGCCGCGAAGCCGGTGAGACCGAGGAAGAGTTTCGAGCCGACCTTGAACATGGGTTACTTCTGTACGTAGACGACGAACCACATCGCGGCAAACATGCCCGACACGGCATACCAATAGAGAGCGTGGCCCGTGAGAACATCGTGGTCACCCGTACGACCCGCGAGTACCCGGAACATCGCGACCAGGGAGTACACCATGGCGCTTGCCACGATGGCGAACATCGTGCCGGTGACCGTATAGAACATCGTTTCGTACGCATCATTACGCAACACGATGTCGATTTGCATCCACAGGGCCACTTGGGCGTTCAGAATCGCCAGACCGGTGAACAGCGTGACCGCCAGTGCCAACGTGGTGTGCGACTTGTCGCCACGTCGCGCCGAATACACCGCCCATTGCGCCATGACACACGCGATGACGAACGTGAACATCATGGTGTTGGATGCCACTTCGGGAATCGCAACGTCCTTCTTCAACCAGTCCTTGATGAGCGACACGCCATCGCTCGCGACACGCGTGGGCGCATTCGCGCGGAACTGCAGCCACATCGCCAACATTCCACCCATGAGCGCGGCGGCGCCTGCCGCAACGAGCGCGCTGGCCACGAGAACCGTGCTGGTTCGGCGTGCGGGGCCGGCCGTCAGTGCAGGGGCGGTCATGCCGAAGCCTCCACTCGATAACGATCCGCAATCGCAGCAGACCGACGGGACGAGACGAACAATCCAATGAATGCGATCAGCACCAACAGCATCAATGCATGCCCGAGTGAGGTTGCGATGTTCGCGATGCCGACGATGCCAGAGTCGTCGTAACCCACCGCAGCCGCTCGGGGTTGATCCAGCAGCCCGGCAATGTAATGCGGAAGTGACGCGAGCACGGTGGCCGCTACTCCGAGCAATGCCAACAATGTCACGGGAAGATCCGGCAGGGCCTTGCCGGTAACGGCTCCGGCATGCAGAGCGACTGCTCCGATGGACGCCAGTACCGCGCCGTACACCACGTACACGAGAGCTGCCTCACCAAAGACGGTGCCTACCAGATCGAGTACATCAAGGTGCATGGCCGCGGAACCAACCAACCCGGTGAAGATCATTCCAACCCCGAGGAATGCTGCAACAAACGCGCCTGAGAGGGACGGCGTACCCGCCTTGAGTGCCAGGAGCGACAGCAAAATCACCACGACTGGGGCAAGGAGTGGCACCACGTTGAACAGCGCGTAGGGCACGAAGGAAGCCAGTGTCTCCGACGGTGAGGTACCGACGGTGAATACGTGAGCCTGTTGGGTAACAGAACTCAGGATCACCGTGGCCGCGATTCCCATTGCGGTAAGCATCACGCCTCGCAACGGCTGTCGCGACTTGGCGGTGCGAACCGCGGCATCACCAAGCACTCCCAAGGCCGGCGCCACGTACAAAAGCGTCTGCGGCTCACGCATGGTCCAACCGAGCCATGAATCGATGAGGCCGGCTCCACCGAACGCAACTCGCGCATTCGTGTAGTCGACCCACAGATAAACGATGGTGCCGATCGCAACCGGCAATGTCAGCACCATTCCGAGCGCACCGACGACGGCGCTGAAGGCGCCGAGAGAAATGGCCGAGAGTGGTAACCCGTTGCGACGTGTCAGCACGGTGGTGGCGAGCGAGATCGCGAGAGCAACGAGCCCGAGCATGACGAGGCCAAGGCCAAGCAGGTACGTCTCGACGTAGCGCTCGCTGCCGCCACCAGGACCGCCGTTCCCGAGGTACGACACCAACACCGTGATGCTGCCGGCGAGCCAGGCCCACCATCCGAAAGCCGCGAGGCGTGGTAGCGAGATGTTCGATGCGTGCAGTTGGGAAGGCACGCTCCAGAGCGCGATACCCAGCATCAACGGGGCGGCCACACCGAATACCAATGCAAATTGATGCACCGAGAACAACTGGATATGGGCATCGGCGTTGACCACCGATGCGCCGACATCGAAACGCTCGACCCCGAGCACGACACCCACCACGGCGGCAATTGCCAGCCACAATGCCGCGCCGAGCGCAAGCGACATGCCAATTCGGACGTGATCTGCCAGGGTCACCCAGCGAGCAACTGCGCCAAGGGGACTCGTCGAGACGGCAACCGAACCCGTCGCGGATTGCGCTTGCGTAGCCGTCATCACCACGGGTCAAGGCTACTCAGTTTGCGAGTTTGGACCGATATCTCGGCACCGATTGAGCCACGCAGAGTGCACCGCGGTACGAAACACGTGCGCGAACTAGCGCACGAGCACGTCGATCATCGCTGCAAGAAACAACAGCGTCAGGTAGGTGATGGAAAACGTGAACACCCGCATGGCCTGAGACATGGTGGGGGCTTTTCCAAGACCGAACGTGAGGGCGATGAACACGATGCCCAACACCGCGGACATGACACCGTAAATGACACCCATGTCGTTCACCGGGATGAGCGTCAACGAAGTCACCGTGACGGCGACGGCATACCACCCCATCGTGCGCACCGTTCGAGCGGTTGTTTCCACCACGGGGAGCATCGGCACGGATGCGGCCTTGTACTCATCGGCGTGGCGAATCGCCAGTGCCCAGAAATGCGGAGGTGTCCACAGGAAGATCACCAGGAACAGCACCACCGCCGACCACGACAACGAGTCAGTGACCGAGGCCCAACCGACCAACACCGGTGCCGCACCGGCTGCACCCCCAATGACGATGTTCTGACGAGAGGTGCGCTTCAGCCACAAGGAATAGACGAATACATAGAACAACGTGGCCGAGACGGCAAGGGTTCCCGCGAGTACGTTGGACGACAACGCCAGCACGACGAATGCCAACACCTCGAGTGCAATTGCAAACACCAGGGCGTTACGTGGCGAGACCTTTCCCGTAACCAACGGTCGACTTCGAGTGCGAGCCATCAACTGGTCGATATCGCGATCGATGTACATATTGATTGCATTCGCTCCACCCGCCGCCAATGACCCGCCGATCACCGTCCACACCACGAGCCACGTGTCGGGCCAGCCCCCTTTCGCCAGCACCATCGCGGGAATCGTGGTGATGAGCAGTAACTCGATGATTCGCGGTTTGGTCAGTGCCACGTATGCGCCGATCGTCGTACGCGCTGGACGAGAGCCGACGTGTGAAAACGCTTTGGCCAGTCGCGACGGAACGAACGGACGACTCAGCACCACGCGCACGAAGGCTACGAGGCTTCCACCCCCGCACCTCCACTCGGCACACTGGAAGCATGGCAACGGTGACTGAAGTCAAGCCGGACGACATCGTCGATCTCGACCGGCCGTGGGTGGTCATCGTCTGGAACGATCCGATCAATCTCATGGCATACGTGACGTGGGTATTTCAGAAGCTCTTCGGTTACAGCCTCGAGAAGGCCACCGCATTGATGTTGGACGTGCACGAGAAAGGTCGTGCGGTCGTCTCAAACGGAACACGTGAGCGTGCCGAAGTCGACGTTCAGCGCCTGCACGAACACGGTCTGTGGGCCACGATGCAGCGAGACGACGCGTGAGTTTCGAACGCGCAGAGGGTGGACTGCAGCTCACGATCGACGATCACTCGCGCAACGTCCTCGTCCAGCTTCTCGGCGAACTACGTCACGAACTCGTGCGGGCCAAGTCCACGTCCGAGAACGAACTGGCTTCTCACATGAAACGACTGTTTCCGACCGCGTACCACAATGATGAACGGCGCAATCAGGAATACCGGAGATTCACCCATGCGGACCTTGCCGACTCCCACGTTGCAGCGATTGACGACACGCTCTCGCTACTCACACCACAACGAGTGTTCAATCAAGGCGATCTCGAGCAATTCGTTCGGGCAATCAATGCGATGCGTCTCGTGCTGGGAACCATCCTGGACGTAAGCGAAGATGAAGCAGACGACGTGGGGGAAGATGACCCGACCGCCGCACAACGCGAGGTGTACGACTACCTCGGCTGGCTGCTGCACACGGCTCTCCAATACCTCGGATAATCGACCGTGGCAGCGCGTCGGTGGCCAGAGCAACCCGTGAATTGCGCTGGTAGATTTCAGATGCTCTTCCAACGAATTCAAATTCCTTGCCCCCATCGTCTAGAGGCCTAGGACACCACCCTTTCAAGGTGGCGGCACGGGTTCGAATCCCGTTGGGGGTGCAAAGATCGGTTTCGGAAACGAATCTGGTCCCGTGGTGAAGTTTGGAGTTCACGCCGGCCTGTCAAGCCGGAGGTCGCGGGTTCAAATCCCGTCGGGACCGCGAGACGGTGGCAACACCGAATCATGGTCGGGTAGCTCAGTTGGCAGAGCACGCGCCTGAAAAGCGCGGGGTCACCGGATCGACGCCGGTCCCGACCACAAGGCGTCAGCGTGGCGCGTCATGTGACACTGCTACTCGCTGTTCCAACGGGTCACGAACCAAAGTCGTAGCCGAGTTGCGGTGCGGTGAGCATCGGCTCGTAAGAAATCTTCGCGCTGCGCGCCATCTCTGCACATGTTCCACCGCGATCGACGATCACCGTGATGAACACCGGATGTGCGCCGAAGGCTCGTACTACTTCGACTGCGTCGAATAGCGACGTGCCACGAGTGACGGTGTCCTCGACGATTGCCACCTTGTCACCGGGCTGCAGTGCTCCGGCAACGCGGCCGGTCACACCGTGATCCTTGGCCTCCTTGCGAACGCTGAAACTTCGCAGACTGCGACCGCGCGATGCGGCAATCGCCGCCACACCGAATGCCACCGGATCGGCACCCATGGTCAACCCGCCGATTGCGGTGACCTCCGGTGGAATGAGGGACAACGCAACGTCGGCCACCAGCACGATGCCGTCCGGACGACAGGCCGTCTGTTTCGTATCCAGAAACCACGTGCTTGCCCGCCCGGATTTGAGGGTGAAGGTCCCCGTCTTCAGCGAATGCGTCAATACGTGTCGTCGCAAAGCCTCGCGTGCGGGTTCGAGTGGAGGCAGTGACGACACGATCAGTGCGCGCCAAGTTGAACGACTGCATCAACAGCGCGTCCTGCGTGTCGTACGAGACGACCCAACTCGAAGGCTCTCGCAAGCTCCGCTGGGTCGACGGCGGCAGTCACTTCGGACATACCGGCCAGTACGTCGTGCAAGTGGGTTTTGGTGTCGTGTGAGTGTCGCGCGGCATCCTGAACAATGCGGTAGGCAGCGTCGCGTGACATACCTCCCTGCACGAGAGCGAGCAACACCGATTGGGAGAACACCGCACCGTGAGTCGATTCCACGTTGGTGCGCATCCGTTCGACGTCGACCTCCCATTCAGCCACCAGTCGGGTGAGCCGTTTCACCATGTAACACGTGAGTGTCGCGGTGTCGGGGAGGATGATTCGCTCCACCGACGAGTGCGAAATATCGCGCTCGTGCCACAAGGCCACGTTCTGTAGTCCGGCCTGCAGGTTTCCGCGCACGACGCGCGCCAAACCGGTGAGTGTCTCTGCTGAAATCGGATTGCGTTTGTGCGGCATCGCCGAGCTGCCCTTTTGTCCCGCAGCAAAACCTTCGCGAACCTCCGCCACCTCGGTGCGCTGAAGATGGCGTAGTTCCACCGCAATCATCTCGATGGTGCCGGCGATGCTGGCGCACGCCGAGAGAAACTCCGCGTGGCGGTCGCGGCTGATTACCTGGGTGGCGGGAACCGGCCGAAGTCCCATTGCCTGACCCACATGACGTTCCACTTCGGGGTCGATGTTGGAATACGTGCCGACGGCTCCCGACAGTTTGCAGACGGAAATCGTGTAGTGGGCGGACTTCATCCGACGCCGATCACGATCGACCTGCAACGCCCACAGCGCCACCTTCGCCCCGAACGTGGTTGGCTCGGCATGGATGCCGTGTGTGCGGCCGATCATCACCGTGTCGCGATGGGTCGTCGCCTCACGTGCGAGCACACCGATCAATTCCGCCAGGGCCGTGTCGATCACCTCTGCGGCATCGCGCAACATGGCGCACCACGCAGTATCGACCACGTCGCTACTCGTGAGTCCGTGATGCACCCACGCACCGTCCGGCAAACCGATTCGATCCTGCACCACGTCAACGAACGCCGCAACGTCGTGATTGGTGATGGACTCGCGTTCACCAACCGCGACAACGAACGCCTCGTCGACGCTTGGCGCGCGATTTCGACAGGCTGCAGCCGCGGCAACCGGAACCACTCCACGCGCTGCTTGACCATCCAATGCGTGCAGTTCGATCTCGAGGTATCGAGAGAAACGGGCGGTGTCGCTGAAGATGGCATCCATCTCCGGCAGTGAGTAACGCTCAATCACGACATCGACCTCCGTAGAACTACATCGTCTCGCTCCGGCCCAACACCAACCACACTGACTGGCACACCCGTATGCGACTCCACCAACGACAACAAGTGCTGAACCTGCGCTGGTAGTTCGGAATCGGCGCGACACCGCCGAAGCGACTTCTTCCATCCGGCGATGTCCTGATAGACGCACTCCACACGCGACAGGGTCTCGGCGTCGTCGGGGAAGGCGGTGGTGGTGCGACCATCGAGTTTGTATCCAACGCACACCCGAATGGTGTCGAAGTCGTCCAAGACGTCCAACTTGGTGAGAGCAATGTCCGAGAGCGAGTTCACGCGCACGGCGTGACGCAACATCACCAGATCCAGCCACCCGGGCCGACGGCGTCGCCCCGTAACGGTGCCGAATTCGTGTCCGATGTCCACGATGCGGTCACCCAGTTCCCCCGTCACCTCGGTGGGAAATGGACCCGCCCCCACACGCGTCGTGTAGGCCTTCGCGATCCCCACCACTCGTGTGATGTCACGTGGACCAATGCCACTTCCCGCACATGCTCCACCAGCCGTGGGATTCGATGACGTCACGTACGGGTACGTTCCGTGGTCGATGTCGAGGAACGTCGCCTGGGCACCCTCCAGGAGGATCGTTGCTCCACGTTCAATGGCGTCGTGCAACATGTTCACCGTGTCGTCGAGATACGGAACCAAACGTCGTGCAAGAGCGTCGCTTTGGTTGACGACGTCATCCACATTGAGCAGTGGTTCGTCGAGCGAGGCAAACAGTGCGTTCTCCTGCGTTGCACGCTCCTTCACGAGCGCCCGGAACCGCTCGCTGTCACGAACCTCACCCGCGCGAATCCCGATTCGCTTCACTTTGTCGGCATATGCAGGACCGATTCCCTTCAACGTGGTACCGAGTTTTGACTCTCCGCGCAGGGACTCGCTGATGGCATCCTGTCGTTGATGCCAGGGGAAGATCAGGTGGGCGAGCGTCGATACACGCAAGCGCGAACACGACACGCCACGGGACTCGAGCGTGTCGATTTCGCCGAAGAGTGTGGCCAGGTCCACGACCACACCATTGCCAATCACGGGCGTTACGTGCTCGTACAGCACCCCGCTTGGTACCAACTGGAGTGCATAACGCTCGTCGCCCACCACCACGGTGTGACCGGCATTGTGGCCTCCCTGATAGCGCACCACATGGCTGTGCGATCCGGCGAGAAGATCAATGACTTTTGCCTTGCCTTCGTCACCCCATTGAGTGCCGACTACTACGGTGACGGGCATTGACGCTCCTGCGCTCGTGGAAACGTAGAGAAAGTCTACTGCGCTGCGATGCAGAAACTGGAGAAAACACGCAGGTTCACCGATAGTTTCGTGACGTGAACGCCGTGTTGAGACGCCGCGAGTGGGCCACCATGAGCGCAACCGACCGCACATCGTTCACGAATCGCTCGATCGACGACATCGTCCCGGAAACCCTGCGGATGGAGATTTCCCGTCTCCTTGAGGAGGTTCGTCTGCGCGGCGACGACGCCGTATGCGATGCCACGCGACGATTCGACGGAGTCTCGCTGCGAACCGACCAACTGCGCGTCAGTAGCGAGGAAATCGCCTCTGCAAACGTCAGTGACGACGTACACCGGGCTCTCGTTGATGCAATCGACCACGTGCGGCGGTTCAACGAGGCGGTACGTACGCGAATGTCCGATTGGTCGATGGAAATCGAACCGGGGGCACGGGTAGGAGAAAAGATCACGCCAATCTCATCCGTCGGTTTGTTCGTACCCGGCGGCAAAGCCAGTTATCCATCTGTCGCCTATCAGCTCGGCGTTCCGGCTGTGGTAGCCGGCGTGCCGCGTATCGCCGTGGTGGTGCCTCCGCTACCGAATGGTTCGGGTGAGGTCGACCCGGGTGTCCTGGTGGTATGTCGAATGTTGGAAATTGATGAGGTGTACCGCGCAAACGGCCCGGCCGGGATCGCCGCGCTCGGATTCGGTACTCGTTCCATCGCAGCAGTTCGCAAGATCGTTGGCCCCGGCAGCCCGGCAGTGACCGCGGCACAAGTGGAGATGCAACGTCATGGCGTGAGCACCATGATGGTGCTTGGTCCCACCGAGAGCATGATGGTGGTCGACGATTCCACCGACGCGCATCGCGCCGCACTCGACTTGTTGATCGAGGCAGAACATGGGGAGGACTCCACCGTCGTACTCGTCTCTGCCGATCGCGGCATCATCGATGCAATCGACGCGGTGCTTCAGGGATTGATCACCGAACTCCCCGCCCCTCGCGCCGCTGCCGCTCGCGCCGCTCTCGGTGTGAACGGAGGCGCCATCCTGGTTGCAACGCTGGCCGAGGCCTGCGACCTCGTCAATGAATTTGCCCCCGAACACCTGCAGTTGGCGGTGCACTCGTCGCGCACGGACGAACTGGTACAGCGAATCAGCAACGCCGGCGAGATCCTCGTCGGTCAGGACACACCGTTTTCGGCGGCCAACTTCGTTCTGGGTTGCCCCGCGTCACTACCAACGAGCGGATTCGCAGCGGTGTCATCGGGAATCACCGCGGCGACGTTCCTCAAGTCGACGGCGATCGCAACTTCCGATGTACGAGCACTGCGTCGAATGGCGCCGAGCATCACCGCACTGTCGGATCACGAAGGCTTCTCCGCTCATGGAAACGCGCTGCGCGAACGCTTCACCTGAGCCGACTACGTACGAAGCCGAAAACGACAGGAGCTAGTTGGCGGAGTCGGAGGGATTCACGGTGAACTCTCCGTCGACGACGTCGACGCGGATGGTGGCGTTCCCGACCGTTTCCGTCACCTTGCCCTCCAGCAACAACAGCGCCGCAGGGTCGGCGATCACTCGCTGAATCAACCGCTTGAGCGGGCGCGCACCGAATTCGGCGTCGTAGCCGCGTTCGGCGAGAGCCAGACGAGCGGCAGGGGTGATGGCGAGCGTGATCCGACGCTCGGCGAGACGATCGATGAGGTGCTGAAGCTGAATCTCAACGATTGCACCGAGGTCGTCACGGGTGAGTGGTGCAAACCGAACGATCTCGTCGATTCGATTCACGAACTCCGGCTTGAAGTACTCGATCGGCTCAACCGGCAGGTTGCTCGTCATGATCAGTATGGAATTGGTGAAGTCGACCGTTCGACCCTGCCCATCGGTGAGACGTCCGTCATCGAGCACCTGCAACAAGATGTTGAACACCTCGGGGTGGGCCTTTTCGATTTCGTCGAGTAGCACCACGCTGTACGGGCGACGGCGCACGGCTTCGGTCAACTGACCACCCTCGTCGTATCCCACGTACCCCGGAGGTGCGCCAACCAGTCGACTCACGGAGTGCTTCTCGGAATACTCGCCCATGTCGATACGAACGACTGCCTTGTCATCATCGAACAGGAACGCTGCGATCGAGCGGGCAAGTTCGGTCTTGCCGACACCGGTTGGCCCGAGGAACATGAACGAGCCGATCGGTCGGTTCGGATCGGACAATCCGGCGCGACTTCTGCGAATCGCATTCGCCACCACCGTTACGGCGTGTTCCTGACCAATCACCCGCTGGTGCAACAAATCTTCGAGGTGCACCAACTTGTGCATCTCGCCCTCCATCAGGCGAGTCACTGGAATACCCGTCCATTTGGCCACCACATCCGCGATGTCCTGCGCATCCACTTCTTCCTTCAGCATGCGCTCGTCACCCGAACCAACGGTGTCACCCTCCGTCGCATCGGCGATACGACGTTCCAATTC
The DNA here is from genome assembly GCA_017856115.1 of Actinomycetota bacterium. Lineage (GTDB taxonomy): Bacteria > Actinomycetota > Acidimicrobiia > Acidimicrobiales > Ilumatobacteraceae > F1-60-MAGs027. The sequence goes on along the minus strand of JAFMFM010000003.1, from coordinate 53,736 downwards.
CGGGATGCGCCCGTAGATCAATTCGGCCTTCTTCTCCAGGTCGCTTTCGCGGTCCGCCTGCTGCCGCAGCACGTCGAGTTCTTCCTTCAACGTCCTCACCGCACTGATGCCCTGCTTCTCGGCTTCCCACCGATGCTTCATCTCGGCCGACTGAGTGCTGAGCAACTGCAGTTCCGTTTCGAGCGAATGCAGACGTTCCCTGCTGGCTGCGTCGGTTTCCTTGGTGAGCGCAACCTTCTCGATCTGTAGCTGCATGATGCGTCGTTCGACGACGTCGATTTCGGTCGGCATCGAATCGATTTCTATTCGCAGCTTGCTGGCGGCTTCGTCCACCAGGTCGATGGCCTTGTCGGGAAGGAATCGATTGGTGAGATACCTGTTCGACAGCACAGCGGCACTCACCAACGCGTTGTCCTGGATTCGGACCCCGTGATGAACCTCGTATCGCTCCTTCAAGCCGCGCAGGATGGCGATGGTGTCTTCCACGGTGGGCTCGCCCACGTACACCTGTTGGAACCGACGTTCGAGCGCAGCGTCCTTTTCCACGTGCGTTCGATACTCGTCGAGCGTCGTTGCGCCGATCATTCGCAGTTCGCCGCGAGCCAACATCGGCTTCACCATGTTGCCCGCGTCCATGGCACCCTCCGCGCCACCTGCACCCACGAGCGTGTGGATCTCATCCACGAACGTGATGACCTCCCCGCCTGCGTCGGTGATGTCCTTCAGGACGGCTTTTAAGCGTTCTTCGAATTCGCCGCGGTACTTTGCACCAGCCAGCATCGAACCGATGTCGAGTGAAATCAGTCGTTTGGACTTCAACCCCTCGGGTACGTCCCCCGATGCGATGCGTTGGGCGAGCCCCTCCACGATGGCGGTCTTCCCAACTCCGGGTTCACCGATGAGAATCGGGTTGTTCTTCGTGCGACGCGACAACACCTGCACCACGCGTCGGATTTCCTCGTCTCGCCCGATGACCGGGTCGATCTTCCCCTCGCGTGCTCGGGCAGTGAGATCGACGCTGTACTTCTCCAACGCTTGGAATTGATCCTCCGGATTCTGCGACGTAACCCGATGCGAACCACGCACGAGGCGCACGGCGCTCAACAACTCCTCTCGTGGTACTCCAACCACTTCGTGCATCGCAAGGAGCAGTAGTTCAACGGAGAGATAGTCGTCGCGGAACTCCGCCTGCAGTTCCTTGGCGGCCGCGAACACCGCTGCCAATTCACGATTGAGTCGGGGCTCGGCGCCGCCCGTGACGATCGGCAATTTGGAGAGTGTCCCGGCGCACTTCTCCGCCACCTTGTTCACGGGCAGACCCAATTTTGCAAGCACCGGTGACACGACCGTTCCGTCCTGCTTCAGCAACTCAGCCAGGAGGTGATGTGGCGTGAGTTCCGAGTGGCCCGCCAGCGTTGCGGCCTGCATTGCCGCAGAGATGGCCTCGGCGGTTTTGGTGGTCCAGGTGCGTGGGTCGAGTGTCACGTGGCTCTCCTGTTCCTCAACGTTCACCGATGAAGCCGGAGCGACGAGTGAACACCGACAACACCTGACGCGTGGGAACCAGTTCGCCACGGGATGCACGTTGCTTGCTCACGTGGTCGCGCAGCGCGGCAACCTCAGCGCGCAACTGTGCCACTTCGCTCTCGAGCGCAAGAACGTGGCGAATCCCCTCGAGGTTCATCCCCGCGTCGACCAACTGTGCGATTCGGTGGAGTCGAGCAATGTCGGCTTGGCTGTACCGACGATTTCCTCCTTGGGTGCGTGCCGGTTGCAGCAAACCAACACGCTCGTAATTCCGCAGCGTTTGCGGATGCATTCCCGACAGTTCGGCTGCGACGGAAATGACGTAGACCGCCATTTGATAGTGGTCGCGTTCCGATGGTTGGCTCATTCGAATGCCTCCTTGCTGCTCGTTGCGTGGGCATGTGGTTCGTTGCGGTCCTCTGCATCCGCAAATGCGCGCAACGCAACGCGCTGTTGCTCGGTGAGTGATGTTGGCACCACCACGTCCACCGTGACGATGAGATCACCCTGGGTTTTGTTCGTGGTTATTCCTCGACCCTTCACTCGGTGACGACTCCCTGGTTGTGTGCCCGCACGAAGGCGCAACATCACCATGTCGCCCTCGAGCGTTGGAACCGGTACGTCGGCACCGAGCGCGGCCGTCGCGAACGACACCGGCACACGCACCAGCAGGTTTCGACCGTCGCGAGTGAACGTCGGATGAGGAGCAACACGGCATACGACGAAGAGATCTCCCGGCGGACCACCGTTGCGGCCTGGTGCACCACGGCCCTTGATACGAATCCGCGAGCCGTCGTCGACCCCCGCCGGAACACGAACGTTCACTTCACGGTTTCGCATCTCCACGCCGGTACCACGACACGTACCGCACCGATGCTCGATCTTCATACCGCGTCCACCGCACTGGGCGCACGGCACCGAGAACGCGAACCCGCCCTGGTTCATGTCCGACACTCCTCGGCCACCACACTGAGAACATCGGGTTGGCGACGTTCCGGGTCGCGCACCGGAACCATTGCAGGTGGAACACACCGCTTCGGACGTGATGTGCAGGCTCGTGGTGAGCCCTTTGGCTGCATCGACGAAGTCGATCGTGAGTGAGGCTTCAAGATCCGAACCCCGTTGCGGGCCCACACCACCCCCGGCACGCCGACCTCCACCGAACATCTGGCCGAGGAGATCACCGAGCCCTCCAGCACCGGCCATGTCGCTCATGTCGAAGTGGAACGACCCGTTGCCTGGGCCACCGAACGCACCAGGACCGAGACGTCGCACCTCGTCGTACTCGCGACGGCGGGATTCGTCACCGAGCACGTCGTACGCCGCAGAAATCTCCTTGAACCGCTCCTCGGCGGCTGCGTTGTTCGGGTTGGCGTCGGGGTGGTACTGACGTGCAAGTTTTCGGTACGCCTTGGTGATGTCCTTTGCCGAAGCATTCTGCGCAACGCCGAGCACGGCGTAGTAGTCCTTTTCGAACCACTCTCGTTGTGCAGTCATGACGTCCTCGCTTGTGCGTTCAACCCTTCACCTTCACCATGGCCGCGCGAACGACACGACCCTTCCAGCGGTATCCCGTGCGCAGAACTTCCACCACCACCGGACCGGAACCGTCGTCATCGCCCGTTTCGTGCACTACCGCCTCGGCCGTAGCCGGGTCGAAAGGTTTGTCCGCAAGGTCCAGTGCTTCGAGACCCTGTTTCTGTAGTGAGCCGAGCAACGCCGACCACACCGATTCGATGCCCTGCACGCCGTGTGCTGCCGCCGCCTCGCATGCGTCCAGCACGGGGAGTATCGATTCCACGATTTTCCCGGTGGCGCGATCCACGTCGTCGATCATCTGTGTTGCGACGCGCTTGCGGAAGTTGTCGAAATCCGCCTGCAGACGTAGTGCCAGGTCCTTGAATTCGTCGCGTTCCTTCGTGACCACGTCCAAGACGTCCGAAACATCCGAGACATCCACGACGTCACCGATTTCCGTGGACGATTCACCGGAGGATGCCTGGGCAACGTGAGGGGTACCGTCGCCGGCATCCTCCGGATTCGAGCGTGTGGTGTCGTCGGTCATGGCGTGGGTCGGTTTACAGCAGCTCGTGCCGGTTACTTCTCGTCGACGATTTCCGCGTCGACGATGTCACCGTCGTTGCCGCCTGTTGCGCCGGTCGACTGACCACTGGCCGACGTTCCCGCCGCGTTCGCATCGCGCGATGCCGTTTCGTACAGCTTCTGGCTGAATTCCTGGCTGGCAGACATGAGTTTCTCGGTCGCATTCTTGATGGTGTCGACGTCGTTGCCGCCGAGCGCAGTCTTGAGATCGGCCAAGGGCTGTTCAACCGCCTTGCGTTCATCTTCGGTGACCTTCTCGCCTTGTTCGCGCAGGACCTTCTCGGTCTGGTACACGAGCGAGTCGGCGTTGTTACGCACTTCGGCATCCGCGCGACGCTTACGGTCCTCGTCGGCGTGGGCTTCGGCGTCCTTCACCATTTGGTCGATGTCGTCCTTTGAGAGCGACGACTGACCGGTGATGGTCATCGACTGCTCCTTGCTTGTTGCACGGTCCTTGGCGGACACGTGAACGATGCCGTTGGCATCTATGTCGAACGTGACCTCGATTTGCGGCACACCGCGTGGCGCGGGCGGGAGGTCGACCAACTGGAACTTGCCCAGCGTCTTGTTGTACGACGCCATCTCGCGCTCGCCCTGCAACACGTGGATTTCCACCGAGGGCTGCATGTCCTCTGCCGTGGTGAACGTTTCGGTACGACGGGTTGGAATCGTGGTGTTGCGTTCGATGAGTCGGGTCATGACGCCACCCTTCGTCTCGATGCCGAGCGACAACGGCGTGACGTCGAGCAGAAGGATGTCCTTCACGTCGCCACGCAGTACGCCGGCTTGGACTGCCGCACCAACCGCAACCACTTCATCCGGATTGACGGTTCGATTCGGTTCCTTGCCCGTGAACGACTGCACCAACTCCTGCACCGCGGGCATTCGTGTGGAACCACCAACGAGGATCACGTGCTGAATCTCACCCTTGGTGAGGCCAGCATCCTTGATTGCCTGTTCGAACGGTTTACGGCAACGCTCCAAGAGGTCGGCCGTCATCTCCTGGAACTTTGCACGACTGAGTGACTCGTCCAAGTGCAACGGGCCACTCGCGGTTGCCGTGATGAACGGCAGATTGATCTGCGTCTGTGGTACCTGTGACAATTCGATCTTCGCCTTTTCTGCAGCTTCTTTCAAACGCTGGGTGGCCATGCGATCCTGGCTCAGGTCGACACCGTGGGCGGACTTGAACTGGGCGACCAGCCAGTCGATGATGCGCTGATCCCAATCGTCACCACCAAGGTGGGTATCGCCGTGGGTGCTCTTGACTTCGAAGACACCGTCTCCGATTTCCAACACGCTCACGTCGAAGGTTCCACCGCCAAGGTCGAACACGAGAACCGTCTCTTCTTTCGACCCCTTGTCGAGGCCATAGGCGAGGGCGGCAGCCGTCGGCTCGTTGATGATTCGCAACACTTCGAGGCCGGCAATCTGCCCTGCTTCCTTGGTTGCCGTGCGTTGTGCATCGTCGAAATACGCGGGAACCGTGATGACTGCTTGCGTCACCGTGTCACCGAGATACGCCTCCGCATCTCGCTTCAACTTCATGAGCGTTCGTGCGCTGATCTCCTGGGGTGTGTATTTCTTGCCGTCGATGTCCTCCGAATGCCAGTTCTGGCCCATGAACCGCTTGATGCTGCGGAACGTACGATCGGGGTTGGTGATGGCCTGACGCTTGGCGACTTCACCGACGAGCACTTCACCCGACTTGGAAAACGCCACCACCGACGGCGTGGTTCGTGCGCCCTCCGAATTGGGGATGACGACGGGTTCGCCGGCTTCTAAGACGGCGACGACTGAGTTGGTGGTTCCGAGGTCGATTCCGACGGCCTTGGGCATGGTGTTACCTCCGTGGTAATTGAGGGTGCCAGCCTATGGGGACGAGCACAAAGTTGAGTCACTTCGGCTCAGGATTTATGTCACAGTCGTATCAGGGATGGTCCTCGGTTGACGCCCTTCTCCGGTAAGGGCCTTTGCGATGTCCGTCCACCGGGGCAGGGACGGCACCGCTCCTTGCACCTGGGTGGACAGCGCCCCGGCCACCGCCGCTGCGTGCAATGCCTGCGGCAACACCGCAAGACCACCATCGCACGCGAGTCGGGCCGCGAGTGCTCCGCAAAATGCGTCGCCTGCACCGGTGGTGTCCACCGGAGTCACGGGATACGGAGCAATGCGAGTTTCCCCCGATGCGTTGATCAAGCGTGCCCCCCGTGCTCCTTCGGTCACCACAACGGAATTCACGCCGCGTGCGAGCAACGCCGCGACTCCCCCCAACAGTTCGACTTCGTGCTCGTTGGGGGTGATGACGTCGACGTGTTGCAACACCGAATCGGGAAGTGCGGCGGCTGGTGCCGGATTCAGCACCACGATGGTGTTCTCACCAGCACGTTCAACTGCGCGCTGCACGACGTCGAGACGAGTCTCCAGCTGCAACAGCAGCACCTTCGCCGTCGCGATCACTGACGTTGCAGCGTCGATGTGTGCGGCTGACAACGCGTGATTGGCGCCGGGTACCACGATGATGAGATTCTCCGCGTCATCTGAGACGCCAATCAAGGCTCGCCCGGTTGGCTCGTTCACCGTTGACAAGTGCGTCACATCGACATGGTCCTCAACGAACGACGCTCGGAGCGTGTCGCCCGCTGCATCGCGCCCGACCGCACCGACGAACGCGGTTCGCGCACCAGCCCGTGATGCTGCAATGGCTTGATTTGCGCCCTTCCCTCCGCACGCTTCGAAATACCCGTGCGCCGAGACGGTCTCCCCGGGGTGGGGCAGTCGCTTGGTAAGTGCGACGAGATCGAGATTTGCCGAACCAACCACCACCACATCGAATGCATGGTCTGAGGTCATGTGATGGTTCCTTCTCGTTTCGTCACTGGCTCTAGCCTTGCGGCGTGAACGCAACAACGCAACCAGCCACTGCAGTGGGCACCCTGGTGGTACTTCGGCACGGCCAAAGTACGTGGAATGCCCTCAATTTGTTCACTGGTTGGCACGATGTACCGCTCAGTACGCAGGGCGAAGCGGAGGCCGACGACGCAGGTCGCGCCCTTCGACATGCCGGACTTCATTTCGACATCGTGTTCACCTCCCTCCTGACACGCGCAATCGAAACCAATCGGCGCGCATTACAACAACTTGGTCAACCTGACGTGGAAACCATTGGCGACTGGCGACTCAATGAGCGCCACTACGGGGCGCTGCAGGGCCTCGACAAGAAAGAGACGACGCAACGCCATGGTGTCGAACAAACCAAGTTGTGGCGACGAAGTTTCGATGTACCACCCCCTCCCGTGGATCGCTCGAGTCCCGAACATCCCGCCAACGACCCTCGGTATGCACACCTCGACCCTGCGATACTTCCGGCAACCGAATGTCTGAAGGACGTCGTGGCGCGAGTGGTACCGATGTGGCGAACGGTTCTGGTGCCCAACCTCACTGCCGGCAGGAACGTGTTGGTCGTTGCACACGGCAACTCCTTGCGTGCGCTCGCCATGCATCTCGAATCGATGAGTGAATTGGCCGTTGCAGATCTCAACATCCCCACCGGTGTGCCTCGCGTGTATCGATTTCATTCGCCGTCGGACGATGATCGCGCACGCAGTGAGTTACGAGTGTCACAGGTTGAATACTTGGGCGACGCTTCGAAAATCGACGAAGCAACCAAGGCTGTTGCGCAACAAGCCGGCACCTGAGACAACCTTCACCGGCGGTTTGTGCACGCCTGCACGAATTTGTCCGTACCGTCAAAGCCATGCCCCACAGCGTCACTCCCCTCACCACCTTGCATCACGTTCCATTGTTTTCTTCCTGCTCGAAGAAGGACCTCTCACGCATCGTGAAAGCCGCCGACCAGGTGTCGTTCAAGGCTGGACGAGTGCTGACCGAGCAGGGCCAGCCGGGTCGCGAGGCATTCATCATCCTGAAGGGAAAGGCCACCGTTCGTCGAAGCGGCAAGAAACTGGCGTCCATCGGTGCCGGCTCCATGGTTGGCGAACTTTCACTTCTGGACCACGGTCCTCGCACCGCAACCGTCACCTGCGACACCGATTGCGACGTGCTCGTCATCAATCAGCGGCACTTCCACAGCGTTCTGCACGACGTTCCGGTGTTGGCGAGCAAGCTGTTGGCGACGCTCGCCTCACGAGTGCGCGATCTCGACCGCGCCGTCGTTGCCTGAGTAGTCACCACATCGCGCCGTAGCGCCCGACTCGGGCTTCGCCGTCGGCAGAACTATCGTTGCCTCCAGCATGTCGGAGGAAACCAACACCGCAACGTCGCGTTCGCGACGACTGAAGCCGTATCAGCTCTCCATCCTCCTTGGCTGTGGAATCGGACTGTTCACGTTGGTGTCGGGCATCATTCCCACCATCACCGGATGGGAGAGCAACTCGCCGGTCCACCGCGAAGTCTTTGGAGGTATCCCTGGTGCCCTGAAAATTGCGTTCTACACCGTCATCCCCATGATGCTGGTGTGGGGATCGTTGCGCTTCGCGGACCGCATACGCAACTGGGAACGTGGGGCCCCCGACAACCGTCGAACCACCACCAAGAACGTAAAGCGACGTCTGCGCGATTTTCGAGCCGGTGTGTACATGCGCACATTGCTGCGGGACTCCGCTGCAGGTCTCATGCACTCGATGATGTACTTCGGTTTTCTGGTTCTCCTGGGCGTCACCACCGTCCTGGAAATCGACCACCAGATGCCCGAGTCGCTCAAGTTCCTCCACGGCGACGTGTACCGCGGTTACGCGTTGGTGGGTGACGTAGCGGGAGTGGTGTTCACCACCGGTGTGGTCTGGGCCATCTTGCGTCGTTACGTGCAACGGCCCTATCGCATCCGAATCAAATCGAAGCCCGAACACGCGTGGATTCTCGGCGTGATGTTGGCGATCGGTATCAGTGGATTCGGCACCGAAATGTTCCGAATCGCCGCAGAACAAGTCGCCGGCAAGAACGTCGACTACGAAAAGTGGAGCGTGATTGGTTGGCCACTCGCCCAAACCGTGAACGGATTCTCGCTCGACACGCTGCAACTTTGGCACCAAGGATGGTGGGTGTTCCATGTGCTCACGTTCATTGCCTTTCTCGCTCTGCTCCCCATCACCATGTTGCGTCACATCTTCACTTCACCACTCAACATGTACCTGCGGGATCGCGATCGTCCGAAGGGTGCGATGCGCGCGATGCCGAACTTGGCGGAGACGTCCCTGGAATCCTTCGGCGTCAACGCCGTAGAGAACTTCACCTGGAAACAACTGCTCGACCTCGACGCCTGCACCATGTGTGGACGGTGCACCAGCGTGTGCCCGGCACATGCCACGGGGAAACCACTCGACCCACGAGAGATCGTGTTGAAGAGCGGCGAGGTCATGGCTGCAACTGCGGCTCACGCTCCCGGTGGACGAGTCTCGCCGCCACTCGGCGCCGATGCAGAAATCACCATCAACGCCAATTCCGTGTTCGAACGCATCACCGCGGAAGAGGTCTGGTCGTGCACGTCGTGCAAGGCTTGCGACGAGATTTGTCCGGTGAACATCGAGATTCTCGACAAGATTCTCGACATGCGTCGCTACCTGTCGTTGATGGAAAGCAACTTCCCGGCCGAACTGGGCAATGCGTACCGAGCAATGGAGAACCAGGGCAATCCGTGGGGCATGAACCAGGGTGATCGCGCCGCGTGGGCGAATGAATTCGACGTCACCGTGCTGGATCCAGGTCAACCACTGACGCAGGAGTACTTGTACTGGGTGGGTTGCGCCGGCTCGTTCGATGACAAGAACAAGAAGGTCACCCAAGCGATGGCCAAATTGTTGAAGCGTGCCGGAATCGACGTTGCAATCCTCGGCCCGAGCGAGATGTGCACGGGCGACAGCGCGCGCCGCAGCGGGAACGAATACTTGTTCCAAATGTTGGCCACACCGAACGTTGAGATGCTCAACGGCATGGGTGTGAAGAAGATCATCACACAGTGTCCTCACTGTTTCAACACCTTGAAGAACGAATACCCGCAACTCGGTGGCAACTATGAAGTAGTGCACCACACGCAACTCTTGGAGGAACTCATCGCCTCCGGGAAACTCGACATGTCGAACGCCTCGTTGGACGACCGCATCACCTATCACGACTCCTGCTATCTCGGTCGCCACAACGACGTGTACCTGGCGCCACGAAAGGTCGTCGGGTCGATCAAGGGAATCCAAGTCGTGGAGATGCCGCGAAACGGCACCAAGGGAATGTGTTGCGGCGCCGGCGGAGCACGCATGTGGATGGAGGAAAACATCGGCACAAAGGTGAACGACGAGCGCGCTCGTGAAGCCATCGCCACCGGTGCCACTCGCGTGGCAACCGCATGTCCGTTCTGTTACATCATGTTGGACGACGGCGTGAAGGGTGCGGGCAAGGACGAAAGTTCGGTGAAGGTCGGTGACATTGCAATCCACCTCGTTGATGCGCTTGAAAACGGGGAGAGGAACGCCACTGCGATTGGCGCTCCGTTGCGCGAACCCGTTGCCGGCGAATAGACCGCCCGTAACGACGAACTGCGGAACCTAGCGAAAGTTCTCGAAGTAGCGGCTGGGGGTCGGACCGCGCTGACCCTGATACTTCGAGCCTTGCGCCCCCGCACCATACGGCTTGTCGGCCGGTGTGGTCATGGTCATGAAACTCACCTGACCGATCTTCATTCCCGGATAGATCGTGATTGGCAGGTTTGCAACGTTCGACAACTCCAGGGTGATGTGTCCATCGAATCCCGCATCGATGAACCCCGCCGTGGAATGGATGAGCAGTCCCAGTCGGCCGAGCGAGCTCTTCCCTTCCACTCGTGCGACGAGGTCGTTGGCGATCGCCACTCGCTCGAGCGTGGAACCCAGCACGAATTCACCCGGATGCAATACGAAGGCTTCGTCGGGATTCATCTCCACCAACTCCGTCAGGTCGGCAAGTTCCTTCTTGACGTCGATGACGGCATGCGAATGATTTCGAAACACCCGGAACAAATTCGACACTTTCACGTCGATGGATGATGGTTGTAGGCACGATTCATCGAACGGCTCGATGACGATACGACCCGCAGCCAGGGCTTCGCGGATGGACCGATCGGAGAGAATCACCGTCCACGAACCCTAGTGAATTGGTACGATTTCGGTGTCGCGGGTGTAGTTCAATGGCAGAACATCAGCTTCCCAAGTTGAGAACGCGGGTTCGATTCCCGTCACCCGCTCAAGTCAGCCGCTGACCATCAGCGTGAAAAGTGCCCAGAGTGACGCAACGAGACCGAGTAGCGCCATGGCAATGCTTCGTGTCTTCGGAGCTTGGGTCAACTCGCCTTCCTCTCGTGGCGATTGACGTGGTCGAAACATCGCCGCCACGTTCCCGGCGAACATTGCGCCACCGAACGCCAGGAGCAACCATGCCAGGAGATCCTCGCCGAGAAACATCGTCTAAATGTTGGTGGTGGTGCTCTCGAAGAAGTTCTCGAACCGGGTGAACGGCTCGATCCAGGCCAGTTTCACGGTGTCGGTGCGACCCGCTCGATGCTTGGCCACGATGAGATCCGCCGTTCCTCGGGCCGCGGCGGTATCACCGGCCGCCTCTCCTCGGTAGATGAACATGACCACGTCGGCATCCTGTTCGATGGCGCCAGATTCGCGCAGGTCGGAGAGATTGGGACGCTTGTCTCCCCGACTTTCAAGGTTTCGGCTCAACTGACTCAGCGCCACGATTGGCACGTTGAACTCACGGGCCATCAGTTTCAGGTTTCGACTGATATCGCTCACTTCCTGCTGACGGTTCTCCACCTTGGCTTCGCCACCCATCAACTGCAGGTAGTCGATCACGATGAGGCCAAGGTCGCCCTTGGAAAGACGAACTCGCCGGGCACGTGCACGCATCGACCCAATGGACGTGGATGGTGAGTCGTCGATGATGAGGGGAATATCGAGTCGACCGATCGCTCGGCCGATTTCTTGCCACTGTTTCTCCGTCGGTGTGGCACCACGCAACACTTCCGATGGAACGCTTGCCTCGCTCGACAACACGCGCTGCGACAGTTCGTGGGCGCTCATTTCCAGACTGAAAAAGATGACCGGTCGCATCGTGAGACGAGCGACGTTCACCGCCATGTTCAGTGCGAGAGCGCTCTTGCCCATTCCCGGTCGGGCACCTATCACGTGCAGTGCACCGGGCTGCAGACCCAGCAAAATTTCGTCCAGCTTGCGAAAACCGGTGGGGATACCCACCATTGCACCCGGATTGTTCCAACGCTCTTCGATCTTCTCGAGCGACTCCTCCAGGAGCGGCGACAACTCGTGTGCCCCTTCGTTGACATTGCCTGCCGAAACGTCGTAGATGCGACTCTCCGCCTCGTCGAGTGCGCGATCGACGTCGGCTGGTTCGCTGTAGGCGATCTCAGCGATGGCCGCAGCGGCGGCAATGACGCGGCGCAGTTTGGCGGCATCACGCACGATTTTTGCGTAACGCTCGGCACTGGAAATGGCCGGTGTCGCGTTCTGAAGACGCACCAAGGCATCGAGACCACCGACACCCTCGAGGAGCGCGGCACGACGCAATTCCTCACCCACGGTGACCGGGTCGACGGGCTCACCCGCGACACTGAGTGATCGCGCCGCATCGAAGATGTGTCGATGAGCCGGCTTGTAGAAATCTTCCGACGTTACGCCGCGCTCCAACACGATGGCGATTGCGTCCTCGGACAGCATCATCGCTCCGAGAAGCGATGCCTCGGCATCCACGTTGTGTGGTGGAATTCGCTGCGATGACGATCGATCGTCGGACCCTCCGCGGCTTTCGGAGCCGCCTCGTCGCATATCGGTAATTGTCACGCCTCTACCTTCGTCGTTTCTGCCTGTTGATCGCAAGGGGATCAACCCTGTGACTTTGCTGTGTACAACCTGGGAATTTGCTGGGAACTGGCTGTGATGGGTCTGTGTATAACTTGTGCGTCGCGTGTGGAGCGTAGTGGGTGGGTGTGTCGTCGCTATGCCGAACGCACATCGACCGTGAGGGTGCCCCGCACGTCGGCATACAACGTCACCGTGACCTGATGCGTTCCAAGATCACGAATGGGTGCGGGAATCGCCACGTGTTTTCGGTCGATGACCACATGAAACTGCTGCTCCACGGCAGCGACGAGGTCGTTGGCGGTAACCGAACCGAACAACTTGCCGGTGGCGCCGGCCTTGGCGACAACCACCAACGGGGTCTCGGCAAATGTGGCGGCAATCGCACGCGCCGAGTCCTTGTCGGCCGCCTCGCGCAGATCACGAGAGCGCTTCAACGTCTCGGCCTGCGCCACGGCACCGTCCGTGGCCTCCACCGCCAAGCCGTTGGGGATGAGGTAGTTGCGCGCGTGACCCGACGACACCGTCACGATGTCACCGCGGCGCCCGATGCCCTTCACATCCCGGCGCAACAGCACCTTCACGAATCAGCCCTCGCTGGGTGTTGCAGACACGGCGTCGCTCGGAGCCGCAGCTTCGGGGGCGTCGACGACATCCGGGACGTTCTCGTAGCGCTCCACCACCTCGCGGCTGACGCCGCCACGCGAGTCGTCGCGGTCGTCGTCACGATTGCGAGGTCCGCGAAGACCGGCTACGCGCTTGGTGTAGGGCAAGAGGGCCATTTCGCGCGCGTTCTTGACCGCGGTGGCGATGTCGCGCTGTTGTTGCACATCGGCACCCGTCATGCGGCGAGCCTTGAGCTTCGAGCGGTCGCTCATGAAGCGTTGCAGCAGGTTGATGTCCTTGTAGTCGATGTACACGATCCGCTCGGGGTTGAGTGGATTCGGCTTCTTCTTGTATCGGCGCTGCAACAACTTTGCGGCGCGAAGTTTGTTCTTCTTGCTTGTCATGGAATGTGTCCTTCGTGATCAGTGCTGGGTAGATGTATTTAGGTAGATGGGTTTAGAACGGCTCTTCGCCCTCGAACGGGCTGGCTTCGCCGGATGGGCTGGTACCACCGCCGGATTTCTTGCCGGCGCCGTCTTGGCGTGGTGTGCGTTCCACTTGCGCAGTCGCCCAGCGCAGGCTGGGTCCGAGTTCATCGGCGATGACATCGATGGCGGTGCGCTTGTCACCTTCGCGAGTGGTGTACTCGCGCTGCTCGAGTCGGCCGGTCACGACGATACGCGCACCCTTTGAGAGTGACGCTGCGGCGTTCTCGCCGAGTTGACCCCATGCCGTGATGTTGAAGTACGACGTTTGTTCCTGCCACTCGCCGTTGACCTGGTAGCGACGACCCACTGCAATGCCGAACGACGCGACCGCGCGACCGTTGGCCGTGAATCGCAACTCGGGATCGCGGGTGAGATTTCCGACGAGGGTGATGGTGTTGTCTGGCATACGTGCTCCTTGGTTGGACGAGTTATTTGTCGGCACCAGCGGGCAGCATGCCACGCTTTTGTGCTTCGTGATCGGGAAGTCGCAGCAACTTGTGTCGCAACACGTCATCGGACAAACGCAGTGTTCGCTCGACCTCGTCGAGCATGCCGCCTTCGGCCATGAGGTTGAAGATGGCGTAGTAGCCATCGCTCTGCTTCTTGATCGGGTAGGCCAAACGACGTCGACCCCACCAATCCGGTGTTCCGTGCACGGAACCTCCGACGCTCGACACGGACTTGGTGATGGAGTTCACCCAACCGTGTGCGGTGTTCTCGTCCAGCGCTCCGCTGACGATCACCATTAACTCATATGGACGCATGTATGACTCCCTTCGGACACGACCCGTAGGGCCGTGGCCCCGTAAGGGGCAGGGTGGATAGGAACTTTGAGCGTACCGTCACCTAATCACCGTGCCACACCGCTGTTACACGGTGTCTCCGTCTAGCGGTGTGCCGCCGACTTCGCCGATGGTCGTGCAATTTTCGGGGTCGTGGCGCGCACTCGTCGCACACCGTGTCGGCGGCGACCCCCGTACGGTGTGGCCGACAAGAGGTGGTTCCAACCACACGACAAACACACCTCCACGGCGTATCCGGTGAAACACTCCGTGCGGGTGTTTGCTTCGTGAAGTTGGCGTGCCGAGGTAACGCACTTTCCCGCCTTGGGCAGCCGCGGTCCGAACAAATACGTCACGTTGCGGAGTTCGTGCTGACCGCACAGGGGACACGCCGAACGTCGTTGCACTCCGTGGTGTCGGGCCGCAAACACCAACTCGGTACTGGCGTCACAGGCATCGTGACGTGGGACGTCACCCGAATGTACGCGCGCAAGATACGCGCGGCGCATCATTCGAAAGTCGATCGTTGCGTCACGGGATGTGCCCGTTCGTTTGGTCACGGGCCTCACCGTAGTTGGTTACGACGTGGTCTGCGAAGCCCACCATGCATCGAGTCGACGACGAACCTCCGTCTCACCGAGCACACCCTCGTCGAGGCGAAGCTCCATCAAAAAGTCCATCGCCTTTCCCACCAGCGGACCTGGTTCCACTCCGAGATGCTGCATGACCGCTACTCCATCCATCTCGGGACGCAGCGCGGCAAGTTCCTCCTTCTTGGCGAGTTCATCGATACGCGCTTCAAGTTCGCTCATCCGTACGTTCAATGCCTCCACTTTGCGCTCGCTTCGTGTGGTGCAGTCGCAACGAACCAGCACGTTCAACTCGGTGAGTACATCACCGGCGTCGCGAACGTATCGTCGCACCGCCGAGTCGGTCCAACCCATCTGGTAGGTGTGGAAACGACCGCTCAAGAACACCAGTTCGGACACCTTGCGAATGTCGTCGTTCGAATAGTGCATCTCACGCATTCGCTTGCGGGTCATCTTTGCTCCGACGACTTCGTGATGGTAGAACGTCATGCCTTTTCCTGGAAGCACCTTGCGGGTACGTGGCTTGCCGATGTCGTGGTACAACGCCGCCAACCGCGTGATTCGCAAATCACCCGGCATCTCGGGTTGAACGTTCTGAACGACGGCGAACGTATGGGTCAATACGTCCTTGTGACGATGAATCGGATCCTGCTCGAGCGATAGCGCCGGCAATTCGGGGAGGAACTGATCGGCGAGCCCGGTCTCGACCGTGAACCAAAGCCCGTTGGTGACTTCGGCGGTCACGATCATGCGGTCGAATTCGTTGCGGATACGTTCGGGGGACACGATGCCCAACCGCTGGTTCATCGTTCGCACTGCCGCGACGAGGTCGGTGTCGGGAATCACCCCCAAGGTGGCGATGAACCGTGCAGCACGCAACATGCGCAGCGGGTCGTCGCTGAAACTCTCCTGCGGAGACAGCGGGGTGCGTAGCCGCTTGGCGTGTAGGTCGTCTACACCGCCGAACGGATCAACCAACTGGGGCGATGCCGCCGTCAGTTCGAGTGCCATGGCGTTGATGGTGAAGTCCCGTCGCGAGAGATCGGCGTCAACCGAATCGGAGAACTGGACGTCGGGCTTTCGTGAATCAGGGGAATACGCCTCCGCCCGATGTGTAGTGATCTCCAAGGACCGCTTCCCGCGGAGGGCGGCGATGGTGCCGAACCGCTCACCTTGAGTCCAAAGCGAATCCACCCTGTTTTCGAGGAGCGATTTCACCACATCGGGCCGCGCATCGGTGGTGAAGTCGAAATCAAGATCATCGGTGTTGCGACCCAACATCAGGTCACGAACCGTGCCACCCACGATGTAGAGCCGATGGCCCGCCTTCGCGAACGCCTCGGTAATCGGCGCAAGCTCCGCAATCACTGCATTGAAGCGCGCAGGTTGCACGAACTACAGGTTACGGAATGTCAACGCCACTAGCGTTCAGACGTGTCGGCTGTGGTGACCGCACTGCGTGGAAATCGGCGCAGCGTGGAAGAAAAGATTCGCTCCATGTGCAGCGTGGTACGCCTCGGGGACGTCGACACGTACCGTTCACCGGCCGTTGGCGTGAAGGAATCCCGCTGGTTGAAGGATGCCGGTTTCACCGTCGCCCAATCCCTGGTGATGCTTCAGCACACGGGTCGACTTCCGTCCCCCGACACCGCAGCGATCGGGGTACGTGATGTCACGTCACGTCACGTGCTCTCCCCCAAGCGCGCCGATGTCCTCCACCGAATGCTGGAGATCGATGCTGAATCGTTTCCTTCGCCCTGGAATCTCGATACTCGAACCTTTCACCATGCCTGCCACGCAACGAGTGAACATCGCGTCATCCTCGCCGAGGACGATGCTTCGTCGTTGCCCGACGGGTACGCAATCGTCGGACGGGTCGGTTTTCGATCGTATTTGCAGCGACTGGCAGTGGCGCCTGAGTTTCGCCGCCGCGGTGTGGCACGGGCACTCGTCCACCATGCGTCTCGTTGGGCGGATCTCCGTGGTGCCACCACGATGCTGGTGAACACCGAACCCACGAACACCGCGGCATTGGCACTGTACCGGTCTCTGGGTTTCGACACGCTCTCGGAGCCACTCGTGGTGCTGGAACGTGCGGTGTATCCCATGCCCGGGTTACCCGCATGACGCCACGCGGCATTCGACATGCCATTTCCCGAATCCTCACTGCACTTCTGATCGCTGGTGCAACGGTGCTGGTCGCAGAAGATGTGGCAGGCGCCGTGGACTATCGCCTCGAGATGATCACGGGTACGTTCACCGCCCGGATCAACGAACGCTTGATCTTCACGGTGTCACCACCGCGCGACGGTGCAGTGGAGTCGATGTTGACCGATCCTTCATCGACCGCCCTGGTGCAGTTGAGTTCTCCCCTCATGGCGCGTAGTGACGTCACGAACATCGTGGCAGGACAACCCTTTGCGTCGGAATCGGAAACCGCGATTGCGGGCCCGCTCTTTCAGACGCTCTCACTCAACGACGGCACCGCCTACCAACTACTCATCAGAACATCCGATACCGCGCGACGGGATGGTTCGCTGCGAATTGCTCGAGATGGGCTCCGTGCACTCCGCGTCACGCTGACTGCGCCATCAGGCCTCGTGGCTGAACTCACCACGTTCGTCAACGTGGTGTCGGCGCGCTCCGTGGCAACGCTTCCTGTCTCGTTCATCGCATCGGCCGACGGAGCACCCTCGCTACAGCCGGATGGAACCATCACCGTCGCAAGCACCGTGCAGGAAACGCTTCGCGACCTGCGGGACGTGTTGTTCCGTAAGCCACCTGGTGTGCCGATTGGAGTTCGAATCCGACCGGAGGTGCTCGATGGTCTGTCTCGCTCCACCGCGGAAACCGATCGCACACTCTTCACCGAACTGGCGACGAAACTTCCGGACAATGACGTGCTCGTGGCGACGTTTCGTCCGACGGATGTGGCGTCCTACGCGGCAGCGGAGCAGAAGTCGGCCTTTGATGCACAGCTTCTTCGTGGAGAAAGCGTGCTCGATGCGGTAAACGGACCCCGGCTGCCTTCGCGCGCGGTATGGATCAGTGATGCACCGATTGACGCGGCCGGGGTCGACCTTCTTCGAACCTTCGGCGTCACCAACGTGGTCATGCTGCCCGATGCGGTTGGTGCATACGGTGTCGACACGAACCCGAGTCGGCCGTACGCACTGCGTTCGGCCAGCAACGGTGTGGTTCTCCACCTTGCTGACTCTCGCTACGCGACGCTGCTCGACGTTCCAACCGGTACTGCACACGAGTCGGCGACGGCACTTGCTGCAGAAGTCATCGCTCAGCGCAACGAAATCGCGAGTTCCTCCGTTGGAGCGTCGGCACTCGCGGCGCGACACGTGGTGATCGCAAGCGCAAGCGGTGTACCGGCAGAACCATTGATTGCGTCCATTCTCCTTCGGCACTTACGCAATGCTCCCCAGATCGAACTCCGACGACTCGGGGATTTTGCGCCGACGTTGGAAGGTCTGGCGCGGATTGATCCACCCGTCGTACCGAAACTCGACATCGCAACCATCCAGAGACGCACCAACGATGCACTCGCATCGGTGGAGTCGGTGCGTGATGTCATCGCCACTAACGACGGTGTGGCAGACCGTTGGGTGGAACTCATCGACGTTGCCAACGACACCACGATCACGGAATCAGAGCGTGATGCCTACATCGATGGTGTACTCGCTCGGGTTGCGGCGGTGCGAAATGCGGTTGCACTGCCGGAGCGTTCGTTCACCTTCGGTAGTCGCGAAAGCGAATTGCGCATACCACTCCTGAATCAGAGTGACTTCACCGTGTCACTTCGACTACAACTCGCAAGTCCGACCGGAAAAATGTCGTTTGCGCCCAGTTCCCTCGACGTAACCCTGCCCGCAGGTGAACAACGAGAAATCATCATCAACGCAACGGCTCGTGCAAACGGACTGATTCCCGTGGAACTTTCCCTGCTCAGTCCTGCTGGCGTCGTGATGGACGTCGCCGAAGTACGCATCCGGATGAATGCCCTGGCGGGGCTGGGTCGAGGTGTGAGTCTGGTATTCCTCGTGCTTCTACTGGCATGGTGGATCATTCATGCCCGCCGCGCACACCGAAAGAGAACGACCAGGCAGCACCCCGCACTACGCTCGCAGGCATGACCGTACGCATCGTTACTGATTCCGCCTGCGACCTGCCACAACACCTGGTCGACGAGTTGGGCATCACCATCGTTCCCCTCACCTTCAGCTTCGGCAGTGAAGAGTTCACCGATCGTGTTTCGCTCACCACCAGCGAGTTCTGGGCCCGCTGCTCGGCCAGCCCGGTTCTGCCACAAACCGCAGCGCCATCCCCCGGCAAGTTTTCCGAGGCGTTCACCAGGTTGGCCAACGAGGGTGCCACCGCCATCCTCGTCGTGACCTTGTCGGCCGAGCTCTCCGCCACCAAACAGGCTGCCGAGCAGGGTGCGCAGGCCGCCGCGCTCACAATCCCCATACGCATCGTGGACAGCCGATCAGCGTCGATGGGTGAAGGCATCAACGTGGTCGCCGCGGCCCGGCTGGCCAAGAACGGCATGGGGGTCGATGATCTCGCTCGCACGGTGACGGATTTGGCCGGTCGAACCCGGGTGTGGGGTGCATTGGACACGCTCGAAAACCTGAAAAAGAACGGTCGTATCGGTGGTGCAAAGGCACTTCTTGCCTCTGCACTGGCGATCAAGCCAATCATCACGGTGGATGACGGCAAGGTTGCCGAAGGCGGCAAGGAACGCACCCGAAAAAAGGCGCTCGCCTTCGTCGTCGACAAATTCCGCGAGGCGGGAAACGTCTCCAATGTGGCAGTGCTCCATGCACAGTGTCCGGATGTGGATGCATTCGTTGCGCAACTGCGTGAGATCTACTCCGGAGAGATCATCGTCGGTGACATCGGTTCCGTGATTGGTTCACATACCGGTCCGGGAACCATCGGCGTTACGTATCACGTGGAGTAATTCCACCATCTGCGGGGTGCGCAGAACTAGCGTCTCCCCTCAGTCATGTCTGCCGCCGAACTCGAACCGGGGTTCATTGGCGACCGATACCGGCTGGAACGACTCATCGCTCGCGGGGGCATGGCGGAGGTGTGGCTCGGCCACGATACGTTCCTCGACCGGCAAGTTGCCATCAAGGTTCTCAAGCGCCATATCGCCCGCGATGAGACGGCAATCGAGCGATTCCGTCGCGAGGCCCTGGCGTGTGCGGGACTGAATCATCCGAACATCGTCGCCGTCTACGACTCGTTCGCGCACGACGGTTTCCAGGTGGTGGTCATGCAATACGTGCAGGGTCGAAGTCTCCGCGACCTTCTCGACAAAAAGAAGAAACTCACGCCTGGTTTGTCCATCATGATGGGTGCAGCCATTGCGTCGGCACTGGACGCAACACACCAACACGGATACATCCATCGTGACGTAAAGCCGGGGAACATCCTCGTGCGCCCCGACGGACACTTCTTGCTGGCCGATTTCGGAATCGCCAAGGCAATCACTCCCTCCGAGGGCAGCGATCTCACCAGCGACAACATCATGATGGGCACCGCCAAGTACTTGTCACCCGAGATCGTGCGCGGAAGACAACTGGATGGACGGGCCGACCTCTACAGCCTCGGCCTCGTGCTCTATGAGTGTTTGTCCGGAAAAGTGCCGTTTTTGAGCGATAACGACGCCGATACGGCCCTGGCTCGACTCCAGCGGGAACCGACCGATCTTGGGCACCTGCGCCCGACACTGTCACCTCGACTGGTTCGGGTCGTACACAAACTGTTGGCTCGAAACCCCGATCATCGATACCAAACCGGGGAAGCAACCCGCGTTGCACTCCTGGAGGCGTTGCGTGACGAGCGCGATGATCACTCTGCCCTCACGCCACCGGCGGGACAACGCGTGATCCTGGAGCGTGCGACCACCACCACACGCACGAGCGTCCGTGCTCCGCTCAAGCCCTCACGTCGATTTTCGTTCGGGGGTTTCTGGCGAAGCACCACCACGAGGCTGTTGCTTGCCACGCTCATCCTCACCGGTCTGGTCATCACCGCCGTATTACGCACGCGTGATCCTGAAAATGTCGCAATTCCCGAGGTTGTCTCGGAAGTGGTTACCCCGCCGATTGCTTCGGGTCCTGCGACGATTGCCGCGATCAACTCGTTCGACCCGAACGGCGATGACGGTGTCGAGAACGAAGAACTCATCGGCGCGTTGGTCGACAAGAATCCTCAATCGTCGTGGGCCACATCCTGTTATGCGGACAAGTTCTTCGGAACCAAGGAGCGGGTTGGTGTACTCGTCACCCTGAGCGGGGCGGGAACTGGAACGCTCCGGGTGAACTTCGCCAACGGTCCGACGGGTACGGAAATCTACGGTGTTGCATCCACTCCGCCGTCTGGTTTCGACGGATGGGGTGCTCCCCTGGCCAAGGATTACCAGACTCGTGGCAAAATCGTGAAGTTTTCCGTCACTACTCCGGTCACGCATCTTCTCATCGTGTTGACGGAAATCGGCAAAAGTGCTGCGTGCAGTGCGACCAACCCGTACCAGGGTCGTATCAACGAGGTGGCGTTCGTTCCCGCGTAATTTTCGTCAGCGTTAGCCTGACGTCGTGGTCGGCAACCCGCTTCGTGATCCCGAGTTTCCGCGCAAGACCGTCGATTTCATCGACCGGATCGTTGGTGCCGTTCGAGATCGAACCACGCGGCCCATCGTCGCCGTCACTCGTGGGGTGGTGTTCGGCTCACTCATTGCGGTGGTCTCGATCGCACTCGTGGCGCTTTCCCTCATCGCCGTGATGCGCGGTGTCCAGGAGTTGTTCGAAGTAGTGCTCAGTGAGCGCCGTGCCGTGTGGGTGTCATACTTCGTCGTTGGCGCAGCGTTTATCCTCGTTGGGTCATTCCTGCTGCGAGCCAGGCACTCCGACGAGAAAGAGCAACCATGACCACCCATCCACATCGCAACGTGATCATCATCGGGTCGGGTCCGGCCGGACTTACGGCCGCCATCTACGTGGCGCGGGCTTCGCTCTCACCCCTCGTCATCGAGGGTGAGCCATCCTCCACATCCGATCAACCCGGCGGCCAGTTGATGCTGACCACGGAGGTGGAGAACTTCCCCGGCTTTCCGGAGGGGGTGCAGGGTCCGGAATTGATGCAACGCATGCGTGACCAAGCAGCTCGCTTCGGAGCCGAATTTCTGACCGAAAAGGCAACAAAAATCGACTTTTCTTCGCATCCACATCGGGTGTGGGTTCGTGACGACGAATACACCGCCGATGTGGTCATCGTCAGCACCGGTGCGCGTTCGCTCATGCTTGGATTGGAGAACGAAGCGCGACTGATCGGCCATGGTGTCTCGACTTGCGCAACGTGCGATGGTTTCTTTTTTCGTGGACAAGAAATAGTCGTGGTCGGTGGCGGTGATTCCGCCATCGAGGAAGCCTCGTTCCTCACGAAATTCGCCTCCAAGGTCACCATCATCCACCGTCGCGACAAGTTTCGCGCCTCCAAGATCATGCAGGAACGCGCCCTTGCAAACCCCAAGATCTCGGTGCGGTGGAACGCTCAAGTAACACGCATCGTCGGTGAAGCGAAGTTGTCGGCAATCGAAGTAACCGACACCGTGACTGGCGCAACCGACACCATGAACATCGGCGGTCTCTTCGTAGCCATCGGTCATCGTCCGAACACGGACGTATTCGCGGGCGTCCTCGACATGGATGACAACGGCTATCTCGTCACGCAACCAGGTTCGTCACGAACCAACGTTCCCGGTGTGTTTGCATGTGGCGACGTACAGGATCACACGTATCGACAAGCAATCACCGCCGCAGGTTCCGGCTGTATGGCCGCAATCGATGCGGAGCGCTGGCTGGAGCACCACCACGGATCAGCCAACAAGTAGCGTGGCGCGCATGTCCGAAAACGTCATCACCCTCACCACCGCAAACTTCGACGAAACGATTCGCTCGGCAACCACACCCGTTCTGGTGGATTTCTGGGCCGAGTGGTGCGGTCCGTGCAAGCAAATCGATCCCGTCATCCGTGAAATCGCCACCGAACAGGCCGGCGCTCTCACCGTTGCAAAACTCAATGTCGATGATCATGGCGACATCGCCATGCGATTCAAGGTCATGAGTATTCCGACGATGATCGTGTTCAAGAACGGCGAGGCGGTCGACACCCTGGTTGGCGCCCGCGGCAAAGCAGCGCTTCTACGCGACCTGGCACCACACCTCGGCTAGTTACCCACAAGGCTTTCCCCAGCATTATCCACAGGTTGGGGACACCGTCAGGTAGACGGTGAGAGTCGTGACGGGCCTTAGGCGCCCAGAATCGTCCGTGCGATTCGCTCCAGATCCGCAAGGTCGGCAAATTCGATCGTCAAGCGGCCACGGGTAGAGCGTGTGGGTGGAGCAACCTCCACTCTCGTCGCCAAATGTTCGGCCACGAGATGTGCAACGTCGTTCAGGGCGGGATCGCCGGCAACCGCGTGGCGTTTGCCTCCTTGTTTCTTGCGTACCGATGTACCAGAACTGGTAATTAATGCTTCAGTCGCCCGAACCGAGAGTGCCTCTCGCACGACCTGTTGTGCAAGTCGTTCCTGTTGGGCACGATCCGTGACACTGAGAAGCACCTTGGCGTGACCCGCCGACAAGCGACGATCGGCAATGAGCTGTTGTACCGATGCCGGTAGGGCCAACAGGCGAATCGAGTTGCTGATGGTGACACGATTCTTCCCCACTCGAGCCGCCAACTGATCGTGGGTCAATCGAAAATCTTCGAGGAGTTGCTGGTATGCCGCGGCTTCCTCGAGTGGTCCCAAGTCCTCGCGATGTACGTTCTCGATGAGCGCTTGTTCTGCGGAGCCAATGTCGCTGGTATCACGCACAATCACCGGAACATGGGTCAGCCCGGCTCGTTGTGCGGCCTTAAGGCGGCGCTCACCGGCGATGAGTTGATACGAGCCGGGCTTGAGGGTGCGTACGAGCAGGGGTTGCAGTACCCCTACGGCACGTATCGATGCCGCAAGTTCGGTCAGTGCCTCATCGTCAAAGTGTGTGCGCGGTTGATGCGGATTTACTTCAATTGCAGCAAGGGTCACCTCAGTGAGTCCGCCTGTGACGGGTGGCACACCTCCCCCGCTTGGGATCAGCGATCCGAGCCCTTTTCCGGATTTAAGACCGGCCATTGACTACCTCCTGTGCAGCTGCCATATACGCCTTTGCCCCCACACCTGAGGGGTCGAGTACCACCGCAGGCTGACCGTGGCTGGGAGACTCGGCAATTTTTACCGTACGTGGGATCACCGTTTGAAGGACCTTTGCGCCGAAGTGCTGTCGCACCTCTCGCACCACATCCGCGGACAGCTTGGTTCGGTTGTCGTACATCTGGCACAATATCGTGCTGACCTGCAACGTGGGATTGAGGTTTTTGTTCACCAGTTCGATGTTTCGCAGGAGTTGAGCAAGTCCCTCCAGGGCGTAGTACTCGCACTGCACCGGCACCAGCACTTCGGCGGCGGCGGTCAAGGCATTGACGGTCAGCAGACCGAGTGATGGCGGACAGTCAATGAACACGTACGCATAATCGGCGGCGACTCGTTCGATGGCCTTGCGGAGTCGTGTCTCGCGACCCATCATTGGCACGAGTTCGATCTCTGCGCCAGCCAAATCCAGATTTGCGGGCACCACGAACAACCCTCTTACTGCACTCGCCTGCACCACGTCGTCAATTGGTGTTTCATGCAGCAGGACGTCGTAGACGCTGTTGTTGAGCGACCGAATGTCGATTCCCAGTCCGGTTGAGGCGTTACCTTGCGGATCCAAGTCGACCACCAACACTCGATGTCCCAAGAGGGCAATGCTTGCGGACAGATTGACGACGGATGTCGTCTTTCCGACGCCACCCTTTTGGTTGGCAACCGCTATGACCCGGGGCGGAGGAGACATCACCCTTCTACGGTATCGCAGTTCGGGAATCACCCCGAACACCACGAATCAGGAGGGGGTCACTGTTCCACGTGGAACCGAACCACCGCACCACAACGCTCCGGGGAACTCAACCCGAGGGAGGCAACCCAGGCCGGATCCCACCGGGATCCCCGTTCCGGCGGTGGCTCGCTGATGACCAGCCAACCTCCGACCCTCACCAATTGACGGGCAAGGGGGAGCGTCCGAGCAGGCTCCCCAAAACCTCGTGCTACCACAGCATCCTGGGTTCCCTCCCACGCCGGATCTCGGCTCAACTGGTTGACATCGCCTTCATGGGCAACCACACGATCGCCCCACTCCAACATCGCGATGGCTCGACGTAGTGCATCCACCCGCTTTGCCCGTCGATCCACCAATGTGAGCTGCACGGTGGGGCGGTCCAGTGCGATAATGAGCCCGGGAACGCCTGCTCCGGAGCCAATATCCATCACCGTGGTGACGTCCGAGGGGAGTGCGTCAACAAACGACCGCGCATGCTGAATCACGTCAGCTATTGGCCGTTGTCCGAGCGCCCCCTCGGCCTGTGCACGCGACAAGACGTCGACGAGCAGCCGTTCTTGTCCGGAATCTGGCACCGACCCAGCGTAGGTCGGATGGGGTGGCAGGGGGCCCTTAGGCTCCGGGAGCTCGCGAAACCACCACCCGACGGAATGGGTCATCGCCCTCGGAGTGGGTGACAACACCCTCCACGGTGGCCAACGTGTCATGCACAATCTTTCGATCGGCGGAATTCATTGGCTCCAAGATGCGTGGGGTGCCAGTTTCCATCACGTCGTTGGCCACTTTTTGGGCGAATCGACCGAGCGCATCCTTACGGCGCTGACGATAGCCACCGACATCCACTCGCAAGCGGGTGTCGTGGTCGCCCAGGCGTCGTTGGCTGACCACTCGAGTGATGTCCTGCAACTGAGTCAAGGTCATGCCACGGGCGCCGACGAACATGGTGAGTTGGTCACCGTGCACCGCAATTTCAATGTCATCACCATCGATCGATGATTCCACTCGAGCGGAGAGGTCTGCTGCTGCAAACAGCCCTTCCAAAAATGTGGTCGCTGCGTCACGCACCGTGGTCACGGGCACCTTGGGGGCGTCTTCCCGACGTGGGGCCTCATCGTCAGCACTTCGATCCGACGGACCGCGCTCGCGGCGGCGCTCTCCATTGCGTGGACGTTGCCGGGTCCGGCCGCCACGACGATCGCCTCGTTCGGAACGTTCACCTCCACGGTCACGACGCGTCGACTCACGTGTCGAGGTTGGTCGAACTCGTGCACGCACCACCGCCTCGCCACGCATGCGGCCGAACAAACCTGGCTTTGGCTCCTCTACGACTTCAATCTCGGCATCCTCAGCGGCAACCCCAAGTTGATCGAGGGCCATTGCCTTGGCGTCCTCCATCGTTGCTGCGGTGATTGTTACCCATTCCATTGTGTGTGCTCCTTGTTGAGAGATATGTGAGACAGTTGTGGTATATCGCTTATCGCTGTGGTGGTTTTGGGCGCTTCGGTGGAGACTTTGCGCCGGGTGTCGGAGGGGTGATCTGCGTGGTTGGCTTGTTCTTTGGGGGCGTCACTCGCTTGCTGGTGAACTCGTCGGTTTTACCCGATTTTTCTTGCTTTTTCGCCCTCTTGGTGTCGTCTTCTTTTAGTTCACGGGCCTTTGCGCTGGCTTGTTGGGCTTGGCGACCAATCGAATCGTCGCCACCATAGAAGCGTTTCGTGATGTAGGCCTGTTGACCAATTCGTACCGCAGCCTGCACGAAGTAATACACGATCAAACCGGTGGGCAGTATCACCTGAAACACGGCAAAAACCACCGGCAGGTACTGCATGATCTTTTGTTGACTTGCCGACATCGTCGGACTGACCGTGCGCGATGCCACCATCCGTTGCTGAACGAAATACAACAGTGCCAGCGCTGCAACGAGTCCGGCATAAACGAGGCCTCGTGCGAAATTGTCGCGCATTACCGTGATGGGAGTGACGGCAAGATCCAGACCAATGGATCGCATCTCGTCGCGGCCGACGAGGGACTGGTACAGCTCCGACGACTCCGCCAGGTGTTTGGGGGCAAATCCAACATCGGGTGACGGGCGGTAGGTGAGTCCCGTCAACAATCGGAACATCAGGATGAACACCGGCATCTGGGCCAACAAGGGCAAACAGGACGCCAGTGGGTTCACCTTGTGCTCCTGGTAGAGCTTCATCATGGCCTCATTGAGACCCTGGCGATCACCCTTGTGCTCGATCTGCAGTCGTCGCAACTCTGGCTGGAGGCGTTGCATCTCCAACATGCCTCGTGTGCTCTTCAACGTCAGCGGTGTGATCACCAGCATCACGACGACCGCCATCATGCCGATGGAGATCGAGTAGTCGTTGCTCCAGGAGTAAATCCACGCGATCAACCATCCGACGGCGTCAAAAATGGGGTCAAACATCAAACGTCAGCCTTTCTGTGGGGCGTTGTGATTGCAACATGACGATGCCTCGGGAACTGGGTCGTAGCCGGACGGGCCAAAGGGCCGACAACGACTCATGCGACGGAGCCCCAGCCAGAGTCCGTGCCATGGTCCGTGTTGCGTGATGGCCTCATGGGTGTACTCCGAACACGATGGAAAGAAGCGACAGGGTGACAGAGCCCCCGTTCGTTGCGACTGATACCACTCGATCGCCCGCAGCATCGCTCGCTGCGCTTTCCCCAGGCTGTGGACAACCGCAGAATTTGGTGTGACGTTCGTCACATGCCCTGCTCGGGTGGTGTGGTGCGTGCGGGACGAGGGTCAGAGCCTTCTCCCCGATTCGATGGGAGGAGCGTTTGCAGTGTTGCGTTGAGTTGTCCCCAACTGTTGTCCACAGGGAGATGATCAACGCCGATGAGGTACCAACCTGAAGGAAGGTGTGGTGCGTGCGTACGCATCACCTCTCGCAGCTGCCGTCGAACCCGATTGCGAACCACTGCAGTGCCGATGCGTTTTGGGGTTGAGAATGCCACATGAACGCCGTTGGCGGCCTCGTCTCTCACTACCCGCACGCTCAGTCCCTGGTGTCGAGTCGCTCGGGATCCCGAAAAACGGGCAAATCCGGCGCGACGAGAAATCCGGCTGATCACGCCGACAAACGGGCGCGACCCTTGGAGCGGCGCGATTTCAATACGGCACGACCGGCTCGGGTCTTCATCCGCTTACGAAATCCGTGTTTTTTTGCACGACGACGCTTGCTGGGTTGGAATGTACGTTTCACGCCTCTCTCCTGACGTCACTTTCAAGGCGATTGGAAGCAACGTCCTTCAGGCTAGGGCAGCGTGCGAAACCTCACAACGCCCCGACATCATCAAGAACTCCCGCGATGTGATTTGACATTTTGCCCCCTGTGGAAAACGTGCTACGTTGCCTCTCCCCGCACCTCGGGTTCCGTGCGGCACACAGCAATCGAGAACTACACGAATGGGATTCTCCACATCATGTGGGTGTCCCTGTGGACAAGAAAGAGCACGTCATGAGCAACGACACCGTTGATACCACCGACCAGCCCAAGGCGTTGTGGGAGCGCGCATCAGCGGTGTTGCGTCAACAGGTGTCCGAAGCCGTGTGGTACTCGACCTTCAGCGACATCGTCGTTGAACGCGAGCCGGTTGCCAAGGTCGGCGGCACGATGAGCCTCAAGTTGCACGTCCCCAACGCATTCGTACGTGATCGCGTGCTCACCCGATACATGTCGCTCGTTCGTGATGCATTGAACGAGGCTGGGGGAGCGGCCCATGAATTGAGTGTCGATGTTCGAACGATGCCGGCCGATCCGTCGCCTCCACCAACGTCGTCCGCGGTCGCGCCGCTCATCGCGCCAAATACCAATGCCCCGGTGGTCAGCGTTCGTACCGGACGCGGAGCAGCGATTGGTCTCAATCCGCGATACACCTTCGACACCTTCGTAAAAGGCGCCTCCAACCAGTTCGCGCTCGCCGCGGCCCAACGAGTGGCGGAGACTCCGGGGCGCTCCTACAACCCGCTGTTCATCTATGGATCTGCCGGTCTGGGCAAAACGCACCTGTTGCATGCGATCGGCTCGTACGTGCACGAGCACTATCCGAACTACGAGGTTCGCTACGTATCGACGGAGGCATTCCTCAACGAGTACGTCGATGGCATCCGCAACAACACCATCAGTGCCTTCAAGCGTCGATATCGCGAAGTGGATGTGTTGCTCATCGACGACATCCAATTCATGGAAGGCAAGGAGGGCCTGCAAGAGGAGTTCTTCCACACGTTCAACTCACTGCATGGATCCAGCAAACAAATCGTCATCTCCAGTGACCGTGTTCCCGATGCCATTCCAACGTTGGAGGACCGTCTGCGTGGTCGTTTTCGATGGGGTCTCATCACCGACATCCAGCCGCCAGATGTGGAGACGCGGTTGGCGATCCTGCGGAACAAGGCAGAACGAGAACATCTGGATGCGGCACCCGAGGTGCTCGAGTTCATCGCATCAAGCGTCACCACGAACATTCGCGAACTCGAAGGTGCCTTGGTTCGCGTGGCGGCGTATGCATCGCTCAACAAGACCCATATCGATGTCGACCTGGCCCGCGAGCTCCTCGTGGATCTGGTATCACGACGCCCGGGCAAGCAGCGCAGCGCCGAACAGCTGCTGACCGAAATCTGTGACTATCTCGGGGTGAGCGTCGAGGCCATTCGGGGTCGTAGCCGTCAGCGTCCGATCGTGACGGCCCGCCAAACCGCCATGTACGTTGTGCGCGAGCTCACCGATCTGTCCTATCCAGCAATCGCCCGATTGTTCGGTGGTCGTGACCACACCACCGTGATTCACGCCGTGGAGAAGACACAACACGTGATGAAGGACCGCCAATTGGTGTTCGACCAGGTCAACGAGCTCCTTCGGATGTTGAAGGTCTCGTGATGTCACCGCTGATTGTGGGTAGCCGGTGGACGGACTGTGCATCAGGTGTTGAAAAAGGTCGGGTTCTTCCACGACCCCAAACGACACGCGTGCAAGGTGTGCGTGGTGCGCACGTGCCTGTGGGTGCTGGGAGCCTTGTCTACGCTGGGAAACATCTGCTCCATCCACAATCCACAGCACTTATTACTGTTATTGACTTTCTTACCTTCCATCGTCGTAATCACCACTTCAACGCAATGAGGATCCAACCGTGAAATTTCGAGTCGAACGAGCAGAATTCAACGATGCACTCGGTGACGTGAGCCGTATCGCCACCGCCCGAACCAGCGCCATGCCGGCACTTGCGGGCATCGAACTGGCGGTGTCCGGCGAAACCCTCACGCTTTCCGCCACCGACAAGGAGATTTCGATTCAGGCAACACTGTCGGTTGGAGGGCAAAACGATGGCATTGCGGTACCCAGTGCCCGCATACTCACCGACCTGGTACGGGGACTGCCCGACGGAAAGATCCAGGTTGCACTCGAGGGTGAATCACTGGTGGTGGAAGCTGCACGAAACCGTTCATCGGTGCACTGTTATGCGGCGTCGGATTTCCCGAAAATCATCCATGCCAGTGCGGCCGAAGGAACGGTGTCGGCCGACGTGTTTGGCGAGGCCCTTCGTCAGGTGGTGCGTGCGGCAAGCGCGGACCTGAGTCGACTGGCCCTAACGGGAGTGCTCATTTCCAACCAGGCTGAAGGCCTCACGTTCGTCGCCACCGACAGTTACCGCCTGGCGGTACGACAAGTTGCAGGAACGGCCCTTGCGGGGGAGAGCACGGTGATCATTCCTGCCCGAGCACTTGGCGAATTGTCCCGGTTGATCAAGGACGCCAAGACCATCACCTATCGCCTCGCGGCCGACCGTGCCACGTTCACCGTTGGAAACACCACGCTGTCCACGTCGCTGTTGGCCGTGCAGTTTCCCAACTACAAACAGCTCATTCAGCCCTCGTATCCCAACAAGCTCGCGGTCAACCGCGAGGCGTTGTTGGATGCCATACGCCGATCAAAGGTCTTTGCTCGCGACACCATTCCGGTGCGTCTCACGCAAGGTGCCGGTTCACTCAGGTTGTCGGTGCACACCAACGACACCGGGGAAACCATCGAAGAGTTGGATGCCGAGTACACCGGCCCCGAGATCACCATCGGTTTCAATCCGGACTACCTGTTGCAGGGAGTGGAGGCGTGCAATGGTGAGACCATCACCATCGAATCAAGCGATCCGATCAAGCCAGCGGTATTGCGGGGCTCCACCAACGACGGCTATCTCTACTTGGTGATGCCACAACGACTCACGTCGTGATCGTTCGCTCGCTGCAGCTCACCGATTTTCGCAATTACTCCACGTTGCATCTCGCCCTCGGGTCCGGTGTGCACGCCCTCACCGGCGACAATGCACAGGGAAAAACCAATCTCGTGGAGGCACTGGTGGTGCTCTCCACCATGAAGTCGTTCCGAGGCGTTGCCAACGATGCCGTGGTACGAAAAGATGCAGCAAGCGCCTTTCTGCGCGCCGACATCGTTCACGACGATCTCCGTGAGTTTCTCGTGGAGATAGAGCTGAAAAGTGCCGGTCGATCCGTTGCGCAGGTGAACCGCAAACGCGTAACACGAACTCGGGATCTCCTTTCGGTGTTGCGAACCACGGTGTTCACGCCCGATGACCGCAATCTGGTCCACGGTGCGGCGTCGTTACGCAGGTCGCTACTGGACGACGCAGTGGTGTCACTCGACCCCGCTCGTCAGGACACCATCAACGAACTGGAGCGCGTGCTTCGACAACGCAATGCACTGTTGAAGGAGTCCGGTTATCGACCGAGTGCGTCAACCTTCGATGCGTTGGATGCCTGGGACGAAAAGTTGGCCGCCGTTGGCGACGAAGTGGGTCGTGCTCGCGCTGAATTGATCCAAGAGTTGTTGCCACTCGCCCAATCGTCGTATCGGGCATTGGTTGGTGATGAGTGTTCGCTGCTTCTTGCCTACGACGCCCCCTGGCGAGAGGCGGGATTGGCGTGTGCTCTGCGCGAGTCGCGGGAAGACGACCTACGGCGGGGTTCCAGCACGGTCGGACCCCACCGGGACGACATGGTGGTGTCGCTCGATGATTTCGCCTCACGCACCCAGGGTTCGCACGGCGAGCAACACTCGCTCGGTCTCGCGCTACGAATGGCGGTGCATCATCTGGTGTCGCAACGTTGGGGTACACCTCCGTTGGTGGTCTTGGACGACGTGTTGTCGGCTCTGGACAACAAACGGGCAAGTGCACTGTTCGAACGACTCCTGTCGGCGCTGCCGTATCGACAAGTACTGGTGACGAGTGCGCATCCGTTACCTGCGTCACCCCGCATTACCCACTGGTTAGAAGTGGTGGCCGGAACCATTTCCTCGTGCACACAGGATGAGCAATGAGCACCAATCACCCCGAAACACCACCCGTCACCCTGCAGAGTCAACTCAATCGACTCCTTTCGTCGCTCGGGTCCGACGATGCAGCAAGCGTCCACGGCGTGTTCGGTGCATGGAGCAGTCTCGTTGGAGACGCGGTGGCTGCCCACGTACAACCGGTGAAACTCAACGGTTCCGTGCTCTTGGTGGAAGTCGACGATCCCCATTGGGCCACCGAAATGAAGTTCCTCGAAGCCTCGTTGTGCAGCAAATTGTCGCACCTCACCACGACTCCGGTCACATCACTCGAAGTGCGCGTAAAACGCCGATAAATCGGGCGTTTTTTGCACGTCGGCTCCCCGTTTCATCGCACGCAAAAAGGTAGAATCATGAGGCTGTTTATGAACCAACGCTGTTGCTCGAGTCGCTCGTTGCACGAAGGTCGCGCATGGCGGTAAGTACACCCAGCGACGCCACCGAAGGCACCACCCGCAAGTCATCCGGAACGTACGGCGCCAAGGACATCCAGGTCCTCGAAGGTCTTGACCCCGTGCGTCGGCGACCGGGCATGTACATCGGCTCGACCGGATTGGCCGGACTCCACCACCTGATCTGGGAGGTGGTCGACAATTCCGTCGATGAGGCAATGGCGGGCTTCTGCGACAAGATCACGGTCACCCTGCACCCCGACGGTTCGTGCGAGGTCGTCGACAATGGTCGTGGCATTCCGGTGGATCCGTATCCTTCCGGTCCACACAAGGGAAAGAGCGCGTTGGAAGTGGTGCTCACCGTGTTGCATGCCGGTGGAAAGTTCGGTGGCGACGGTTACAAGGTGTCCGGCGGTTTGCATGGTGTCGGTGTCAGCGTGGTCAACGCACTCTCGCTACGCGTCGTCGCCGAAGTACATCGCGGTGGAACCCATTTCCGTCAAGAGTTCGTCAACGGCGGGAAGCCGAAGGGCAAACTACAAAAGGTCGGGGCATCACCCGCCAAGACGGCAAGCGGAACCTCCATTCGTTTCTGGCCGGACCCCGAAATCTTCCAGGCAGAGGGCACGGAGTTCGTTGCCCGCACGGTCACCGAGCGACTCCAGACCATCGCATTCCTCAACAAGAGCCTGGAAGTGGTGTTCGTCGACGATCGCGGCGACAAGAAGCAAAAGGTCACGTTCCAGTACAAGGGTGGCATCGTCGACTTCGTCAAGCACCTCAACCAATCACGCGAGGCACTCTTCACCAAGGTTGCCCACTACGAAGCCGCCGAAGACGACCAAACCCTCGACATTGCGTTGCAGTGGAACACCGGGTACTACGAGGGCATCTACGGCTACGCCAACGGCATTTCCACGGTGGAGGGCGGAATGCACGTGGAGGGATTCAAGACTGCGCTCACCTCGGTGGTCAACAAGTACGCCCGCGCATCGGGAGGGTTGAAGGAAAAGGACGAAAACCTCCTCGGTGAGGACATTCGTGAGGGTGTCACCGCAGTGGTATCGGTGAAGTTGCGCGAGCCACAGTTCGAAGGTCAGACCAAGGCGAAACTGGGCAACGTCTCCATGCGCTCATTCGTGCAGAAGGAAACCAACACCAAGTTGGAGGAATGGTTTCAGGAGAATCCCACCGAGGCGAACCGCGTGGTCAAGAAGGCGGTCGCGGCCGCACAGGCACGTATCGCGGCCAAGAATGCCCGCAACGCCATTCGCCGAAAGACCGCACTCTCGGGCGCAGGAATGCCGGACAAGTTGAAGGACTGCGGCAGCGGTGATCCCGCGGAGAGCGAACTCTTCATCGTGGAAGGCGACTCCGCCGGCGGTACGGCGGTGGATGCGCGCGATCCCCGCACACAAGCAATCCTGCCGATTCGCGGGAAGATCCTCAACGTCGAGCGCGCTCGCCTCGACAAGATGCTGAAGAACAACGAGGTGCAAGCACTGATCACGGCCATCGGTGGTGGCGTCGGCAACGACGAGTTCAACATCGAAAAGGCGCGCTACCACAAAGTGATCATCCTGGCCGATGCCGATGTGGACGGCAGCCACATTCGCACGTTGCTGCTCACGTTCTTCTATCGACAGATGCGCCCGATGGTGGAGAGCGGATACATCTACATCGCCCAACCGCCGCTCTTTTCCACCGAAGTCGGCAAGGAGAAGGTGTACCTGAAGGACGATGTCGCCAAGGCCGCATTCTTGAAGGAACATCCGAACCACAAGAAGGAGTTCCAACGTCTGAAGGGTCTCGGCGAAATGGACTGGCAGGAACTGAAGGGCACCACGATGGATGCTGCAACCCGAACGCTGTTGCAAATCAACGTCGAAGAAGCGGCAGAAGCCGAAAACATGATGAGCACGCTCATGGGTGACGACGTCGAAGTGCGCAAGGAATTCATCACCTCGAACGCGCGCGACGTGCGCAACCTGGACTTCTAGGAGGCGACATGGCAAAGAAGAGGTCTGCTGCCGGTGCACCCAAGGGCGGCGGTCGCAAGGGTGGTGGTGACGGCAACGGGTCCGCCACCTTGCCGCTTTCCAGTGGCGACTCCGTGCAACCGGTGCAACTGAAAGAGGAGATGGAACGGTCGTTCCTCGATTACGCCATTTCCACCATCATGTCGCGCGCCCTACCCGACGTTCGTGACGGATTGAAGCCGGTGCATCGTCGAATCATCTGGGACATGGACCAACAGGGATTCCGTCCCGATCGCCCGTACGTCAAGTGCGCACGCGTCACCGGTGACACGATGGCCCGCTACCACCCACACGGCGACGGCGCCATTTACGACGCCTTGGTTCGCATGGCCCAGCCCTTTTCGCTGCGTCACCCGTTGATCGACTTCCACGGCAACTACGGCTCACCCGACTTCGGACCAGCCGCCAGTCGGTACACCGAAGCCCGCCTGCATCCGTTGGCCATGCAACTCCTCGCCGACATCGAGGAAAACACCGTCGACCTGATGCCCAACTACGACGGCACCACCGAAGAACCCCGGGTGCTTCCGGCTCGTTTCCCCAACCTGCTGGTGAACGGTTCGCAGGGCATTGCCGTGGGTATGGCAACGAGCATTCCGCCACACAATCTCGGTGAAATCGTGGATGCCACGTTGCACCTCATCGACAATCCCGACGCAACGGTGAAGGACTTGATGAAGTTCGTGAAGGGCCCCGATTTCCCGACCGGCGGACTCATCCTTGGTCGTGACGGCATCGCCGACGCCTACAAAACGGGTCGGGGAAGCATCAAGATGCGTGCAAAGGTGTCGATCGAAGAAGGCAAGCGTGGCCAGATGCAGATCGTCGTCACCGAGTTGCCGTACCAGGCGAGTTGCTCGGCGATCGCTGCCCGCATCCAGGAACTGGTCGACAACGACGGACTCGACGGCATCGCCGACGTCAACGACAACTCCGCAGGTGGCACCACCAATCTCATCATCACGTTGAAGCGCGACGCGAATGCCAACGTCGTGATGAACAACCTCTTCAAGAACACACAGTTGCAGAGCCAGTTCCCGGTGAACATGGTGGCGCTCGTGGATGGTGTGCCACGCACCCTCAACCTGAAGGACGCCATCGAGGGGTACATTCGCCACCAGATCGAGGTCATCACACGGCGAAGCCAGTTCCGGCTCGACAAGGCCAAGGAACGAAACCACATCCTCGAAGGTCGGTTGAAGGCGCTCAATGTCATCGACGACATCATCAAGGTGATTCGTGCCAGCGACGATGCGAATGCGGCCAAGGCGGCCTTGATGGAGAAGAAGTTCGGTTTCACGGAACGTCAGGCCATCGACATTCTCGACATGCAATTGCGACAACTCACCAAATTGTCCCGCATCGATCTGGAGGCCGAGCAGAAGGAGATCCGCGCCAGGATCAAGGAACTCACCACCATTCTGAATGACGACAAGGTCCTGCGCGGCGTCATCTCCACCGAACTCACGAAGGTTCGCGAAACCTTTGCCAACCCGCGGGTGTGCCAGATTGCTGCCGACGTGGGGGAGATGGGCGTGGAGGATCTCGTCGAGGACAAGGAACTCGTCATCGTGATGACGCAGGAGCAGTACATCAAGTCGGTCTCAGCCGATTCGTTCCGAACCCAGGGTCGCGGTGGTCGTGGCGTCAGCGGTGCGCGCATGAAGAGCGACGACATCGTGCGTCACGTCATCTTCACCACGGCGCACGCATACCTGCTGTTCTTCTCCAATCGAGGTCGCGTGTATCGGCTCCGTGCATTGGAAGTACCGGAGCGCGAACGAACCGCCAAGGGCATCCCGATCGTCAATTTGTTGCCCCTCCAGCAGGGTGAAACGATCCAGGCCATCATCGACACCCGGGAGTTCCCCGGCGAGCGCAATTTGTTCTTTGCCACCAAGCAGGGTCAGGTGAAAAAGACCAAGTTCGACGAGTACGACTCGAGTCGTCGCGACGGGTTGATTGCGCTGAAACTACGTCCGAAGGACGAGTTGGTACGTGTCATCGAAACCAACGGCACCGACGATGTGTTCATGGTGACGCGCGGCGGGCAAACCATTCGCTTCAGTGAAAAACTCGTTCGCCCGATGGGTCGAACTGCTGCCGGGGTGCGCGGCATGAAGTTGCGCGGTTCTGATGAAGTGGTGGCCGTGGACGTTGCAAGCGATGACTCGTCCATCTTGATGATCACCGAGTCCGGGTACGGCAAGCGCACGCAAATTTCGCACTTTGCCCGCAAGGGTCGCGGCGGTATGGGCATGATCGGCATCAAACTCACCGGCAAGAAAGGTCGCGTCGTCGCTGCCTTCATGGTGGGCTTGGAGGACGAGATCGTCGTCGTGGCCTCCGGTGGAACCACCATTCGTATGCCGGTTCGCGAGATTTCCAGTCAGGGTCGTGCCGCCACCGGCGTTCGTGTGATGACCCTCGAATCCGGTCAAGTGGTCGCCTCAGTGGCGCCAATCTTCGCCGGTGACGACGCGTAATCGCGCTCGCCCACGACGCCGTTTCAGAGCGCAAACCATGCGTGGTCACCACTTGGTTCGGCCAGCGACGGACAGTGGTTCAGTGACACCACTCATGACGGGGGTTCTGGTCGTCGCATCACTGTGCGTGCTCGGGGTCGGGGAAGTGTCGCATCAACTGGTGCGACAACAGCGTGCGGTGAACGCCGCCGAAGCGCTCGTCACCGCACTTGCAGCAGAACGTGACATCGAATTCGTGCTGATTCATCACGGTATTTCCCACCACATCGTGGAGCACCAGGGATCCGTCGTCACCGTTCGGATCGAGCGAGACGGAGTATCGGCACGGGCAACCGCCACCGTCCATCGTCGTACACTTGATAACGATTCATGAGTGATACTTCCGAAACGTCAGGAACTCGCCGCAGTGACCGTCCACGAATGCGGCGCGTCACCCGAGTGGTGCGCGACGTCGACGTCTGGAGCGTGTTCAAGGTGGGTCTCGTGTTTCACCTGGTGTTGTTCATCGTGTCGATGATTGCAGTCAGTTTGTTGTGGAGCGTTGCGAACAGCACCGGCACCATCGACAACGTGGAGAACTTCTTCGAATCATTCGGCTGGGAGAGTTTCACCTTCGACGGCTCGGCACTCTTCGGAAACTTCTTTGCCTTCGGCCTGTTGTCGGCGATCCTCGGCACGGGGTTGTGGGTGGTGGCTGCCGTCATGTTCAACCTCATCACCGAACTGGTCGGAGGAGTACGTGTCACCGTGTTGGAAGAAGAAGTGGTGCTCTCCCCATCGCGGGATTAGCCCCATAGGATGAAGCTCCCGATAAGGGGCTATAGCTCAGTTGGTTAGAGCGCATCCCTGATAAGGATGAGGTCGTTGGTTCGACTCCAATTAGCCCCACGAAAGACGCAACGACGATGAAACTCTTCCGCCGGCTGCTGCTCGTACTCTCCGTCGCCTCCACGGTGGTGGGTATCTTGCGTTTTGGCGGAAGCAGCAAGGCCAAGGTGACCACCAAACAGGGTGGCTGGCGGTCGTATTCACCGCCCAAATGAGCAACACATGATCGGGGTGATTGGCGCCGGTCTCGTCGGGACGCGAGTGGTGGAACAACTCATTGCCGCCGGACAGGTGCAGGTGCTCGTGAGCGACACCAATGTCGTTGCTGCCAAGCGAGTCGCACAGCGGTACTCCGATTCGACGCATCAGGTGGTGGCGGGTCCGACCAGAGCCATGTTCGACACCAACGTGGTGGTGCTGGCGTGTCCAGCCCCCCATGCCAAGGCTGCGCGGAGACTGCTCGAGGCAGGCGTCGGTGTGGTGTCGTGTAGCGACGACGTGGAAGACACGTTGTCGCTCCTGGATCTCGACGCGATCGCCCGCCAGTCACGTCAGTCGCTGGTGGTCGGAGCCACGTCGTCCCCGGGACTCTCCGGACTGTTGGTGCGGATGTTGATGTCGCGCTTCGACTCCATCGACGAAGCACACGTGGCGGTGCATGGTACGGCGGGACCATCCTGTGCTCAGCAGCATCACCGAGCTCTCGCACGCCAATCGATCGGTTG
Source organism: Actinomycetota bacterium (assembly GCA_017856115.1). Taxonomy (GTDB): domain Bacteria; phylum Actinomycetota; class Acidimicrobiia; order Acidimicrobiales; family Ilumatobacteraceae; genus F1-60-MAGs027. The sequence goes on along the minus strand of JAFMFM010000003.1, from coordinate 14,929 downwards.
GCATGACGGTGACTGGCTACGGCGTCCCGCGGGAAGTGGTCGCGAGTTGTGCTGGTTCCCCGATCCGGTGGGACCGCGTGATTGTTATCGTGCCGAACTCGCCGATCCAGTGGTGATGCATCACGGATTTCCGGAACTTACCCGGGTGACGGTGCGAGTCTCGGCGACCCGGCGCGATCGCCTCACCGCGCGCTTGCCGATGTTGACGCCCCCGCATGCCGAGGGTGGCATCGGCGCACTGCGGGTAGAGGTGCGAGGCTGGCGTAACGACTCACGCCACGTCGAGGTCATTGGTGCCGCAGACCGAGTGGCGCACATCGCTGGATCGCTCGCCGCGGCGTGTGCCCGCGGAGTGGTGACGGGAGGATTCGCCAGTGGTGCGCGCGTCGTCGGGGACTCCGATTCGCCGAACAACGCGATGCTGCAAGCAGTCGTCGATGCGGGAATCCATCTCCGTGAGTTCGTGGGTACGTCGTCGCACTGAGCTGATGCGGCTCGCATACACGTCCAGATAGGTTGCGAGGCGATGGGCCGACGATTCACGATTGATCCGCCGGCATTGTTGCCAGGTCGACTCGTTTCGATTCCGCAACGGGGGGAGTTCTTCGTTCGTCACAGTGTCCATGGGGATCCCTCGGCACCAGTGGTGTTGTTGTTGCACGGATGGACGGCGTCGAGTGACATCAATTTCTTCACGGCCTACCAGGAATTGAGCGAGCACGCTTCAATCATCGGAATCGACCATCGTGGACACGGTCGAGGACTTCGACCTGACGAGCCATTCAGTTTGGAGGACTGTGCCGATGACGCCGCAGCGGTGTGCGGGGCACTCGGTATCTCTCGTGTGGTGGCGGTGGGATACTCCATGGGCGGCCCCATCGCGATGTTGCTTGCTCGACGTCATCCAACGCTGGTGCAGGGACTGGTGCTTCAGGCCACGGCATTGGAGTGGTGTGCAACTGCCCGCGAGCGAGCCCGTTTTCGTATCGCACGGATGGTCGGACCAGTGACCCGCCGCTTCATTCGCCCGAGCACCGTTCGATTTGCCTTTGCCCGACGCATTTCTCGTCGACACCCATTGCGAGCCAATCTTGGCTGGTTGATGTCGGAGTGGCGTCGCAACGATCCGTGGCACATGGCCGAAGCCGGACGAGCAATCGCCCACTTTGACGCGCGACCCTGGGCATCGTCGCTTTCGGTTCCGGTATGCGTGGTGCTCACGTCCAAGGATCAACTCGTGGCACCGGCCAAGCAGCGAACACTCGCCGACGCAACCAGCGCAACCGTGCTACCACTCGATGGTGATCACTTCGTGAACGTAATGAAGCCCGCAGAATTCAGCGCGACTACTGCTCGTGCGGTGCAGGAGGTGCTGAACGCTCCAGCAACTGCTCCAATCGCGCATTGAGCGCATCAAGGGATTCACGAAGTTCGTTCGTGGTCACCGTGTTGGAGAGTGCCAAGCGCACTGCTGCAAGTTCACGAGCCAGGTATTCGGCATTTTCTTGTGTGCGAGCCGCCACTGCCCGGTCATTTTCCACTGCGTGGCGGTCACGGTCCTCCTGGCGGTTTTGTGCCAGCAAGATCAGCGGAGCAGCGTATGCAGCCTGGACGGAGAACATGAGGTTCAACAGGATGAACGGGTACGGATCCCAACGCAACGAGATGGAGACGACGTTGATGGTGATCCACACGAACACCAGGAACGTTTGAACCACGAGAAATCGTGCGGTCCCCAGGTTGCGTGCCACTGCTTCGGAGAACCGACCGAATGCTCCTGCTTCGTACGGCACGTTCAGCTTTCGGCGGTAGCGCGGATTGGCGAGGTCCTCCCGACGTTTCATGACGTACCTCGCACGGCGGACAGCTCCGATGCATTGCTGGTGAGTTGTTCACGACGCCAGTTCCTGGGAAGTGCGCGGTCGAGTACGTCGTCCACGGTGATGGCACCGAGCAAGTGGTTGCCGGCATCGACGACGGCCACCGACATGAGGTTGTAGGTGGCCAGACGGGTCATGACCTCACGTTCGGGCATGGTGGGTGGAATGGTCGGCTCGTGCTGCAGGCAATCCTTCAACTTGGTCTGGGGTGGCTCACGCAGGAGTCGCTGAAAGTGCACGACGCCCATGTATCCGCCGGTAGGCGGCTGGTGCGGCCCGTGGGTAACGAACACCTGCGCGGCAATCGACGGATGACGTTCCGGGTCCCGAACGTGCGCCAGCGCCTCGGCGATGGTGGCTTCCGGGGAGAGAACGATTACTTCGGGTGTCATCAGGGCACCTGCTGTGCCGTCGGGCCACGAAAGAAGTTGTCGCATGGTGTCGGCATCGTCTTCGTCCATGGACTCCAACACCTTGGTGCGCTGTTCGGATCCCATGTTGGCGAGAAGATCGGCGAGGTCGTCGAATTCCATCTCGTCGAACACACTGTTCAGTCGGTCGAGGTCGAGTCCCTCGATCAAGCGGAGTTGTTCGTCCTCGGGGAGCTCTTCGAGGACGTCGGCCAAGCGCTCGTCATCCATTGCAGATGCGATGGTGCGACGTTGCTCGACGGGGAGCGATGCAATGAAGGTGGCGACGTCACTGGGATGCATGGTGCGAAGTCGCGCTGCTTCGGCGGCCATCGGTGTGGTTGGCGCAAAGAGCGCCGACACTTCCTGCCATTCCACCAGGCGAAAGGTTGGTCGCGAAAGAAGCAGCCCACGCTTTGCGAGTCGAACCTTGCTCACGTACCACACCGGGTTGTGTCCACCCTGGTGCTGAAGTGCGACGTCAACCACGGTTTCGTCGCCATGCTTTTGGTCGAACACATCGTTTGCCAGCAGTCGCTCGCCGACTCGAGAACGGAAGGGGTTGAGATCGATGTCGTAACTCTTTAGACGAACGCCGGTGTTGTCGAGTGAGGCGACCCGGGCCGCGGTAACGAAGATTCGCCGCCGTTGGCTACTTGCCACGAACCCCAACACGCGTGGCGCTTCGTGTCCACGGCCGGGCACCACGACGATGTCGTCGATTTTTCCGATGGGTGAACCGCCGGCATCAAGTAGCGGCAACCGCATAATGCGGTACGCGTAGATGAGGTCGGTTGTGGGTATCACGAAGCGAGGCTACCCACGACCCTGCGTATGAAACTCGCACTTCCGACGGATTTTTGCTTGACGATGTTGACCGTCAGTTGCGGAGATCACTCAGGAGGAGTGCCACGTATTCACGGAGGTAGACCGTGGTGTTTCGAAGTGCCTCCACCCGGGGAAAGAACGAGGTGATACCGATATCCCCCCACGTGGTGTCGGTGATGTCCGGGTCGGCACCAACCGTTCGAATGTCGGTGAAGAATCGCGAGAACTCCCGGCGAGCCCGTCGCAGGTGGAAATCCGAGGTCACGATGAGCAACGGCGTGGAGGATCGAAGAAATGATGCACCGTTCGCCTCCTTGGCGTGGCCGTTGGTGTTGAGTGAAACCGATTCGATGATGATGGCCTCGGCGGGCACGCCGAGCCGTTCGGCTTGCGCTTGCATCAAGAGTCCCTGCTGTTCAGGCCCTCGCACATTCCCCATTCCGGGTTGTGCCCCGGTCATCACGAGGGTGGCCGAGGGATACTCCCGCCACAGCGAGACGGCCCGATTCACTCGTCGTATGGTCTCGAGTCCCGAGGAGTCGTCATCCGGACGGTCACCAAGTTCGTACCCGCCACTCAGCACGTAGATGTAATCGGGCACCCAGCCGCGCTCAGGCAACGATTCATGCGCGAGCGGACGCTCGATGATGAAGGCAGCAAACGGCATGCTCGATAGCCAGAGTGCGGCGATTGCGACGGTCCCAACGATCTTGGACCAGCGAACAAGTCGCCCCGTTCGCCATAACGCCACCCACACACCACCAAACATCAACAGCGGCAACCAAAGTGGTTCCACGAGATCACGCATCTCCTACAGGGTACGAATCACCCCCGTAGAGTGAAGCGTCTCGATTTCGGGGACGTAGCTCAGCTGGCTAGAGCACCTGCTTTGCAAGCAGGGGGTCGTGGGTTCGAGTCCCATCGTCTCCACAACATGAGCTCCGTCGTGTTGCTGCTCTCATGTCGCGACAAAGTTGGCATTGTTGCCGGTGTCTCCGGTTGGATTGCATCAATCGGTGGGAACATCATTGATGCCCAGCAACACACCGACGCAGAAGATGGTGTGTTTTTCCAACGGGTATCGTTCACGCCCCCAAGTGGGGTGAACCTCGATGATCTGGAACAGCAGTTTGCTGTCATCGCGGGTCAATTCGGTCTTGACTACCAATTCTGTTCGTTGCCTCACCGACCGCGAACGGCAATCCTGGTGTCCAAACACCTACATTGTTTGAGCGATCTCCTGAGTCGAGCTCATCTCGGTGACCTCTCTATTGATGTACAGCTCGTCATCTCAAATCATTCGGACGCCGAGGGAATCAGCAGTATGTACGGCAAGCCCTTCGTGCATCTTCCGGTCGGCACATCAGACGGTGAGCGAGCAGAACAGGAACAACAACTTGCTTCGCTACTGAGTAGTTCTTCGCTTGAGTTGGTGATTCTTGCACGTTACATGCTGGTACTTCCGCAATCAGTTGTTGCCCCATGGTCGGCAAAGATGATCAATATTCATCATTCATTCCTTCCCTCCTTCGTTGGCGCAAATCCTTATCGCCAAGCCCATGATCGCGGTGTGAAACTGATTGGTGCGACGGCACACTATGTTTCGGAAAACTTGGACGAAGGTCCGATCATTGCTCAGGATGTCGTTCGTGTGACGCATCGTGACAACGTCAAAGAACTCAACCGTAGAGGTCGAGATCTGGAGACCGTGGTGCTAGCAAACGCCGTGAGAGCTCACGTGGAGCATCGCATTCTCGTGATGGGAAATCGAACCGTGGTATTTGAATGATCCGAATCTGGTGAGCTGTTGGGTCAGGTCACCGCGAGTTTCCACGTGACACGTGATCCGGTCCGCGCTTGTGCGAGGCGGTCCACATCGCGTGGGGACACCACACCAACCACCGGATAACCCCCCGTGGTGGGATGGTCGGCCAGCATCACCACCAGTTCGTCGGCTGGTGTGAGTTGGATTGCACCACGCACCAAGGGGAAGGAATGGAGCTCCTCGCTGTGTCGCGGGTGTAGCGATGGTCCCGTGAGGCGAACTGCGACTCGATTTGGTTCACCTGAAACCGACCACGTGCGTCGAAATGCCCGAACACATACGTGGTTCCCAACCAGATTCATATGTGGCCCCACGTCAACCGTCAACCGTTCGGTATCGCTGGGCACGATGGGCGTATCCAAACCCAAGGCGGTCCCACGTGTGGGGCCTGGGTGCAGTGTGATGCCAGCATGAAGCGACAGTGGCACAATGTTGCCCATCGTGTCGTGCGAGCGGGAGCCCAGTCGTTCAGGTCCCTCGATTCCGCCTGCGATACCGATGTAGGTCCACACACCATTGCGCATGGTAGGGATTCGTAGGAGAGACCCAGCTGGCATAACGAAGGGCTGGCAATGTGCAACCGCCTTGTCATCAAGACTGGCATTGCATTCTGCTCCCGTGAGCACCACACCCGTATCTGCGGCGGCCAACAGAGCCAATCCACCGGTGGTTTCCAACGTGGCAGCAGCCGACCAGTTTCCGAGCAGACGATTGGCAAGTTGGAGTGATGTTCGGTCTGCGGCGCCCGACGGCGATACTCCAAGGTGCGCCCACCCCACCCGACCGAGGTCCTGCACCGTGGTGAAACCAACCTGCTCGACGATGAGCGTCACGATGCAACCACGAATCGAATACGTGTACCTGGTTGCAACGTCGCAGGAGGACGGCGATGTTCATCCCAGAGGAGGTGGTCGGTGGTGCCGAGAAGATGCCAGCCTCCGGGAGATTCGCGTGGATACACCGCGGAGTACTGGGCAGCAATCGCCACCGAACCTGCCGGCACTCGCGTTCGTGGTGTGGCTCGACGTGGAAGTACCAGTGCCGAAGGAAGCCCTGCGAGATAGGCGAATCCGGGTGAGAATCCACAGAATTCCACCACGAACTCGGTCTTCGTATGCAACTCGATGACAGAATCTGTCGTCATGTCGCACCGTCGTGCAACGTCGTCGAGATCGATTCCGTCGTAACGGACGGCGATTTCCACCGCCGGCGCTGACTCACTCGTGTAATCACTCCCGGAATGACGCAGTACGTCGTGCATGATGTCGCGGATCACCGGGCCGAGGCCAGGATCATGCGTTGCCACCACGCTGCGTGCCCCAACGATCACGTCGTCCACTCGGATGCCGGTGGTCGAGCATGCACGCAGGAGTGCCTCGCGAGCATGTGGGGCTGCACCCGCTGGAAGGTGATCCAACATGCTTGCGAGCGGACCGTATTCGACTACTCGCGGTTGTCGGGGCTCGCGTACCGATTCCTCAGTGGGCACGAATGACCACCTGCTCCGTCGTCAGAGCGTCTCGAACCGCCCACAAGAGACGTGCTGCACCGGGAGTGTCACTGTGAACGCACATCGTGTCACAGTCCACTTGGAGCACGGAGCCATCGATGCATGTGACGGTTCCATCACGAACCACCTGCGTTACGCGCGATGCAATCGTCGTCGGATTGGTGACCAGGGCGTCGGGTCGCGACCGAGGTGCGAGCTCTCCGCTCGAAAGATATCCGCGATCAGCAAACCACTCCCGTAGGAAACGAACGCCACGCATCGTTGCGAGGACCTCGGTTTGCGAAGCAGGCAGTCCGAACAGCGCCACTTGGTGGTGCTCGGCGAGGCGTACGACAACCTCCGCATGGTCCGCATCGCGAGCAGCCGTGTTGTACAGGGCTCCATGCGGTTTGACGTACGACACACGTGAGCCGTGGAGTCGGGCGATTGCATCCAGCGCGTCGTACTGCTCGCACAGCGAGGCAAAGAGTTCCGTCGACGAGATGTTCATCGGAATCCGCCCGAAGTTCGGTCGATCGGGGTACGACACCTGTGCCCCGATGGTGACGCCGATCCGAGCGGCGCGTTCGCAGATCGCGTGCATCGATTCGTCACTGCCGGCATGCCCGCCACAGGCCACGTTGGCACTGGTAATGATCTCGAGGAGCTCCGGCTCGTGGCTGGCGTGCCAGAAACCAGCGGTCTCTCCAATGTCGCAATTCACGTCCATCCGTCGAGCCACACCAAGCATCCTGCCTGTGAATTGCCCGGCTTGTTGAACATGGTCGATCGTGCGCAATACTGAAGAGACCGTTCAAAGGAGCACTATGTCCACCGCAGTCATCGTTGATGCCGTCCGCACCCCGCTCGGGAAGCGCAATGGCCGCCTGAAGAATTGGCACCCAGTCGATCTCGCTGCCGAGATGTTGAGCGCCCTCACCACGCGCAACAACATCGACCCCGCACTGATCGATGACGTGGTGATGGGGTGTGTCATGCAGGTTGGTGAGCAAAGCCTCAACATCGCTCGCAATGCGGTGCTCGCTGCGGGTTGGCCCGAGTCGGTTCCCGGCACCACGGTGGATCGACAGTGTGGCTCGAGCCAACAGGCCGCCCACTTTGCTGCTCAGGGTGTGATTGCAGGTGCATACGACGCGGTCGTGGCCAACGGTGTGGAAGTGATGACCCGTGTTCCGATGGGCTCATCGATCGCCGAAGGAAAGTTCGGTTTCCCGATGGGTCCGCGAGTACAAGAGCGCTACAAGAGCGAGGGTGGCCTCGTGAACCAGGGCATCTCCGCCGAACTGATTGCCGAGAAATGGAAGCTTTCCCGCGAAGACCTCGACGCGTTCGGATTGCGCTCGCAGCAATATGCAGCTCGGGCAACGCAAGAGGGGCGTTTCCAAAACGAGATCGTTCCCGTTCTCGACGCCGAGGGTGTCATGATGACCACCGATGAAGGCATTCGTGAAACGTCGCTGGAGAAACTGGCGTCGCTCAAGCCGTCGTTCCGTCCGGTGGAAGAGGGTGGCCGTGTCACTGCGGGCAACTCGTCGCAAATCACCGATGGTTCTTCTGCTCTGCTCATCATGAGCGAAGAAAAGGCCAAGAAGCTCGGTCTGAAGCCGCGGGCACGGTTCGTGAGTTTCGCCTTGGCGGCGGAGAATCCCCGCTACATGTTGACCGCACCGATTCCTGCCACCAAGAAGGTGCTGGAGCGTGCCAACCTGACAATGGACGACATCGACCTGGTGGAAATCAACGAAGCTTTCGCCGCGGTGGTGTTGGCGTGGGCCAAGGAACTACATCCCGACATGGACAAGGTGAACGTGAATGGCGGTGCCATCGCACTCGGTCACCCGCTCGGCGCCTCGGGAGCCCGCCTCACGTGCACGTTGCTCAACGAACTGGAGCGCACGGGTGGTCGTTACGGTTTGCAGACGATGTGTGAAGGTGGCGGGTTGGCCAACGCCTTCATCATCGAGCGGCTCTAGCCCAGTCGTTCGCCACGATGTTCGGCACGATCGTCTGGGTGACGATCGGGTTGCTGCTCCTGGCGTTCATCTGGAAGGTGGGGCTTGGCATGTTGCGAAGCATGACCAGTTCACTTCCACCCCCGCCACCCTCGGGGGAAATGCGTCGTATCAACGTTCGCTACCGATGTTCGTTGTGTGGGGTGGAACTTCGACTCACGATGGCCCCGGATCAGCATCCGCCGCCGCCACGGCACTGCATGGAAGACATGGAACTCGTCGCCCCCGCGGATTAGCGGTATTTGGTGGCGGTGAACAATCCGCCGAGCACCATGCTGAGACCAGCAAAGAGATACCAGTTGCTACGTCCACCCGGGACGAATCCCAGGTAGTAGAACAAGATCACCAACGCACCAACTCCCAAGAGTACGAACATGAGGATCGGGACCCAACGGGGGCTTTCCTTCACGGTAATGGGCACGGGAGGCGTGTACCGAGTGGTGGCCGGTGGCGTGGTGCGGCCACCCGTGTGTCGTTTTTTCGGCGCCATATGCACTTTTCAGTGTAGGGGCATAGTGCATCCCTGGACGAGTGTTGGCAGGCTACTTGGGTGAGTCTGCAGCGAGTGTTGGTCGTCGATAATTACGACAGCTTCGTCTACAACATCGTGCAATACCTCGGCGAACTTGGCACCGATCCCGTGGTGGTACGCAACGACGAACACACCGTCGAGCAACTTCTCGGCATGGCGTGTGATGCAATCCTCATCTCCCCAGGACCAGGTCGACCAGAGGATGCGGGCGTGACATGCGAGTTGATTCGTGCTGCGGCCGGACGAGTGCCGTTACTCGGAGTGTGTTTGGGCCATCAAGCGATAGGACACGTGTTCGGTGCCGCCATCGTGCGTGCACCAGAACTCCGCCACGGAAAGACCTCGCATGTCTCACACGATGCAGACGGAATATTTTCGTCACTCCCGTCGCCACTCGAGGTGACCCGCTATCACTCGCTCGTCATTGATCCAGCATCGCTCCCGCGTGAGCTGGTGGTTACCGCCACGACCAGCGATGGCATCGTGATGGGTGTCCGACATCAGCAGTACGCCATGGAAGGCGTGCAGTTTCATCCGGAGAGTATTCTCACCCAGCAAGGTCACACCATGCTGAAGAACTTCCTGTCGTTTGCCGCCTGACCGTTCGCACGTTCAGCGAGCGATGCGATGATGCAACTACGGCAAGGTGGTTGCGGTATCCACCGTGGTTGACGGTGAGGTATCGGCTCGCCCGATCACCAACACGATCTCACTACCCGGCACGACAGTGGTTCCCCCCGCCACGCTTTGTGACAACACCTTGCCGTTCAGCGGATCACCGGCAGCCAGTGGTTGATCGTCCAATGTCACCACGAACCCGAGCGAGGCAAGCTGTGTTGCACTCGACGCACCGTCTTGACCGACCACGTTCGGTACGGCAACGAGTGGTTTACCGGTCGAGACGTACAGCGTGATCGGCCCACCGGGTGCTACCGCGGTGTCACCGAGGGGATCACTGCGTATCACTCGCCCTGCCTCGATGACATCGCTCGCCTCCGACACCACGGTCACCACGAAATTGAGCGGCGTGGCGGTGAGCAGTTTGACGGCAGCACCCTGTTCGTCGCCGATTACGTCAGGAACCCGAACGGTATTGGTACCGCCCGATACATCCACCGTGACCCCCGAGTTGGGACGCGCCCCCAATCCGGCCGTGGGGGATTGCAACAGAATCTGGTTGGCCGGAATGTCGAGGGACGCAACGAACTTGTCCACCACCAGTCGTAGTCCCACCTGTTTCAGTACGTCCGTGGCTTCCTGAACGGAGAGTCCGACCAGGTTCGGCACGATGACCGGAACGAAACCCGGGTTGTAAACGAGAATCACATTCTCACCTTGACGGGCCAACGTGTTGGCGGTTGGTGATTGTTCGTACACGATGTCGTTGCTGGCGTTGTCGCGAACCTTCGGGTCTTCAATCGGCGTGAGCCCAAGGTCGATCAGCAGACTCTTTGCTTCCTCGATGTTCAGGCCGATCACGTTCGGAATGGAGATGTTGGCACCGGCATTCTCGTCCGTAAGGGCACGGAATCCGAAGATTGCCACCGCAACGAGCGCCAGTATCGAGACCACGGAGCCAAGTAGCCATGCCGCAGTGCGTCGCGGAACCACGTCGTCGTATGGCGGATAATCACCACCTCGACTCCCCGCCGATCCCAACCCACGGCGTCCGGTCGATGGAAGCACGGTGGTGGGTTGCGCGTCGTATGCCTCGTCGTTCATGTCGCCGTCAACCACGGGGAGTTGGGTGGTGGCTCCCGCGTCTGCAATTGCAGCTTGTTCGTCGAGCAACGCGAGCACTTCCTTGCCGTCGACGAATCGACGCAAGTCGTCGGCGAGTGCCAATGCCGTGGGGTAGCGACGGTCACGGTCCTTTGCCAAGCATTTCATGACGATGGCGCTGAAGGCGGGTGAGACCTCCGGGTTCTTCGTACGGAGCGGAATCGGCGCATCGTGCACTTGCTTGTAGGCGATGGCGATGGCGTTCTCACCGGTGAACGGCGGTTGGCCAGCCAACATTTCGTACATGATCACGCCGAGGGAATAAAGGTCGGAGCGCGGGTCGGGTTGTGCGCCCTGGGCTTGTTCCGGGGAGAAATACGTTGCGGTACCCATCACGGCTCCGGTTTGGGTCAGGCCTTGCTCGATTGCCGCGCCGATCGCCCGCGCAATGCCGAAGTCGGCAACCTTCACGTGTCCGGTCGCACTCACGATGACGTTGGCCGGCTTGATGTCTCGATGCGCCACCCCGGCGGCATGCGCCGAAGACAGTGCGGATGCGATGTCGAGTGCGATATCGCAGGCCTGCAACACGCTCAAACGTTCGTGCTTTTGCAGAATGTCGGCCAGGGTCCGTCCCTGCACGTATTCCATCGCGATGTAGTAGGTGGTATCGACCTGCCCCCAGTCGTACACACCAACGATGTTGGGATGGTTGAGTGACGCAGCCGACATCGCTTCGCGGCGAAAACGCTCGACGAACAGCGGGTCCTTGGCGTATTCGGCAAAGAGAATCTTTATTGCCACGGGACGGTCGAGCAACTTGTCGCGCGCAACGAACACCTCCGCCATACCGCCCCTGCCGATACGACGGCCCAGCTCGTAACGCCCGTTGACGACCACCGGATCACTCATCAGTCGCCACCTTCGGACTGTGCAGCAACTACGTCGCGGATCGAATTTACGTAAGCCTCGGCGCGGGCGAAGGACGTGTAGGTGGGCTTGTCGTCGATGTCGTCGGCGAGTGCCGGGAAGACCTGCTTCCGTTCGACGCCACTGTCGATTTCAACCGTGGGTCGGAACCAGAGAATGCTGCGGGGTCGTCCCTTGAACACCGCCAGGTGCGCCGTGTCGCCTCGTCCGTCGAATCCCACGTAGTACCCACCCCGCGCATACCACCCGATGGCGGAAACCGATCCGATGACCAGCGTCAGCACCACCGCCGCGGCCACGACGATGCGTGTTCGTTTTGCCGTTGATGTCGACGATGGTGTGCTCGGGGTGGTGGCGACGACGGCTGGCACCGCGGACTCGTCCACCACGTCGACGATCACCACGGTGGTGTTGTCCCGGCCCCCGTTGGTGTTCGCCGTCTTCACCAACTGGTCGGCCGCTTGCTGCGGATCCGGACAGGACCGCAGGATCAGCTCGATGTGGTTGTCATCTACCTCGTCGACGAGACCATCACTGCACAGGATGTAGCGATCTCCGATGACCATGGGCAACGTCCACGAGTCGGCGTTGACGTCGCCCTCGATACCAAGCGCACGTGTCACGATGTTGCGGCGGGGGTGAACACGTGCCTCGTCGGCGGTAATCAGACCTTCGGTGAGCAGTTCCTGCACGTAGGAGTGGTCGGCACTCACCTGTTTGAGTTCGCTGCCGCGCAGCAGATATGCACGGGAGTCACCAACGTTGGCGACCACCAATCGTTGAGGTTCGCTTTCGGTCGCAGCCAATGGGATGAGCGCCGTCAGCGTGGTGCCCATGCCGCGCTGTTCGCTCGGACCACCACTTGCTTCATGGATGGTGCGATTCGCATCGTTCACTGCCGTCACGACGGATTCAGCGGATACAAATCCACGTGCGGCCGCAGAACGCATGCCCGCCACGGCAAGGGCACTGGCCACTTCACCGGCATTGTGACCACCCATCCCGTCCGCGACGACGAAGACACGTTCCTCGGCGACGTACGCATCTTCGTTCTGTTGGCGCAACATGCCGACGTGCGACGCTGCACCCCACACCAACTTCATGGCAACTTCTCCAGGGTGCGGTGATTCACGAAATCTCGAACGTCACCTGGATTGCACCGAGCATGATCACGTCCCCATTGGCCAGGAGCTGTTCACCCTCCACCCGAACGCCGTTGAGCTTGGTTCCATTGGTGCTCCCGAGGTCGCGAAGCGTCCAGCCGTTCGGTCGGCGTCGCAGTTGAACGTGCTCACGGCTCACATTGGTGTCCCGAATGGTGATGGTGCAGCCACTTTGTCGACCGATGGTGACACGTTCGGTGTCGAGCACGTGTCGGGTACCGTCCGCAAGCACGATTGCGGAGGTGATGGCCCCCGCTACGGGTGTCGACATGGACGCTGCAATCGGGGTTACCACCACTGCTTCGTCGGCGGGAAGGGCAGGTGTCACGGGCTGTTCCTGGGTGTGTACCAAGGAGGGCAGGATCGTGACGTTGCCGGGCTGTATTTCGTCGCTGGCTCGCAACACCACCATGACGGGCTCGGCTAGTCGATATGACTCACGCTCACTATGTTGGGTCACTGCTTCGGCCAGTTCGCGGCGCAGGTCGTTTTCAACCGCCTCGAATGCCGCACGGTCCTTGGCATTCAGGAGCACCGTATAGGCGTGGGGAATACTCCGGGTGTCGTCGGCCACCTGGGAATCCACCACACCGAGGAGACGTCGTCCCAATTCGATTGGGCGGATTGAGGATTCGTACGCACGAAACACCACGAATTCAGTGTACGGCTGTGGTAATTGCATCATCGGTGATATCGCCGTGATCCACGACTGCAATGGTGTGGTTCGTCATCACATAGCGTCGGAGATGGTGAAGAGCGAGCGGCAACACGATCGAGACGAACTCGCTTCTCGCACCTTGTCGCCAGTGGATCGAGCAGCCGCACAACGACGAGTACTGCGAGTGTTGATTGGTGGGCAAATCGTCGGAGCTGCCGCGCTCGGATCGGCGGTCACCATTGGGGCATTCGTAGTACAAGACATTCTCGGTGACGACACTCCACTCGGGGGTATCGCAACGGCAACGGTCACCATGGGTACGGCCTTCATGTCGCAGGTGTTGGCGCGATTGATGATTCGTCGTGGCCGGCGTGGTGGATTGCAGACCGGATATCTGCTCGCCGCGCTTGGCGGAGTCATTGCGATGATCGGTGTCGAGCGCGGGTCATTGTGGTGGTTCCTTTCCGGGTTGTTCTTGTTCGGCAACGGACAAGCAGCCAACTTGCTGGCTCGCTATGCCGCCACGGACTTGGCCGAACCTTCCGAGCGTTCATCAGCGATGAGCTACGTGGTGTTTGCTTCGACGTTCGGAGCGGTCTTCGGCCCGCTTCTCATCCGACCCTTTCAGTGGATGGGTGAAACGTGGTTCGGGCTTGCCAGGTACAGCGGACCGTGGCTTGCATCGTCGATGTTCTTGTCGTTGGCCGCCCTCAACACGGTGGTGCGTCTACGCCCCGACCCATTGGTGTTGAGCGGTGGCATGTTGACGCCCCCCGAGCGAATGGGTTTCCTGTCCGCATTTCGAATCATCACCTCCACGGGAACCGGTCGGCTCGCACTCACGGCGATGGTGGTCTCACAGGCCACGATGGTGGCGGTGATGACGATGACCCCCGTCCACCTCCGCCTGCACGGACACGAGAACGTGTCACCCTTCGTCGTGTCGCTCCACATCGCCGGAATGTTCGCATTCAGCCCTCTCGTGGGCAAGTATGCGGATCGTCACGGTCGCGTGAATGCCATCGTGATAGCCGCCGTGCTCCTGGTGGCTGCGAGTGCGATGTCTGCGTTGTCGGGTGAGGGTGACATCATGTTGTTCCCGTCGTTGTGGTTGCTGGGAATCGGGTGGAACTTCGGCTTGATCGGCGGTTCCAGCCTGTTGGTGGAATCACTGCACGAGTCGGTACGCGTGCGCGTGCAGGGAACGGCGGATTTGTTGATGAGTTTTTGTGGCGGTCTCGCCGGGTTTTCCTCCGGTTTCGTTCGTCGGGCGATTGGTTTTCATCTGTTGTCGGCTGGCTCGTTGGTCTTGGCCGGGGTGCTGCTGGTGTACGTGTTTGCGGGGTCGGGTCACGTTCGACCCACCATGGCGGGACTTCTACGCTCTCGCTAGCGTGGGAGCGATTCACTCGGGCGAGTGGCGAAATGGCAGACGCGCTGGCTTCAGGTGCCAGTGTTC
>JAFMFM010000020.1 GCA_017856115.1 Actinomycetota bacterium | reverse complement strand
CAATCGTGGAACCCGGTATCACACGCAGTTCCATATTCGGCAAGAACATCGATGCCCCGAATCAGTCGGGGGCATACGACGCCCACTACCGACGTCTCTTTGCGTTCTACGCCGCAGGCATCACCAACGCCACACCCGCGGAAGAAGCCGCCGCCACCATTCTCGAAGCAGCAACCACATCCGTACCGCGACTTCGATGGAATTGTTCATGGGGTGCAGAGGCACTTCTCAATGCGCGGGCTGCGATGAGCGATGAAGAATGGGTGTCGTTCGGACGACATCTAGATGACGAGGCGTACTATGACGAATTTCTTGCGCGATTCGGTCTCGATATTCGACCACAGCAATAGTCTGAAAAGGTGACCACACTTCCACCGCCGACATTGCAACCAACTACAAACGCTGCTGCGCGCGCAGCAAATGCCTGCAAGGTGTACGGGTCGGGTGACAGCGAGGTTCGAGCGCTCGACGGTGTGGATGTCAGCTTCGAGAAGGGCAAGTTCACGGCCATCATGGGCCCGAGTGGTTCGGGAAAGTCCACCCTGATGCACTGCATCGCCGGTCTTGATGGGCTAACAAGCGGGAGCGTGTTCATCGGCGATACCGATCTCTCCACCCTCAGCGACAAACAACTCACCGAACTACGTCGCGAAAAGATCGGCTTCATTTTCCAGGCGTTCAACCTGATTCCTACCCTCAACGCATATGAAAACATCACGCTGCCGCTCACGTTGGGCAAGAAGAAGGGCGATCCAACGTGGATCGACCGAGTCGTCGACTCCATCTCGTTGCGCGACCGTCTCGATCATCGCCCGAGCGAACTCTCCGGTGGGCAGCAGCAACGAGTTGCGGTGGCTCGCGCACTCGCCAGCCAACCCGACATCATCTTTGCCGACGAACCGACGGGCAATCTCGACTCAAAGACTGGCTCCGAAGTACTCACCTTCATGCGACGCGCGGTGACCGATCTCGGCCAAACCATCGTCATGGTTACCCACGACGCAGTCGCCGCGAGTTACGCCGACCGAATCGTCTTCCTGGCCGACGGTCGCGTCGCGGGTGAGATGTTCTCGCCGACTGCACAGAAGGTTCTCGACTACTTGAAGCGCCTCGGCGAGTAGTTCACGCATGTTTCGTCTCGCAGCGAAGATGACGCTCGCCCGCACGGGTCGACTCATCCTTACGTCGCTGGCCGTCATCCTCGGCACTGCATTCCTTTCTGGAACGTTCGTCTTCCGCGACACGATCAACCAAACGTTCGATCGACTCTTTGCCGATGTTTTTCGTGATGTCAATGCCTACGTTCGTTCCACCACGTTCCTGGAACTGAATTTCGGTGGCGAACAACGTGCAGCAACGCCAATCGAGGTACTCGATACCGTTCGTGGCGTCGAGGGTGTCACGTCGGCAACAGGCGACATCCAAGCCTTCGCTCGAGTCATCGGCAAGGATGGCGAACCGCTCGGCAGCGAAGGCAATGGTCCACCAACGTTCGGCGGTATCGCTTCGTCCGACTCGGCGGGTCTGTGGTCGATCACCGAAGGTCGCCTACCGATTGGACCCAACGAGGTGGTCCTCGACTCGGCCACCGCCGACAACGGCGAATTCGTCGTCGGGGACAACGTCCGGGTGGTCGCGGTGCGAGGCACCCGTGAGTTCACGCTCGTTGGAGTCGCCAGCTATGGCGACATTTCGTCACCCGGCGGGGCAACGTTCGCGTTGTTCGATCAACCAACGGCGTCGGAGTTCCTCCTGCAGCCTGGCTTCGTCGACGCAATTCTCATCGAAGGCGACGACTCCGTCTCTGACGAGGTTCTGGCACGCCGAATCGATGCCGCACTCCCGGCCGACCTGAAACTCGAGACATTGACGGGGGCAGAAATCACCGCGGAGGTGCAGGGGCAAATCAAGGATGTGCTCAACATCTTCTCCACGTTCCTGATCGTCTTTTCGTACATTGCGCTCGGAATCGGATCGTTCGTCATCTACAACGTGTTCTCCATCACCGCAGCACAACGCCAACGCGAGAACGCCTTGTTGCGTGCCATTGGTGCAAGCCGACGTCAAGTGTCGCGTGCGTTGCTCGTTGAGTCGACGGCCATGGGAATCGTCGGTTCGGTCATCGGATTCGGTATCGGCATCCTGCTCTCGCAGTTGCTGAATGCGTTGCTGAAGGCGACCGGTTTCGAAGTTCCCACCCAGGGTTTGGCCATCGCCCCCGGCTCGTTCATCAACACCCTCGTGGCCGGCGTACTCGTCACCGTCTTTGCTGCATGGTTTCCGGCCCGGCGCGCCGGTCGGGTTCCCCCGCTCGCCGCCCTCCGCGACACCGCGCTTGATACTGCCGGCAGCATCTCGCGTCGCATCGTCATTGGGCTGATCCTGGTGGCTGCCGGCGGCGCAGCCATGGTTGCTGCCATGAACGATGCGCCGATTCAGGTGCTTGGTCTCGGGGTACTTGGGGTGTTCTCGGGCATTTTGGTGCTCGGACCGGCCATCGCGCGACCCGTCGCCCTCTTCATCGGAATTCCCGTGGCTGCAATGCGTGGGGCCAGCGGTGTGATGGCACGACAGAACGCCGCCCGCAATCCCAAACGCACGTCACGCACCGCTGCTCCGGTACTCCTCGGTGTTGCGCTGGTAACCGCCTTCACCGCGCTCGCAGC
Organism: Actinomycetota bacterium; assembly: GCA_017856115.1. GTDB lineage: Bacteria > Actinomycetota > Acidimicrobiia > Acidimicrobiales > Ilumatobacteraceae > F1-60-MAGs027. The sequence goes on along the minus strand of JAFMFM010000020.1, from coordinate 30,024 downwards.
CAGCATTCGTGCCGAGGTTCGCGACACGTTCGGCGATGCGTTCAGCGGTGACATCGCGCTCACGGTGGATTCGCAGGGTTTCGGCGGAATTCCGCTCTCGCTCACGGACCGGATCGCGCAACTCGATGGTGTGGCCCAAGCAACCGGTGTCGGATTCACCTCGGTACGGCTGGTCGACCCGAGCGAAGCCACTCCGGCGACACCAACCGGCGCCGACCAGCGCGGTGTATTCGTGCAAACGATCAATCCCGCGACCATCACGGGCCTCTTCGACCTCGGTGTAACCGAGGGTGATCTCACCACGCTGGGTAGTGATGGTCTCTTCGTAAACGCTGGTCGCGCCGAGAGCAAGGGTTGGGAGGTCGGCACGCGGCTCAAGGTCATTCGAATCGACGGCGTCGAGGTGGATGCCGTCGTTCGCGGACTGATGTCCGGCGACACGAGTTTTGCCAACTACGTCGCCAGTCGCGAGATGTTCGCCGACGCCCCATCGCCGATCTTCGATGCCTTCGTGTATATCAAGGTTGCTGACGATGCGGTCTTCGACACGGTTCGTGATCGCATCGCCGCCATCAGTAGCGACGCAGGCATCGGAACCCTGCAAACCAAGGATGAATTCATCGACGACCAGGCGGCACAAATCAACCAGATTCTGGCCCTGATCTACGGTCTCCTCGGCCTGTCCATCATCATCGCCATCGTTGGAATCGTCATCACACTCCTCCTGTCGGTGTTCGAGCGCCGCCGTGAAATCGGATTGTTGCGCGCGGTTGGCATGACCAAGTCCCAGGTTCGCACCACGGTGCGATGGGAGAGCGTCATTACCTCGCTGCTCGGTGCGGTTTCCGGAGTGGTGCTGGGCATCGTGATGGGCATCGTCGTCGTGGCCGCGCTGAGCGACGAGGGCGACATCGCCTTCCGATTGCCCGTCAACGAAACCCTCTGGATCGTGTTCATCTCGTTCGTACTCGGCGTGGTGGCCGCCGTTTATCCCGCATGGCGCGCCACCAAGGTCAACGTCGTGGAGGCGATCGCCGCCGTCTAGCGCTCCTCGAGCGGCTCGGCGAACATTCTCGCTGCCGGGTGTTGATCCGTCGGGGTATCGTCGGCGAGTCGTCGCGGAGCGGTAACCGATGGGGTGTGCATCGTCTGGCAACCAGCGCACCAGTACAACACTCGATTTGCTTCACCGTGGTGCGTCACCCGGACCAGATCACCGCATCGACCGCATGATTTCCCCTGTCGTCCGTACACCGCAAGGCCACCGTCCACGGCCGCCGTCGTGATTCGATTCACGCGCTCCAGGTTCGCCCGCAACATCTCGTGGGCGAGCGACACCAGCTCGCGACACTCGTCGGTCGACAATTCACCGACCCTCGCCCATGGGTTCAGTTCGCATGCCCAGAGAAGTTCGCAGCGATACACATTGCCGACACCACACATCACCCGCTGATCCAACAGAACCTCCGCGATGGTGCAGTCGGATGGTTCGTAGGCTCGCATCCGCGCCACACACTCGTCGATATCAGGGCGCTCATGGCACAAATCCGGACCGAGTCGCCCGAGGATCGGGTGCCGCCGTGGGTCGAAGTCCCGGTACGTTTCAACGACCGGTGCCGAGAAGCAGACGGCCACCCAGTCGGCGACACCGATCACCGCGCGCGCACGATGCGGCGGTTTGCGCCAACGCTCGCCAACTCGGTACACGTGCCACGAACCGGTCATCCGCATGTGCGTGTGAAGCACCACCCCGTCGTCCCACACGATTTCCAGGTGTTTTCCGTGACTTCGAACCTCTTCGATGGTTTGTCCCACGCGGGGCGAGGCTCCGTCGAGTCGTGTGGCCTCGAACCGCACCATCTTCTTGCCGATCAGCGCAATTCGTAGTGCCGCAGCACTGCGGTAGATCGTGTCGCCTTCTGGCATACGGAAAGAGTATTCGTCACGAACCGGACGATGAGTGATTGTTCGATCACTTTTCTCAATAGTTTGGACTTCGTGACGAATGAATCAACGGAGCCGACCAACCCGACCGAACCCGCGGCACTGCCTGAATCCGCTCACATGGTGCGTCGTGCCGCCCAGCGTTACGGAACCGTCGGCGCAATGTTGGCGGGTGGAATGGTGGCCTTCGATCGTCTCCTGGGGCGAAAACCCAAGGAAGAACCCGCCGTCGTGATCGAAGCGTCAACCGAGCCCGAGGACATTGGTGACGGAATCTCGCTCACCCTCGAGCAACCCAATGGCGAGGCACTCGAGGTGTTCGCCCCACCCCCTGGTCGACGTAGGTCCCGGGTTCGACGTCGCCGACGACAGCCGTAGTCGCCCCCGAGCGACGGCTGCCCTACGGCAGCACGCCGACGGACGCCAAGGCCAGTCGGATGAGTCGATCGTGTCCACTCGTCATCTCGCGACGAACTTGATCGCTCACCGCCTCGACGGGTGAATACCACGCCAAGTCGAGGGCGGCTTGAGTGGGCTGACAATCCCCCGAGACCGGTACGACGAAGGCAAGGCTCACCGCGTGTTGACGGGGGTCGTGAAAACCCGACATGGTGGGATCCGGAAAATACTCCACCACGGTGAAGGGAGCGGGCTCCGGTGGAATCTTGGGAAGTGCAAGTGGTCCGAGATCCTTCTCCAAGTGACGCAACAATGCTTCACGAATTCTCTCGTTCAGCAACACACGACCCGATACGACGGTACGCGAGATGCTCCCGTCGGGAGCTTGTCGCAGCAACATCCCGACATGGGTCACGTTGCCTTGGTCATCGATTCGCACCGGGACGGCGTCAACGTACACCAGGGGCACTTGATCGCGGACGGCGTTCAACTGTTGCGGGTCCAACCAATTCGTGCGTGTGTCGATGCGATCAGTCATGTGGTGGGTTCTCGGCGTCCTCCGTCGGGGCGGGGTCGTGCACGACGACCTAGTCTTCGCGCATGACTCGTGGAGAGAAACTACTCGCTTTCTTCCTGCTCGGTGCGGGGATTTCACACTTTGTGAATCCTGAATTCTTCGATGCCATCGTTCCTCCTGCGCTCCCCGGTTCGGAGCGACTCGCCACGTATCTGAGTGGTGTCGCCGAAGTCATCGTTGGGGTTGGTGTGCTCGTACGCCGCACACGTCGAACGGCGTTGTGGGCCGCGGCGGCACTCTTCCTGGCGGTGTACCCGGCCAACATCTATATGGCCTGGGATTGGCGTGATCGGGAATTGTCGGAGCGACTCGTCGCCTACGGGCGACTGCCACTCCAGATACCACTCATCTGGTGGACGGTCGTAATGGCTCGCCGTCAGCGGGCGGCGCTGTAGCGGGGTGCTCGGCCCTTGCGTCGTAGCACCACCTGCCAGAGTTGCAGCGATCGCGCGCGAAAACCGGCCGCCGAACCCAACACGTAGAACCTCCACATTCGGCGGAAACGCTCGTCGTAATGCGGAATTTCCGCCCAACGTGCCTCGATGTTGGTGTTCCATGCCATGAGCGTTCGGTCGTAGTCCGGTCCGAAGTTGTGGACGTCTTCAATCACCCACTTTGGTTCGGCCGCCTCGGTGAACTGCGCGAGTGACGGAAGCACGCCTCCCGGGAAGATGTAGCGATCGAAGAAAGGATCACTGTGATGCTTCGACACCGTCGACCCGATGGTGTGGTGCAACATCATCCCGCCGTCCACCAGCAATCGATCGCACGTGTCGAAGAAGGTCCCCAGATTCTTTGGACCAACGTGCTCCAACATCCCGACGGACACGATCCGATCGAATTCCCCCGTCAGGTCGCGATACTCCATTGCATGGATGGTCACCGGCAATCCGGCGCATCGCTCCCGGGCCTTCGACACCTGGTGCACCGCCGGGGAGATGCCGGTACCGATGATGCCATAGCGTTCGGCCGCGAACTGCAGGAAACCACCCCACCCACAGCCGATGTCGAGTAGCCGCATCCCCGGCTCGAGTTCGAGCTTTCGACAGATGAGATCCAACTTCGCTTCCTGCGCCGAGTCGAGATTCTCGGCGTGCTGCCAATAGCCGCACGAGTAGATCATCCGCTTGTCGAGCATGCGCTCGTAGAGGTCGTTGCCGATGTCGTAGTGATGACGGGCATTCTGCGTCGCGCGGCGTCTGGTCTGATAGTTGGCGATGGTGGACATGGCCGCATGCCACGCAATTCGTGGTCGAAGCGGAATTCGCTGTGCTGCGTCGATGGCGATTACTCGCGTGAGCATCTCGTCCAACTGGTCGCAGTCCCACCAGCCATCCATGTAGGCCTCACCCAGACCCAGTTGGCGTTGCGCGACGATGCGCGACCAGAGACGCTCATCATGAACCTTCACCGCGAACGAAGCATCGCCGTCGATCGGCACTCCCGCTTCCGACAACAAATCGGTGCAAATCCTGCGAGCGCCGGCTCCCATGTTTTTTAGTGTGCCAGCGAATCTCCGCGGTTGCTACTCAGTGGCAACGCGACAGCACCCGAAATGAAACGGTGCCACAACGGTGGGACATCGAGGAATTCGTCTACCAATTACCCGCTACATACTTGGTTTCAAGGAACGCCAGCAAGCCGTCATGGCCGCCTTCTCGTCCGATGCCCGAAGCCTTGACCCCACCGAACGGTGCGGCTGGGTCGCTGACGAGACCACGGTTGAGTCCGACCATTCCGGTCTCCAATGCTTCGGCGAATCGCAATCCCTTGGCCACATCGCGGGTGAATACGTACGACACCAGTCCGTGCTCCACCGAATTGCAGTGGGTGACGATGTCGTCGGCATCACGAAACCTCACGATCGGAGCAACCGGGCCGAACACCTCATCCTTCAGGATCGCTGCATCGAATCCCACATCGGTGAGCACCGTTGGGTGGTAGCCAAACGACTCGTCGCTCGCGCGCCTGCCTCCACACACCACGGTTGCTCCACTCGCGACGGCTTCGTCGACCAGGGATGCAACGTTGTCTTGTTGTGCTCGAGTGATGAGTGGTCCCACGTGCGTTGCGGCATCCATGCCGTTGCCGAGCACCAACGACGACATCCGTTGTGTAAATGCTTCGACGAATCTGTCGTGGATGGTTTCGTGGACGAAGAAGCGGTTGGCCGCCGTACACGCGGCCCCTCCATTGCGCATCTTGGCCAGCATTGCACCGTCGACTGCCACCTCCACGTCGGCATCGTCGAACACCACCAACGGAGCATTGCCACCCAACTCCATCGAACAATTGATGATCCGCTGAGCGGCTTGCGCCAACAACAATGCACCAACCCGGGTGGAGCCGGTGAACGACAACTTTCGCACCTTGCCCGAGGCCAGCATCGCTGACACCGCGTCACCTGGTGGGTCGGGCACGACGACGTTGACCACGCCATCGGGTACGCCTGCGCGACGAAGGATGTCGCAGATGGCAAGTGCCGTTAGCGGCGTGTCGCTTGCCGGCTTCAACACCACGGTGCAACCCGCTGCGAGGGCGGGTCCTATCTTGCGGGTGGCCATGGCCGCGGGAAAGTTCCACGGAGTCGCCAGCAACGACACGCCGACTGGCTGACGTGATACCAACAGCCAGTTGGAACCGGATGGCGCACGTCGATAGTCACCGTCGATTCGCACGGCCTCCTCGCTGAACCAGCGCAGGAACTCTGCGGCATAGGTGACCTCCGCCCTCGCATCGGCGAGGACCTTGCCATTTTCACGAACGATCAGTCGCGACAGCGCGTCGTGCTCGGCAACCATCAACTCGAAGGCCTTGCGCAGCACTTCCGCCCGCACGCGCGGTGCCGTCGTACGCCATGCGGGAAACGCATCGTGCGCCGTGTCGACGGCGGCGAGACAATCACCAGTACCGGCGCGAGGAACCGTGCCAACCAGGGATTGGTCGAACGGATTGAGTACCTCGATGACGCTCACGCCTCCATTGTCGCAGATGGGTCAGTAGCCTCGCTGCGTGCCACGCAGGCGATTGCTCATCGCATTGTTCGTGGCCATTGCCGTGAAGTCATCCGCCTACGGGGTGATGTTCACCATGCTGGATGATTATCGCGAGGAGTTCGGAATCAGTGAGGGTGCGCTCGGCTTGGTGATTGCAATCGGCTTCTTCACCTCGTTCTTCGCCCAACTCACCATCGCGCCGATGGCCGACCGAGGTCGCTCGCGCCAGCTCATCTTCCTTGGTTTGTCACTCGCCATCATCGGGAACTTCGCCATGGCGTTCTCGAATTCATTGCCGGAATTGCTCGGGGCTCGATTCCTCTCGGGCATCGGGCTGGGATGTGCCCTGCCCGCGATGCGCCGCGTCATCATCGTGAGCGAGCCGGACAACCTCGGCCGAAATCTGGGACGAGTACTGTCGTGCGAAGTTGGAGGCTTCGCGGCCGGACCGGTCATCTCACTCTTCCTGGTCGACTCTTTCGGCATCCCGGCGCCGTTCCTACTTATCGGAACGGTCCTCCTGGTGATTTCGATCGTGATCTTCACCATGCGGATCCCCGAGACCGCCGCGGAGGACCACCCGACCGAACGTTTCGCCGTCGACCTGCTGCGTGACCGGGCCATTGCCGCGGGCGTGCTCATCGGTATTGCCGTGTTCTTCATGATCGGTACGTTCGATTCGTTGTGGGCCCTGATGATGAAAGATCTCGATGCTCCAACATGGATGGCGAACACTGGTGTGACACTCTTCGTGCTGCCGATGGTGTTCATGGCGCCGTACGGTGGCCGGTTCGTGCAGCACATCGGACCCTTCCGAGCCGGAGGATTCGGAATGCTGTTCGGTGCCGCTTGCATGACCCTGTACGGAGCGCTCTCGATTCCATGGCTTCTCATGGCAGTATTTCTGGTTCACACATTGAACGACGGTATGACGGTGACCAGTTCCGGGGTTGCGGTGGGAATGGTGGCACCCACGGAACGCCAGGCTGGTGCACAGGGCCTGTTGGGTGGAATGCAAACGCTCACGGGCGGTGTGTCGGCGTCGTTCGCCGGTGTGTCATACGAGGTGTTGGGACGCACCACCACGTTCGTGATCGCCGGGGTGGTCATGACGTCGCTCGTTGCCGGTGCGCGATTACTGGCAGGAGATCGTTGGGTAGTTCGCGGTGGCACCCCCCAACAACCCGTGCACGCCTAGGGCGATCGGCGCAGACCGGTAGATCACCATGGCCCATCGGGATGGCGACGGATTTCTCTTCTGCGACTGCGGTCGCGAGCACTGGGGTTTGCACGGAGCCGCCGGGCTGCTGCTCGTGCGAACCGACCTCGATGCTGCACACGTGTTGTTGCAGTTGCGCGCAGGTTGGACGCACGGAGGCGGAACGTGGGCCCTTCCCGGCGGTGCCCGCGATTCGCACGAGGACATCGTGTCGGCGGCGATTCGCGAGGCGCATGAGGAGGTCGGGGTTGACTCGACGCGTATCGCGGTGCGTCACGTATTCACCGACGACCACGGCAGCTGGAGATACGACACCGTCATCGCCTTCACCAACGACGACGCGGGCGTCTACGCCGCGAATCATGAGTCCGCAGAAACCCGATGGGTGCCGCTCCACGAGGTGGGGAGTTACGACCTCCACCCGGGTCTTGCGGCACATTGGACCGACATCGCCGAACTCGTGCGCAAACAACTCATGAGTTGACCGGTGGGTCTACAACGCGCGGGCGTACAACTCGTGCACGTCCCCGCGGGTTGGATACTTCGCCGTGTTCAGGATGATGAGGTCGCGCAATGCATCCTGTGTGAGGTCGGCGATGTTGTCACTGGTGGCTCCCAACTCACGCAAACGCTTGTTGGTTCCCACCGTTGCAGACAACTTCTCGACCGCTGCGATGCCCGCCTCGGGGTCGTGTTCGGAGCCGAGCGCCTCGCCCACGTCGGCATAGCGCTCGGCCACCACGTCACGGTTGAATCGCATGACGTGCGGCAGCATCGTGGCCAACGTTTGGCCGTGAGCCTGGTGCAACTGCCCGGAAATCGGATGACCGGTTGCGTGCACGAGACCGAGCAGCGGACCCGACGAGAACGCACGACCAGCGAGATGCGAAGCAACCTGCATTTGTGCTCGCGCCTCGAGGTCGCTGCCGTTGGCTACCGCCTTCGGCAACCACTGACCCGTCAATCGAATGGCATGCAACGCGAGGGCATCGGCGTACGGATTTGATCCGGCCGACGTGTAGCACTCGATGGCATGAGTCAGTACGTCCATGCCGCATGCAGCCGTACCGCGAGCCGGCATGCCAACGGTGAGTGTCGGATCGAGCAGAATCGCCACCGGCGCAACGGACGGGTTGCTGAAGGTCAACTTGCGATGCACCGCCGGGTTGGTGAGCGTGTCGGTGATGAGACCACCACCATTGGTTTCCGACGCCGTACCCGACGTGGTGGGAATTGCGATGGTGGGCAAACCAGGTTTGGAGGCCTGTGCTTTCGGCGCAAGTGTGCCGAAGTCGATCCGGTCGTTTGCATCCAAATTGGGGGCGAACGCCAGGTGCAAATTGTCGACACCGTTCGGTGCCGCGAGTGCAATGTACTTTCCGCAATCCATGACCGAACCACCACCGATGAACACCACCACGGTGCCGTCGATACCGAAACGATTGAGGGCAGCGACACCGGCCGCCACGTTGACATCCGTCGGGTTCGGTGAAACCTCATCAAAGACGAACGTCTTCACACCGGCCTTCTCCAAGTTCTCCACGATCGGTGCAACGATTCCAGCGCCACGCACGCCGTGGTCGGTGACGATGAAGGCCTTCTGACCGCGCTTCATCACGTGTTGCGGCAGCGACGCCGCAACTCCCGGGCCCGACACCGTTTCCGACAATGCCGCAAGGTTGAACATTCGCTGGGCGGACACCACGGGTCCGGTCGTGCGTGAGGCTTTGGCCGGGGCCGCCTTCTTCGCCTGCGCGGCCTTCTTGGCTGACTTCTTCGCCGACTTCTTCTTTGTCGCCTTCTTCTTCAGTGTCTTCTTTGCCGACTTCTTGTTGGTCTTTTTTACCGACTTCCTGACGGACTTCTTCTTCGACGATTTCTTCTTCGCTGCCATGGTGCTGTGTTCCCTCCCGGACGACTATGGGTGCTCGCACCCGTAGCGGTCACGGTAGCAAAGCAGCCGCACCTCAGGATGGCCCAGAGAACCGCTGGTGCCGTTGGTCGTGTTCGGTAACGGGCTGCTTATCGTCTTCGAACCGGCTGATTTCCGCGCGACCGACCACGTGCCAGTGCACCTCGTCGGGGCCGTCGGCCAATCGCAGGGTGCGTTGTCCCGCATACATGCGCGCCAGCGGGGTCCACTGCGAAATCCCAGTACCACCGAAAATCTGGATGGCTTCGTCGATGATCTTGCACACTCGCTCGGGCACCATGGCCTTCACCGCACTCACCCAAATGCGGGCCTCGGCGTTGCCCATGGTGTCCATGGCCTTTGCGCCACGCAACACCATCAGACGCATCGCTTCGATTTCAATTCGAGCCTTGGCGATCGTCTCGGTGTTCTTGCCGAGTCGTGCGATCGGTTTGCCGAACGCTTCACGTGACAACCCGCGACGAACCATCAACTCCAACGCACGTTCCGCGGCACCGATGGACCGCATGCAGTGGTGGATTCGCCCGGGTCCGAGTCGTACCTGGGAGATCTCGAATCCGCGTCCTTCGCCGAGCAACATGTTGCTGGCTGGCACGCGCACGTTGTTGAAACGAAGATGCATGTGTCCGTGTGGTGCGTCATCCTCACCGAACACTTCCATCGGACCGAGAATCTCCACGCCGGGCGTATCCATCGGGACGAGAATCTGCGAGTGTCGCTTGTGCGGCGGTGCGTCGGGACTGGTGAGCAACATGCAGATCATGATTTTGCAGCGAGGATCACCCGCGCCGGAGATGTAGTACTTCTCTCCGTTGATGACCCACTCGTCCCCGTCACGCACCGCACGACATTCGAGGTTCTTTGCATCGGACGATGCCACGTCGGGCTCGGTCATCGCATACGCCGAGCGAATCTCACCGTTGAGGAGCGGCTTCAACCACTTCTCCTTCTGTTCGGGCGTACCAACGCGCTCGAGCACCTCCATGTTGCCGGTGTCGGGTGCGCTGCAATTCATCACCTCGGATGCAATGGGGTTCTTCCCCAACTCCACGGCGATGTATGCGTAGTCGAGGTTCGACAATCCCTCACCGGTCTCGGCATTGGGCAGGAAGAAATTCCACAAACCGGCCTTCTTTGCCTTGTTCTTCAATTGCTCGAGGAGCTCCAGCTGACCTTCGCCGTAACTCCAGCGCTCGGCACGTCCTTCACCCAACTCGAAGTACGTGCGAGTGACCGGCTCGATCTCCTCGGCGATGAACTTCTTCACCGCCTCGTACAACGGCACGGCCTTGGCCGACATTGCGAGGTTCATTGCGTCATCGGTTGCCACACCGGAGTACATTCCAGGTCGAGTCATGCGCTCACCCTAATCGTGGCGTTCCCAATACGCTGAGCCGAGAAGGACGGCATGATCGATCCAAAACTCAAGCGTGCACTCGGCCAGGCGGTGAAGGGTGTCGAGGTGGTCGCTGCAACTCACGACGGCATCACTCGCGCCTATACCTCGCACTGGGTTACCCAAGTTTCCTTCGAGGAGCCGATCATCATGGCGAGTGTCTCACCGAAGCACGACACCTACCCGCTGATGAAGGCAAGTGGTGAGTACACCGTGTCGTTCCTCGCCGGGGATCAGGTGCACATTGGGCAGTACTTCTCGTACCCCGGGCGCAAGTTCCATTACATCGCACCCGAGTACCTCGCGGAGGTTGACGGTCATCCCGTGGTACCCGATTGCCTCGCGTGGGTACATGCTCGTGTCTTCCAGACGATGCCGATGCGGGACCATGAGTTGATGTTTGCCGAAGTCGTGGAATACGGATATGGCCGCCTACGCGAACCGCCACTCGTATATTCGTCCAGACACGGCTGGCGAGTCGCCAACGACAAGGCACGTGCACCTGGCGCAAGTCCTCGCGACGAGCTACTCGCTCGGCTGGCAGCAGCGGGTTTTGCCACCGTTGCCGACGAAGATACCGACGACGAGTAATGCTGCGTAGCATCGTCGAATGCTCGATGGCCACGGCACGAGGGTTGGACGATGACCTCGCCGTTTGATCTCGCCGCCGAAGCTGCCACGTTTCTTCGTAACCGCTTCGACGGAAGTCATGACATCGTTGCCGTGCTCGGTTCGGGTTGGGCCGATGCCATCGACATGCTCGGTTCGGGTGATCGCTGTCCGATCGGAGACGTGCCCGGCTTCAAGAAACCATCCGCCCTCGGCCACGGTGGCGAAGCCGTGTCCATCACCGTTGGTACGTCGCGGGTGCTGGTACTCACGGGACGTACGCATCTCTACGAGGGGTACGGTGTCGCGCCGGTTGCACACGGAGTTCGGACTGCCGCGGCGCTCGGTTGTGGTGTCGCCGTCATCACCAACGGCGCCGGCGTGTTGCGAGAAGACTGGAAGATCGCCGAGCCGGTGATGATCAGCGATCACATCAACCTCACGGGCCACTCCCCACTCACCGGCGAAAATCCCCCTGCACCGTTTGCGGGGCGATTCGTCGACCTCACCGACGCCTACAGCAAGCGTCTACGTGCCATCGCGAACCGCGCGGTCCCGATGAATGAAGGCGTCTATCTCGGGCTGCACGGCCCGCATTACGAGACGCCGGCCGAGATCCGCGCGGCAAGAAGTTGGGGCGCCGACTTGGTCGGCATGTCGACGGTGCTCGATGTGATTGCGGCCAGACACGTGGGACTGGAAGTGCTCGGCTTGTCATTGCCCACCAACCTTGCCGCTGGTATCTCACCGACGCCTCTGTCAGGAGAGGAAGTCATCGCCGTCGGCAAGCGTGCCGCAGCCCGGGCTGGTGCGGTGTTGCGCGACGTTCTCGTTGCAATCGACGCCGCGAACTAGTCCGGTAGCCCCGCCAGGATTTCTCGCGTCGCGGAAGCCCCGATTCGCGTTGCACCAGCCGCGATCATCGACAGTGCTGCCGCGGTCGTGCGTATTCCGCCACTCGCCTTCACGCCGATGTCCGCACCAACCGTCTCACGCATGATCATGACTGCACGTTCCGTGGCGCCTCCCGCCTTGTGGAATCCGGTACTCGTCTTGACGAAGTCGGCACCACCGGCGACGACCGCCTTGCACGTCGTCCGCAATTCGTGATCACTCAAGGCAGCCGACTCACAAATCACCTTCAACACCACGTCACGCCGAACGGCATCCACGGCACTCCTCACCATCCGTACCTCATCCTGCACTTCAAGCCACCGCTCGTCGCGCACCGATCCGAGGTTCACCACCATGTCGACTTCGGTTGCACCATTCATCACGGCAAGGCTCGCTTCGTGCGACTTTGTGAGCGATGCATGTGCGCCCGACGGAAAACCCACCACGGTGCAGAGAGCCGTCTCCGACTCACCACCACCATTCGCTGCTGGCATCGTGCCCGCAGGCAGCGGTAACCAGGACGGCGAGATACAAACCGCCGCCACATGCCACCGTATGGCGTTGCGACACGCGTCGAGCACCTCGTCGCGCGTTGCTTCAGGTGCAAGCAAGGTGTGATCGATGAATCGAGCCAGCTCACCGGCGGTTCGTGGTGACATCAGGTGAAGGTCAAACCGACGAACTCGCCCGTCTGACGCCATGAGTCGAGGAACTCAAAGAACGCCACCGGACCACCCGGATGGCCACTTCCGTTGAACATATCGCTTCGAGAAATCGGTTTGCCCTCGTTGTTGTAATAGCCGGGTGTGCAGTCAGGATTGCCGCGCAACCCACGTTGACTGCTCGTAATGAAGGTAAGCCAATCATTCTCGGCTTCAGGTGTCGGCTCCACGCGAGTAGCCCCCTTCGACTCGGCGTGACGAACCACATCGGCAATCGCGAGCCCGTTCTCGACATAATTCTGAGGAACGTTGGCGATCTGGTTCGCCCCCTGTGTGAATCCGATGACGAAGAAGTTCGGAAACCCGTGGACATGGATTCCATGCAAACTGCGCATACCCTCCGCCCAGTAGTCGGACAGCGCGACGCCGTTCCGCCCTATCACGTCGAAACCACTTCGTCGCGTGTACGGCGTTCCCACCTCGAATCCCGAGGCAACGATGAGGCAGTCGAGCGGATAATGGGTGCCACCGACCCACACACCGTGCTCGTCGATTCGTTCCACTCCCTTGCCGTCCGTATCGACGAGATGCGTCGTCGGGTTGTTGAACGACTGCAGGTACTCGTCATGGAAGCACGGTCGCTTGCAGAGTTGTCGGTACCAGGGTTTGAGTGCCTCCGCCGTTCGCCGATCACGCACGATGGCGTCGACCCGGGCACGAATCTCGCTCATCTTTTCGTCATCGGAGTCTTCGTACGCTTGCAGCAGCGTGGCGGGACCAATCTCCGCACCGGCCTTCACCATTCGGGCCATCCGATCTCGGATTCGAATGGAGATGTCGGTCCAGCCGTCCTTGACGAAGTCGTCCTCGGCGAATCCAAGGGTCTGTAGCACCGTGAAATTGGACATCCACTCGCGTTGCCAGCCCGGTGCAAGACCGGCGAACCATTGCGGATCGATCGACTGGTTGTTGCGAACGTCGATCGATGATGGCGTGCGCTGAAACACGTACAGCTCACCGGCGGCACGCGACAGATGGGGAATGCATTGCACCGCCGTTGCCCCCGTCCCGATGATGCCGACACGTTTGTCGGAGAGACCCGACATCAATGCTCCTGCCGGATCACCACCCGTATACGCATAGTCCCAACGACTCGTGTGGAACGTATGGCCCGCGAAGGAATGGATTCCGGGAATTCCCGGCAACTTTGGTCGATGGAGCGGACCCGTGCTCGCACACACGTACCTCGCTCGCAGAACATCACCACGGTCGGTGCGCACGATGTAACGCGCAGCGGACTCATCCCACGCAATCGACTTCACGTCCGTGGAGAGGAGCGCATCGCGATACAAGTCGAACGTGGTTGCGATTCGCCGTGCATGTGCCTGAATCTCGGGAGCCGGCACGTACTTCGCTGAAGGAACCGTGCCGGTTTCCTCCAAGAGCGGGAGGTACACCATCGCTGCGGTATCGCACATCGCTCCGGGATATCGATTCCAGTACCACACACCTCCCACGTCACCCGCCTTGTCGATGACCCAAATGTCACTGACACCGGCTTGTCGGAGACGTGCAGCAGTGACGAGTCCGCCGAATCCGGCACCGACCACGAGTACCTGCACATCAGCGGTGATCGGCTCTCGCGGAGCAACCGGTGTGTACGGATCGTCGAGGAGATGTGCATACCGACCGGTGGCCTCCAAGTACTGGTCGTTGCCGTCGGATCGCATCCGCTTGTCGCGCTCGGCTCGATACCGAGCACGTAATGCTGCCCGGTCGCTGTCGGTAAGCCCGGTAGTCACGACGTCAGAGTACGTGATGATACGGTCGACGACATGATCCAAGTGAGCGTGTACTACCCATCGAGCGAAGGATCCACCTTCGACCACGACTACTACCGCAATACGCACGTACCGCTCGTACAAAAGGCCTGGAACCCAGTCTCCACCATGGTCGAAAAGGGTGTCAATGGGCCGCACGTCGCCGCAGTACACGTGACGTTCGCATCGATGGATGCCTTCAATGCCGCGATGGGTTCACCACTCACGGGTGACGTCATGACCGACGTGGCCAACTACACCAACATCGCACCCGTGATGCAAATCTCCGAAATCGTCGGCTAACGAAACTGCAACGCGCTCGTTACGCCGCGACGCCGATGCCACTGGCGAGCCTCCGGACACCAGTGGCAACAGTCCTGACGCGCAGCTTGATTGCCGGAGCACTGCTCGGCGTCGTCGCTCGGTGCTGGATGCGCCTCATCTCCAACGATCCTGAATTCAGTTGGACTGGAACGATGTTCATCGTCGGGGGCTTCACGTTGTGGGGGTTCACCCAGGGAGTCGTCATCGTCGTGCGACATCGCACGTCGCGGCGATGGACCGTTTCGTTGACACGTACATTCGGTGTCTTGGGAACGCTGCCGCTCTTCTTTGGTGCGGGGGGAATCCTGGCACCAACGGTGATTCTTGGCGGACTGGCAATCCATCGAAGTGAGTGGAAATCCACCTACCGATTGCTGCTCGGCCTTGTTGCGTCAGCCCCGGCGGTGTTCGTTGCCGTGCAGATCTACGATGACCACGGTTGGTCGTGGCGTTGGTGGCTCGGCGTTTTCGGGCTCGTCGTCATCTGGGGCGGTCTCGCCTTGGCCAGTCACCAGACCTTCGCTCGACAAGGTGAATGTGTTACTCCACCCGCATCCCGCTGATTGCGCGGGCGATCACCAGCTGCTGAATCTCTGAGGTGCCCTCGAAGATGGTGTGAATCTTGGCGTCGCGGTGCCAGCGTTCCACCGGATACTCGCGCGTGTAGCCATAACCACCGAGGATCTGGATGGCCTCCTCGGTTACACGAACGGCTGTTTCCGACGCGTAGTACTTGCTCATCGAACCTTCACCGTTCTTGAAGCCACCGTTCCTGGCCAACCAGGCCGCACGCCAAATCAACAACCGCGATGCATCAACACGGGTGATCATGTTGGCGAGTTTGAAGGCAATCGCTTGGTGCATGATGATGGGCTTGCCGAACGCCTTGCGCTCTTTCGCATAGTCGAGCGCGTACTCGTACGCCGCTCGCGCGATACCGAGTGCTTGAGCACCCACCGCAGGGCGTGTGGCTTCGAACGTCTTCATCGCCGGTTGCGCCTCACCCGACTTGCCTTTCTCGCGAGCACGCGCCAGCTTGGCGTCCAACTTCTCCTTTCCACCGAGCAAGCACCGCCCCGGCACGCGCACGTCGTCGAGCACCACTTCGGCAGTGTGCGACGCCTTGATGCCGTGCTTCAGATACTTCTGGCCTTGTGAGAGTCCCTTGGTTCCCGGCGGAACGACGAAACTTGCCTGTCCACGGCCCTTCAACTCGGGGTCGACGGCTGCAACCACCACGTGCACGTTCGCGATGCCACCGTTGGTGATCCATGCCTTGGTGCCGTTCAATACCCACTCGTCGGTCGCTTCGTCGTACACGGCACGGGTGCGCAGGGAGCTCACGTCGCTACCTGCATCCGGCTCACTCACGCAGAACGCGCCGATCTTCACGTCGTCGGCGGTGCCGTAACATTGCGGCACCCACTCCATCACTTGCTCTGGAGTGCCGTTGCCAGCGATTCCGGCCGCTGCCAACCCCGAACCCATGATTGCCATGCCGATACCGGCATCTCCCCAGAAGATCTCCTCGATCGCCACCGGAAGCGTCAGTCCGCTCTGGTCGCCCATCGCATTCATGATGAAGTCGATTCCGTACAAGCCGATCTTTGCTGCTTCTTGCACGATCGGCCAGGGGAACTCTTCGCGCTCGTCCCACTCGTGTGCTGCCGGTCGAATGACGTCGACTGCGAACTCGTGTATCCAGTCCTTCAGTTGGAGCTGATCGTCATTGAGCGCAAGGGAAAATTCGGCCATGTCCCCAAGTTACCAGCGAGTAGCAACTCTCCATGTGGCGTGGCTGTCGTGGCTCCGTTCAAGCACGACGAAGTGATGTACCCGCTTTGGTGGTTTCCACCACGTAACCGAGTGCCTGCAACTCGGCGCGCAGTGCATCGGCTCGCACGAAATCTTTCGCCGAGCGAGCCGCGTCGAGGGCATCCGCCAGCGCTCGTGCATCAGTCGCGACCTCACCCGTGGAACCAAGTTCAAGACCCAACGCACTGCACATCTCACGTACCGCGCCGACGAGCGCGTCGGCGGCAGAATCGCCTGCGTCGATCGCGATATTGGCACGCCGCACCGTGTCGAAAACGAGCGCCATGGCGTTCGGTGTGTCGAGGTCGTTGTCCATGATCTGAACGAATCGGGCCATCGTGTCGGCGTCACCCGGTGCGTTTCGCCCCGCGCTTCGTGCCACGAACGAGTCGAGTCCTGAGAGTGCCTTCACCGAGGCATCGATGTTGTCCTGCCCCACCTTCACCGGCGAGCGATAGTGCGTTTGCAGCAGCAACATTCGATACGCACGCGGATCGAACTGATCGAGCAGGTCCAACAAGTTGGTCACGTTGCCCAAACTCTTCGACATCTTTTCGCCCTCGAGGTCGACGACGAAGCCGTTGTGCATCCAATGTCGTGCGAATTGCTTGCCAAGTGCCACGGCTTGTGCGCGTTCGTTCTCGTGGTGCGGAAACCGCAGGTCGGCACCACCACAGTGCAGGTCGAACCCTTCCCCCAACAACTCCAGACTCATCACCACGCACTCGCTGTGCCATCCAGGCCGACCATCGCCCCACGGCGACGGCCAGGCCGGCTCTCCGGGCTTGGAGAACTTCCACAGTGCAAAGTCGGCGGAGTGGCGTTTCTCTTGGGCGCCGAGCACGTCGCGGTCACCACCGCCGGCAAGCATGTCGTCCAACGATTGATGTGCCAATGCGCCATAGTCGGACACGCTCTGTACGGAGAGGTACACGCCGTCACTGGTGGTGTACGCAGCACCGCGCTCGACGAGTGTGCCGATCATGCGTACCATCTGCTCCACGTAGTCAGTTGCATGTGGAACGTCCGTCGGACGCTTCACGCCAAGACGACCCATCGCATCGAACCACACCGACTCGCATTTGTGCGTGATGTCCTGCCAAGGTCGGTTCTCCCGATTGGCGCGATCAATGATCTTGTCGTCGATGTCCGTGATGTTGGAGACCAGTCTCACGTCGATACCTCGCCACTCGAGATACCTGCGCAAGATGTCGTACACCAACGTGGCTCGACCGTGCCCCAGGTGCGGCGGGCCGTAGACGGTTGGACCACACAGATACACGCCAAGCTTGCCCGGCTCGCGCATTTCCAGCGGTCGAACCTCGCGCGTCAGGGTGTCATAGAGCGCGAACACGCAATAATCCTACGAATCGAGCGGTAACACGCACCGAGACACGTCGGGGGTCAGCATGTTGTTCGCCACTACCGTTGAGAGAGCATGTCGAACGGTTCCCCGACGCGCAGAGTTCCCGAGAAACCGACACTCTCCGGGGTGGAAGCCCGTTTCATCGAACGCTGGAGCGACAACAACGTCTACGCATTCGATCGCACCGCCACGCGCGACACCGTGTTCGCCATCGATACACCACCCCCCACCGTGAGTGGTTCACTGCACATGGGACACGTGTTTTCCTACACCCATACCGACACCATTGCCCGTTATCAGCGCATGCGAGGCAAGCACGTGTTTTACCCGATGGGTTGGGACGACAACGGTCTTCCGACCGAGCGACGAGTGCAGAACTATTTCGGTGTGACGTGCGATCCCTCGCTGCCCTACATTGCCGGCTTCACTCCGCCGTTTCGCGGCAATCCACCCAAGGATCACCGAGCCGTACCGGTGTCGCGCCCGAACTTCATCGAGTTGTGCGACGAACTCACTGCACAAGATGAGCAGGTCTTCGAGGACCTCTTCCGACGACTCGGTCTCTCGGTGGATTGGACCTTGTTGTACACCACCATCTCCGAACACGCACGCCGTACCTCGCAGCAGGCATTTCTCGACAACTTGGCGCGCGGCGAGGCCTACACACAGGAAGCACCAACGCTGTGGGACGTGGACTTCGGCACCGCCGTTGCGCAAGCAGAGTTGGAGGATCGCGAACGACCCGGTGCTTATCACGCGGTGTCATTCCACGGTCCGAATGGCGACGTCGTCATCGAAACCACGCGTCCGGAGTTGATCCCAGCCTGTGTTGGTTTGGTCGCTCATCCCGACGATGCGCGTTACGCGCCGCTCTTCGGCAAGACCGTTCGTTCCCCTTTGTTCGATGTCGAAGTCGGGGTGTACCCACATCCCCTCGCCCAGCCAGACAAGGGCACCGGCATCGCCATGATCTGCACCTTCGGTGATCTCACCGACGTGGTGTGGTGGCGCGAGTTCGATCTTCCTACTCGTGCCATCATCGGACGTGACGGCCGAATACTTGCCGAACCACCCGGCGCGATCGTTTCCGATCGTGGACGCGCCCAGTACGCAACATTGGCCGGAAAATCGGTGAAGCAGGCGCAGAGTGCAATCGTCGAATCATTGCGCGAGTCCGGCGACTTGAGGGCCGAGCCGCGTGCCATCACGCACCCGGTGAAGTTCTACGAAAAAGGGGATCGCCCGCTGGAAATCGTCACCAGTCGCCAGTGGTACATCCGCAATGGTGGGCGGGACGAATCGTTGCGGTCGGCGTTGCTCGCCCGCGGCGAGGAGATCGCGTGGTACCCCGACCACATGAAGCATCGCTACTCCAACTGGGTGCAGGGGTTGAATGGTGACTGGTTGGTATCACGTCAGCGATACTTCGGGGTGCCGATTCCGCTGTGGTACCGCCTCAATGCCGACGGAATACCCGACTACTCCACACCGTTGGTGCCGAACCGCGACCAACTCCCGGTCGATCCGAGCACCGATGTGCCCGATGGTTTCACGGCCGAACAGCGCGGTGTCGCCGGTGGCTTCGTCGGCGATCCCGACGTAATGGATACCTGGGCGACGTCATCACTCACTCCACAGATTGCATCGCACTGGGTGGATGGTGACGAATTGTTTGCTCGTGTCTTCCCCATGGACATGCGGCCACAAGGCCACGACATCATCCGCACATGGCTGTTCTCCACCACCGTTCGATCGCACTTCGCGCACGGTGCGAGCCCCTGGAAACGCGCCGCCCTCTCCGGGTGGATTCTGGATCCAGACCGAAAGAAGATGTCCAAGTCGAAGGGCAACGTGGTGACACCCATCGACTTGTTCGACAAGTACGGCAGTGACGCCGTTCGCTACTGGGCGGCATCCGCGCGACCAGGCGTCGACACCGCATTCAGCGAAGACCAGATGAAGGTCGGCGGAAAGCTGGCCAACAAGTTGCTGAACGTCACCAGGCTGGTGCTGAGTTTCGAAGGAATCGATGGCGAAGGTCCGGATGCCGGATCTCGTGGAGACATCAATCAACCCATCGACCTCGCCATGCTCGAACGGCTCTCGCAAGTAACGGCCGATGCAACCGCTGCATTCGAGGAGCTCGACTATGCGCGTGCCCTGGAGCGCACCGAGGAATTCTTCTGGTGGTTCTGCGACGACTACGTGGAACTGGTGAAGACGCGAGCGTACGGGGTGGGCGGAGAACACGGAGTGCCGGCAATGGTCGACATCTCCCCCGAGTCACGGTCGGCGCGCAACGCCCTCACTCGAGCAATGAGCGTGATGCAACGTCTCCTTGCTCCACACATGCCGTTCTGTACCGACGAAGTGTGGTCGTGGTGGCATGACGACAGCGTGCACCGCGCAGCCTGGCCGACCATCACGACGACGTCCGCCGCTCACGGCACGACGGATGCCGACCTGTTTCTCGACACGGTCTGCAACGTGCTCGCAGACATTCGTCGTAGCAAGACCGAAGCCAAGGTCTCGCAACGCGCCGAAGTATCGCTGGTTGTGGTCAAGACGGACCCCGCCCGCGCCGAAATCATCGCGCAGGCGAAGGTGGACTTGGTAAATGCGGGTAACGTCACCGAACTCAACATCGTCAATGGTGACCACTTGTCGATCAACGTCACGCTCGCGCAAGGATCATGAGCGGGGCCAACCACTCGATGGCCACTCGATCGCACGGTGCCACGCGTCCGAGGTCGCAACTGGTGGTGCTCGGGGTGAACCTGGTTGTCGCGAGTGCACTCATCGTCACGGGCTTGCTCGTACTTTGGGCCAACAACAAGGTCGGCGAGCGACTGGTGGTGAGCATCGACGAAGCAACCACGCCGGCGACCACACCGGATGGCGCTCCGGTGGATGGTTGGGAGTACGACACCAGTTCGTTGCGCGCCAAGAATTTCCTCCTCACCGGATCCGACAACGGCGCGTGCCCCGACAAGGGTGATGGAACCGCCGGAGGTATCGGCGATCGAGAATCGTTCGGTGAGCGATCCGACACCATCATGGTGTTGCGCGTCGACCCCACGATCAACGACGTTGCCGTCCTGTCCTTTCCTCGCGACCTGTGGGTGAGCATCGCCGGCACCACGCGACAAGCACGCATCAATTCGGCATTCGACAGCAAGGACCCGAATCGCCTCATTCGAACGATCAACGACAACTTCGGCGTACCCATCGACCACTACGTCAACGTCAACCTGTGTGCATTCAAGGAGATCGTTGATTCCGTCGGCGGCGTGAAGATTCCCTTCGCCTACCGCACCAAGGACGAAAAGGTCGGATTCCGCGAGGTTGGTCCCGGATGCGTGGAACTGCGCGGCTCACAAGCCCTCGCATACGTCCGTTCGCGAACCGGATACCGCTACTTCGACGAAACCAAACAGAAGTGGTCGAGCGACCCGACCGGCGACATCGGACGAATCAACCGACAACAGGATTTTCTGCGACGTTCCATGCAACGTGCACTGGACCGCGGCACCACCAACCCGGCAACCGCAAATGCGCTGCTCAACGTGGCGCTCACCCGTGTGATTACGGATGATCGTCTCACTCCGCGTGATCTCCTCAGCCTGGCCCAGGCGATGCGCAACCTGGACACCAGCGGCGTGAGTTCGTACACGGTGGAATGGTCGATGCGGCGAATCGGTGGAGAGTCCGTGCTCATCCCGGTGATCGACACGGAATCGATGCAGGCCATCTTCGCGATATTTCGCGGTTCACTGGATCCGTCCGGACCGTCTGAGGACCTAGGTACCGAGGGCGATGCCGCCGGTGCACCATCACTGCGTAGCGCAACCATCAGCATCGCACCCGTAGCACAGGTGCTGGCTGGCCTACTCTCCCGCATGGACGGGAACGATGAGGTGGCGACCACCGACACCACGTTGCCACCGCTCCCCGTGCAAGAGCGTCTTGGAGTGTTTCCACCGAACGATCCAGCGTGCCGCTAGTTCGCCTCCCGCAACACCTTCGAAACGACGGCAACAACTACACTCACCTCGGGAGCAGCCATGGACCTATCTGATGTCGTCGTTGTGGTTGCGGCATACCTTCTCGGCACATTTCCGAGTGCGGACCTGGTCGCCAAGCGATTCGGTAAGGACATCACCAAGGTGGGGTCGGGAAATCCCGGGGCATCGAACGTCATTCGTGAACTCGGCTGGAAGGCGGGGATGGCCGTCTTCCTCATGGACATGGCGAAGGCCGCGATTGCAGTCGGTATTGCCTGGGCGGTGAGTGGTGAGCAACGAGGGCCACTTGCGTATGCCGCCATGTGCGGAGCAATCGTCGGACACGTTGCCCCCGTCTGGCGAAAGTTTCGCGGTGGTAAGGGAGTTGCATCGGGCGGTGGGGCACTCTTCGTGCTGTTTCCGGAAGTGAGTGCGGTGTTGTTCGTGTCGTGGTTCGTCATCAGCAAGATCACACGCAAGGCATCGGTTGCGTCGCTCGCAATCACCATTGCAACACCCGTTGGCATGCTCATCGATGACGCTCGGCCCTGGGAGTTGTACGTCGTCCTCGGCGTGGTTGGATTCGTGATCATCAAACACCTGCCCAACATCCGACGTCTCCGCTCGAAGACCGAACCGTCGCTCTAGGAAATCGACCGTCGCTGTAGCGTGCGGTAATGCTCGAGTTCGTTACTCAGGCTTTCGACTGGCTGAAGGACTTCTCGTCAGGACCCTGGTTCTACGTCATCATCTTCGTCATTGCAGTGCTCGACTCGGTACTGCCGATCGTTCCGAGTGAAACGTTGGTCATCATCGGCGGCGTCAGTGCCGGGCTCGGCAATCTGTGGATACCACTCGTCATCTTGGTCGCCTCGAGTGGTGCATTCATCGGTGACAACATGAGCTACCTCATAGGTCGTGAGGCAAGCGACTGGGTGATTCGTCGACAGACCCGCACGGAGAAGGGCGCGGCACGCATGGCAAAGATCGTCGAGCAGGTGCACGAGCGAGGAGGACTGCTGCTCATCACCGCACGTTTCATCCCGGGCGGACGCACTGCGCTGACGTTGTCGTGCGGTGTCACGCGCCAACCGCGGCGATGGTTCGTCGGGTGGTCGGCGATAGCGGCGGTCATCTGGGGGAACTATGCGGCCCTGCTCGGCTTCATCGGTGGAAAGTCCTTCGAAGAAGATCACACGACCGCATTCATCATCGCTTTCGTCACCGCGTTCAGCATTACGGCGTTGATCGAATTCGTTCGCTGGCTATTGAAGCGCGCCAGATACCGTGAAACTGCATGACCTTGCGACTCACGGTCGAGTCCGGTGCTTGGAACACCCACGTACGTAACGTCGTCTCGGAGCTCGTCGAAGTGCTACCCGTGGTGAAGGGAAATGGCTACGGATTCGGACGATCGCAACTGATCGAACATGCAAGGGTTGTTTCACGCGACGTTGCGGTTGGCTCGATTCACGAACTGATGGAGGTCCCTCATGACCTGCGACCATTCGTCCTGACTCCCGTCGGGGTTGGCATCGAAGACTTCCCCCGTGCCGATGCGGTACTGACGGTTGCATCACGTCGCGACCTCGACGTACTCGCGATGCTCCATGTCTCGAATCCCGTCGTCATCAAGGTGGAATCGTCGATGCACCGATACGGGGTGGATGTCGCCGACGCCGCCAACCTTCGACGGGCGGCAGAAGCCACCGGTCATCACGTGGTGGCCTGGTCCGTTCATTTGCCACTGTCAGGCAGCGACGACTCCCGTGCGCACGAAGCCATTGCCATCGCACGTGAACTCAGCGACGATCTCCCCCTGCATCTCAGCCACATCGGAGCAGCGGTACGGCAGGTTCGAGCATCCGTGGCGCATCGCGTGGTGGTACGAACCGGAACCCACTTGTGGTTGGGGGACAAATCCATGTTCGGCCTTCACGCCGACGTGATTGCCGTTCGCCCGGCAGCATTCTCCACGGCCGGTTACCGGGCTGCGACCATCCCCAGCGCTCCCGGTACGCAGTTGGTGATGGTGGGCTGCGGCTCGGCTCACGGTGTTGGACGTCTCGACGATGGTCGAAGCCCGTTTCACTTTGCTCGCAAACGCCTCGACATGCTCGAGGCCCCGCACATGCACACCACCATGTTGAGCGTTGCCACCAGTCCGTGTCCGCAACCAGGTGACTGGGTCGACGTGCAACAGCCACTCACGCGAGTTCATCCCGACCAGGTGGTATGGCGCTAGCGCGTACGGATGGTTCCACGGTTGCGGAACGTTCAGGTAACCCGATTCACCGAGTGTTGCACTGACTGATAGCGACCACTCGACACCAGGTCGCGAATGCGCTCGAAACCGTCCCAAACTTCACGAAAACTCGTCGCAAGTGGAGAAATTGCCAGGCGAATGCTTGACGGTTCGCGGTAATCGGGAATCACTTTCACCAATTCGCGCATCGCGGCGGCGATCCGTTTTGCATCGGGATGGCGCAACGTTATGTGACCTCCCCGCCGCTCGGGTTCACGAGGTGTAATCAGTTCGAATCCAAGTGGTGCAAGCCATGCGTCGTGCAACTGCACCATCAATTCGGTTCCCTGTGCCGCCTTTGCCGAAATCGCGGGCAGCCCCGCTTCGGCGATCATTGAGAACGACGCCTGGATGCAACGCATGCCGACGATCGACGGGCTGGCAATCTGGAAGCCTCGCATCCCGTCGGCGCGCTCGAACCCTTGCCCCATCGCAAACTGGTCGCGCTGGGCGAACCAACCTTGGATCGGAACTCGAAGCTCCCCCTGCAGTCGCTGGTTGACGTACAACCACGCTGGCGAACCGGGTCCGGCGTTGCAGTACTTGTAGGTGCAGCCCACCGCCAAGTCGACGTCGTGTTGATCGAAGTGAAGATTCACCGCGCCCACTGCGTGACTTGCATCCCACACCACCAGTGCCCCGACGGAGTGTGCCAACCGGGTGAGTTCTGCCACGTCGTGCAGCGCACCCGAGCGGTACTGCACCACGGACAGCGTGACGAGAGCGGTGTCGTCGTCGAGGTGCTCCGCGAGCATCGCGGGGCTCACGTACTCCGCCCCGAACTCGTCATCAATCAGCTCAAGTCGCTTGCCATGACGATCGCAGAGACCCTCGAGAACGTACCGATCGGTCGGAAAATTGGCGAGGTCACTCACCACCCTGCTTCGATCCGGTCGGGCACGAAGCGCGGCATCACACAGCTGATAGAAATTCACGCTCGTGGTGTCCACTGCAAGTACCTGCCCCGGTGCAGCCCCGAGCGCGACGTCGCCGATGAGGTCGCCCACCTGCTGGGCTTCATCAATCCAATGCGACCAACCTGCCACCAGTTCCCTGCCCCACTCCTCGACGAGGTACCGATGCACGATGTCGACCGTTCGCTTCGGCAATCGACCCAACGAGTTTCCGTCGAGATAACACACGTCGGGGTCGGCCATCACGAACTGCTCGCGATACGACGCCAACGGGTCGTGACGATCGAGGGCGTCAACGTCGGGTAAAGCCACGGATGACATAGTGTCACGTTATGAGCGGTACGCACTCACAGAGCGCCACGACCTACGCCACGTACCTGCAGATTCCGGAGTTGCTCTCCCTGCAACAGCCCCGAGCCAGCGGCCCCGAACACGATGAGTTGTTGTTCATCGTCATACATCAGACGTACGAGTTGTGGTTCAAAACACTGCTCCACGAACTGTCTCGGGCAGCGGAACTCCTTCAGGTCGGTAGGTCGCACGATGCAGTGGCGACGCTGGGCAGGATCCGTACGATTTTCAAGACACTCGTGTCACAAGTGGACATCCTCGAAACGATGACACCCCTTCAGTTCGGTACGTTTCGTGATCGGCTGGATGCAGCAAGTGGGTTTCAATCCGCGCAGTTCCGTGAACTGGAGATAGTCCTCGGTCGACGCGACGACGCGGTCCTTGCAAGTTTTCTGCCTGGTTCGCCCGAGCATGATCGGCTTTCCGGGGCACTCACCCGTCCCGGCCTATGGCACCACACGCTGACCTATCTGGCGTCGCGATCGAATTCCAGCGCGCTGGAAAAAGCCGATTCGGCGGAAGTTCGTGACGTCGTGCTGAACGCCTACCGAAACGACCCGGAGGCCGCATTGGTGTTGGAGCGACTGGTGGACATCGACGAAGGACTCCAGGAGTGGCGTTACCGACACGTGAAGATGGTCGAGCGAACCATCGGACGAAAGCATGGCACTGGCGGCTCGTCCGGAGCCGAGTACTTGATGTCGACGTTGTTTCGACCGGTCTTTCCGGAGCTGTGGAATGTCCGAAACGACTTCTGATCGCTCCTTCCCGTTTCCGAACGTTTCGGAGTAGTCGGTCCGGTCATGACCACCGATTGGAACCCGCTGCTTCGTCACGAGTTCGAGCAACCCTATTGGAAGTCGCTGCAATCCTTCGTCGCACTCGAACGTCAGCATCATTCGGTGTATCCGCCCCAGGCGGATGTCTTTGCCGCACTTCACCGAACGTCGCACGCCGAAACAAAGGTGGTGGTGCTCGGACAAGACCCGTATCACGGGCCGGGCCAGGCTCACGGATTGTGTTTTTCGGTTCAGCGCGGAGTTCGCCCACCCCCCTCACTGGTGAACATCTTCAAAGAGCTCCATTCCGATCTCGACGTTCCCGTACCTCACCACGGAGATTTGTCGGCATGGGCACGGCGCGGCGTACTCCTCCTCAACACCACGTTGACCGTGCGAGCCGGAGTTGCAGGATCGCACCAGGGTAAAGGATGGGAAACCTTCACCGACCAAGTGATTCGAGCGGTCAACGACAAGCCGTTCGTGGTTTTCGTTCTCTGGGGAGCACATGCGCGAAGGAAGAAGGACCTCATCGATGTCACGCGACATGCAGTGATCGAGGCTCCTCATCCGTCGCCGTTGTCGGCACACCAAGGATTCTTCGGTTCCCGACCGTTTTCACGAATCAACGCCGCACTTGGCGATGCCGGACTTCCCCACGTGGAGTGGAGTCTCGACTAACCGCTACATTGCTCGCATGGGTTCGGTGCGTCGTCACGTTCACATCAACCGAGATCCCGACACCGTTTGGGCATTGGTGGGTGACCTTGCCCGTCAGCACGAATGGTTCCCGTTCAGCAGTTGTCGCGTCGAGGGAAACAAGCGGTGGATGACGACACCAAGTGGCATCACCTTCGAAGAAGACATCATCACGCACGATCACGCACTGCGCAGGTTCCAATACCGCATCGTCGGCAATCCAGGGATCACATCGCATCTGGGTACGTGCGACGTCATCGACGACGGACACGGTGGCTCCACCGTGGTGTACTCGACCGACATGGAACCGGAGGCGCTGGCAATCGTCGTGGCCGGTGCGGCAGGAGAAGGTCTCGGCAAGTTGAAACGCTTGATGGAGACGACGTAATGGGTCGAAAGATCCTGTTCATCACCACCGATCAGCAGCGATACGACGCGCTCGGTTGTAACGGTGGTCGGGTGGCACGCACTCCGGTCATCGATGGTTTGGCGGCGAACGGCATCGTGTTCGACCGAGCGCACCCTCAGAACGTGGTATGTATGCCGTCGCGCAGCACCATGCTCACGGGTCAGCATGTGAGCACTCACGGAGTGTGGATGAATGGCGTACCACTCGCCAGTGACGCCCCGAGCATTGCCAGCGACTTACGACGTGCCGGCTACCGAACTGCACTCATCGGCAAAGCGCACTTCGAACCGTTCATCGACCCGTTCCTGCGATTCGCAGAGAATCGAATCGGCTCCGCGGGACTGGAAACCGAGATGGTCGTCGGTGAGGATGGCCTGCCGACGCCACACCGCGGATTCGAACATTTTGCCCTCGCCACGCACGGCGGAATGGGGCCATTCCAC
The DNA here is from genome assembly GCA_017856115.1 of Actinomycetota bacterium. Lineage (GTDB taxonomy): Bacteria > Actinomycetota > Acidimicrobiia > Acidimicrobiales > Ilumatobacteraceae > F1-60-MAGs027. Next base: position 2,166 of record JAFMFM010000020.1, on the reverse strand, counting down.
TACGCACGATGGCTGCGCGAGAAGAACCCTTCTGCAGCAGCAATGTTCTTCCAGGTGCTCGATCAACAGTTGCAGGTGAATGCAGGAGGCGGCGGCGATACCAATGCACCGCAGGTCAAGCACAATGACATTCCGCGCGAGCTGTACCACACGGAGTGGGTGGCCGATCAGACCATCGACTGGTTGTCCTCGCTTCCCGCGGACGCGGATTGGTTCTGCTGGATGAGTTTCCCCGATCCACACCATCCGTGGGATCCCCCGAAGTCGGAGATTGGTCGCGTGAACTGGCGCGACTTGGATCTACCCGACGGCTACATCGTCGATGCCACCGAACGTGAGCGCGTACTAGACGCCAAGCCACGACACTGGCGCATGTGGTACGAGGGCACGTTCGTGTCCAATTACGAGGCACCCGCCAAGTGGGTGCCGAAGACCCTCACCGCCGACAACGTACGAGAAGTCAACGCCATGGCACACATCGAGAACGAGTTGATCGACGAGGCAATCGGTCGGGTGCTGGCATCCGTAGCATCACGTGGCTGGGGCGACGATGTCGACGTGCTGTACACCACCGACCACGGTGAACTACAGGGTGACTACGGTCTGTTGTTCAAGGGTCCGTACCACACGGATTCACTGATGCGATTGCCGCTGGTATGGAGCCCGGCCAAGTCGGCGATGGTGGCGCCCGCCCGAGTGTCTGCACCAGTCGGATTGGTTTCCCTTGCCGCCACCTTCGCCGACATCGCCGGCATTGCCCGGCCCGATTACACGGAGTCGGCCCGCCTTCCAACGAATGACGAGGAAGCACGCGAGCTGGGTCACGAGCGTGTGCTCACGGAATGGGACAGTGTGCTCTTCGGCAAGATCGTTCATGCGCGGACCATCTGTCGTGACGGTTGGATCTGCACCGCGATGTTGTCGGGTACGGTGCACGACGGCACCGAGGGCGAGTTGTACGACCTGGCCAATGATCCGCTGCAGCACAACAATCTGTGGAACAGCGCCCAACATGCCGCCCAACGGGCCTCACTCCTCGACGACATGTGGTCGTCACTGCCTACTCGCGTGCTTCCGCTTCGTTCGTGCGACGCCCCCGTGTAGACCCAGGCGCTACGGCGCGGGGACTTGCTGGGTGATGCAGTGGATTCCTCCACCGCCGAACGCGAGAATTTCGCCAACGTCAAGCCCGACAACCTGGCGTTCAGGGAAGCATTCCGAGATCAACGCCATCATGTCGTCATCCGCATCATGTCCGCACACCGGCACGATCACGCCTCCGTTGACCACGTAGAAGTTCAAGTACGGCACCACCATTCGTCGCCCATCGGTGGTGACGAACGGAAGCACCGGAATCTCACGAACCTCAAGTCCGGCTTGCTCGGCTACGGCACGATTGGCTGCACAGCGGCCATGGTCGGCTTCACGAGAGTCGTCGCAACCTTGTAGCACCAGCACTCCTGCGGCGCAGAATGCCGCAACGTTGTCGACATGTCCGTCGGTGTCATCATCGAGCGCAAGTCCGTACGGCAACCACACGACACGCTCCTGACCCAACTCGCCACATAGGCGCGCCGTGATCTGCTCGCGCGTCAGGTGTGGATTGCGGTTCTCGTGCAGCAAACACTGCTCGGTGGTCACCAAGGTGCCCGCACCATCCACGTTTATCGAGCCGCCCTCCAACACCATGTCCACGTGTCGTACGGCGTGTCCCTGTGATGTCAGCCATGCCTCGGCAATCACGGCATCGTTGTCGTGTGGCACGAACTTGTTTCCCCAACCGTTGAACACCCAGCAGGTTCCCTCTCGTGCACCGTCTCCGACGACGTACGTCGGACCGGTGTCACGAAACCACGAGTCGTCGATCGGCAACACCACCACATCCACGGTTCCACCACATAGCAACGCTGCTTCCTCTGCGTCACTGGAATTCACGATCATCGTGACCGGCTCGAACCCGGAGATGGTCTTTGCCACGGTGGCGTGAGCCCGCTTTGCGTCGCCAAGTCGGTGCTCGTACAAATCGCGACGAGTTGGCCAGCACATCACGGTTCGCTCGTGCCGAGCAAACTCGGCGGGCATTCGCATCATGATCCGAACCGGTTAGTGCCGCATGCCATCGAGGCTGGTGATGGCACCGTACAAATCGGGACGCCGATCGCGAAA
>JAFMFM010000019.1 GCA_017856115.1 Actinomycetota bacterium | reverse complement strand
CTAGAGTTCCAGCCTTCCAAGCTGGCTATGCGGGTTCGATTCCCGTCACCCGCTCCACTTCTATTATCCCTGCGAGTGCTCGCAGTGCGTGGTGGCGACGTCAGCCTGAAACGCCGCGTTCGCGGTCGGCGGCTTCACGAACCGACATCATCGCATACAGGAACGCACCCGTGCCGACGATGAAGAAGATGACGCACCCGAATCCGAAGAGTGCTCCCTGACTCATCTCAACTCCCGTTTCGTTGCGCGGCCACGAGGAACGCACCGAGCGCCAGGATCGACGGCACCCAGGTACCGACGAAGATGCCGTTGAGTTTGTCGTCCATCGAACCATCGTTGGCGAAGAACAACCAAACGCTGAGGACGAGGCTGGCCGCTGCTGCGAGCAGCGTAGTGAATTGGAGGATTTTGACGGGTTTCATACTCCGTGCCTAACAAACATTCCATGGCTCGAGGTGGATGCCCTCGCCCTGCGATGATTCAAGCCAATCCAACGGCACCACGAGGAGTGCGGGCCGACGGAGCCGAGTTTCCACGACAACCACCTGCCGCCCCGGCGTGAGCCAAATCCACGCCCATCGGCCGCGATGTCCGATCCAACTGAACCATCCCATTGCTCGCTGTCTCGACAACGCCGTACCCGCAATCTTCCAGCGCAGGCGCCGCCCCACCGATCTTGAGTCACTTCGCCACATACCTACCACGTCACGTGCGGCGATCACCCGGGTACGTGCCGCGTGCACGGCGAGCCAGCGCGCCGAGGTGGACAGGTGCAGCGCAATCGCGCCGTCGGGTTCGACGGAAAGTCGGGAGCGACGCACAGAACGACGAAAACGTCAGGTGATGGAAGCGGCGTAGATTCCCGCGATGGCGGCGTCCAACCTCGCGTTGAAATCGGCGTCGCTCTGTTTGGCCGACAGTCCTTCGGTGAGGGCGCGCGAAAAACTTGCGATCATGCCGTGGTTTTCGCCGAGTTTCCGGTTGGCATCGTCGCGCGAATAGCCGCCCGACAGTGCAACGACACGCAACACGCTCGGGTGGGCGATGAGATTCGCGTAGAAGTTTGCCGTCGACGGCAGGGTGAGCTTCAACATCACCGGCTGTGACTGGGGTTGCTTGTCCAGTTCGGCCACAATGGCGTCGCGGAGCATCGATTCCGCTTCCGCCTTTTGTGGACTCTTGATGTCCACCTCCGGCTCGATGATCGGAACGAGGCCATGACCGATGATCTGGCGACCGACGGCGAATTGCTGCGCCACCACCGCGACGATTCCATCGCGATTCGCCAACTTGATGACCGAACGCATCTTGGTACCGAATATTCCCTTGCCGACTGCGCGACCGAGCAGCCCATCGAGGTCGGGCATCGGTTTCATCAACTGCACACCGTTGCCTTCATCAGCCAAACCCTTGTCGACCTTGAGGAAGGGAACCACCTGTTTGTTTTCCCACAGATAGGTGGCGCTTCCCACGCCGTCGATCTCGCGATCCATGGTGCCCTCGAACAAAATCGCGCCGAGCACACGGTCACCCGAGAATGCCGGGCTCTTGATCATCCGAGTTCGCATCGCGTGAATGAGATCGAACATCTGAGCTTCACCCGAATATTCCGACTCGGCGATGCCGTACAGCGCGAGTGCCTTGGGCGTGCTTCCACCGCTCTGGTCGAGAGCCGCGATGAAACCCCTTCCGTTGCGCATACGATCCAGTTGTTGCGGGTTGATTGCCATCGGTTGTTCCTCCCCTCGAAGAATAGTGTGAACCCATGTTCGCCATCGTCACGGGTGCGTCGACGGGAATCGGTGCAGCCATCGTTAAAGCATTGGTCAAGACTGGACACTCGGTTGCCGGAATAGCACGAGACGCAGACAAGCTCGCCGCGCTTCACCGCGCCCTCGGCGAGCGATTCCAGCCACACGCGTGCGACATAACGGATGACACGGTGTTCGCCGCAGTACTCCGACAGATCGCCGACACCCACGGGAGAATCGATCTGCTCGTCAACAACGCCGGATCGGCCAAGGTGATGTCCATCGCCGACACCACGCCCGAGCAATTTCGCGCAATGCACGACCTCAACGTGCATGCGCCGGCCACCGCAATTCACACCTTGTGGTCGACGCTGTGTGCGCACGGCGATGCACGAATCGTGAACGTGTCGTCACTCGCCCAACTGGATCCGTTCCCGGGATTCTTTGCCTATGCGTCGTCGAAATCGGCCCTGCACTTGTTGACCGTGGTGGCAAACGCCGAAGGCGAGCCGCACGGCGTGCGCGCATTCACGGTGGCTCCGGGAGTGGTGGATACTCCACTGCATCGTTCGTTGATGCCCGAGGGAATTGCATCGGTCGATGGGTTGTCATCCACGTTGCAACCTGCCGACGTTGCGGCACTGGTGATGAAGATCGCCGATGGAGCGCTCGATGCACGCGCCGGATGGGTGCTTGCGATGCCTGCACCTGCGGCCGTCGCTTCACTGCGACGCTGGATCATCGAACATCCGGGCGGCGGCGTGGAGATCGTTTCATGACCGAGGATTACTCGTAGCCTGAGAAGTGCCCATGAGTGCCGCGAACGTGCCACGTGTTGCCGTGTACCGACATGAGCATTTCAACGCCGCCCATCGCATTCACAATCCGAGCCTCAGTGATGCCGAGAATGCCGCCTTGTACGGCAAGTGCAACAATCCGAACGGTCATGGCCACAACTACGAACTCACCGTTCGCGTCTGCGGACCGGTGGATCCCGTCGTTGGCTATGTAATGGATTTGGGCGTGCTCTCCACCACCATCAAGCAACACGTGCTCGATCGGCTTGATCACAAGTTTCTCAACATCGACGTCCCAGAATTCAACACCGTCAATCCCACCGCCGAGAACATCGCCATGGTCATTCATGGGCTCCTGCGCCCGCACATTCCGGAGCATCTCGACGTGCACGTGATCCTGGCCGAGACCCCGCGCAACATCGTGCAGTTCCCTGCCGACATCGTCGCCACAATCAACTGAGCGACCCCACATACGCCGAAGGCGACAACACCAACCCGAAAGGACGAGCCATGGCCTACAGGAAGATCGAAACTTACGACGAAGCAACCACCAGTGGCCTGGCAGCGGCGTACAAGGACATTCTCGATCTCATCGGGGAGGATTCGAACCGTGAGGGTCTCCTCAAGACCCCGGAACGCGTGGCCAAAGCGATGCAGTTCCTCACCCAGGGCCAGGGTCACGATCCCGTGGAGATCATCCGGGGAGCAATCTTCACCGAGAGCGTGCAAGAGATGGTGATCGTGAAGGACGTGGAAATGTACAGCCTCTGCGAACACCACATGATCCCCTTCTACGGAAAGGCGCACGTTGCATACATTCCGAACGGCTATATCACGGGGCTGTCCAAGGTTGCACGGGTGGTCGACGTCTGTGCTCGACGACTACAGGTGCAGGAGCGACTCACCACACAGATTCGCGATGCATTCCAGGAGGCCCTCAGCCCGCTCGGTGTCGCCGTGGTCATCGAAGCCAAGCACTTGTGCATGATGATGCGCGGGGTCGAAAAACAGAACTCGGTGACCACCACGTCGGCCTTCTGTGGCGCATTCGAACACGAACCGACACGCAGCGAATTCCTGCGGCTGCTCAGCAGCCACCTGTCGTAACGGCGCCGCGCGCTATCGCCTACGCGGCGAGTTCGCGAGCGAGAGCCGACAGCGGCCCCATCACCGAAGCATCCACCGTTCCGTCGGCCGCAATCAGGGTGTTGATTTTTGGGAACAGCAACTCCGGCCCAATCAGCGTTGCCCCGAAAAGTGGAATCATGTTGCGCAGATATTCCACCGACGCCTTGCCGCCACGATCACCCGGCGCACAGCCGAACACGCCCATTCGGCGACCAATCAGTGAGTGCTTGGCGAACGGGCGCGATGCCCAGTCGATGAAGTTCTTCAAACCGCCGGGAATGTTGTAGTTGTATTCCGGGGTACCGATGAGCACGGCGTGGCACTCGGTCAATTCATGCCGCATATCGGCCACCACCGAAGGCGGAGTGTCGGTGTCGAGGTCGCCGTCGTAGATCGGCAACGCGCGCACGTAATCGCGCAGAACGAATTCCACATCACCCGAAGCGCCGAAACCGCGGGAGGACTCGGCAATGACGGCACGGCACAATGCCGTGGTGAACGACGCCGAACGCAAACTTCCCGATACGACGATGACGCGTGTTGTCACGAGGCGTCACGCTACTCGCCGTCGACGACCTCCGCTGCAAAACCCTGACTGCGAAGCGAGTCCAGTGCATTGCGGGCCCCCGCTCCGGAGATTCGAACGACGATTTCTTCGTCGTCATCCGACGACATCGCTCGACCTCCGACGGATGAAAGCAGGTCCGCATTGTCACGAGCGAGACGTTCGAAGTGCCGCCACACCAGTTCGAGTCCCGGTTGTTCGACGGCACGTGCACCATAATGTTCGGCTGCCGTACTCGACATCGTCTTCCACGGGCCAACCAATTCGTCGATCTCCCCTGCATCGAAAGCAGCCGCAACCAACGGCACCAGATTTTGTCGACCGTCCATCGGTCGCCACGGAAATCCAAGACGTTGGGCCGCAGGTGCGATGTCGTCGGCACCCAACCACACGCCGCAACGGGCAGGCGCCAGGAGATGTCGTGCCAGCCGGCGTGGACCCATCCTTGCGATGGGAGGCGACTCGGGAAGTTGCGAGGTGTCGAGCAATGGCAGTGGTCGCAGCAGATCCGCCTCGTCGGCGAGGAACTGCGAGATGGCATGGGCCAATCCTTCGTATGCCGTGCCGCGCCCCGCAGATTTGATGGCGTTCAGTGCGTGATTGGCCCACCACCCCAGATGATCGGCGAATAACCGTCGTTGGGCCTCGACGTGCCGAGTCCCTTCGTCTGGTCGTTCACCCTTCCATGCCGCTGCTTCCAGCCCGATCAAAAACGAGTGCGCACGAAGTTCCAAACCCAGATGATCCGGCCCGGCCACGCGCCAGCGAGCGGTTCGATGCTCGTCGAATCCGATGTCGTCGAAATGGTCGGCGACACGGGACGACACGACTCCCCCGCGCTCGGCGGAGTCGGAGCGAAACACACTCTCGTACGGCGGGACGGTTCGCAGAAATATCCGCTCGTATTCCACCGACGTGGCGGCGAGACCCAATGCCTGAAGCTCGGGCACTTGGGCAACCAATGCTGCGGTTTGAGGTCCGGGCTCGCTCAAGAGCAGTGCACCAGCCAATGCGGCAAACGCAGCGCGACGTTCGGCGCGCTCGGCGAGGTCGACGGTCATCCGCGAGAACGAACGCTAACGACCGCGCCGAACCGCTACGCCTTGTAGGCGGAAGCGATCGGCTTCACGGGGCGGGCAAAGTGCAATGGTCGACGGAGTCCGCCAGGGCCGGGACCCGGTCGGGTCTTGGCGAGCCACTCGTGGAAAACCTCCATCGATTTTCCGGTGTCCACCGCGATGTCGCCGTAACGATCGTCCGGATGCGCGGCTGACACCGTCACGTGTTGCAGCCAGCAATGCATTCCCGAGATCGGGTCCGGCTGCACGGGGAAGGTGAGATTCTGATGAACACCGGCATCACTCCACCACACTCGCTGCGAGTCGGCGTCCGGCGAGTCGAATCGCTCGATGCCGTGCGTCTGTCGCATGTGCCACGCGCCGTCGTCGGACTTGCCGCCGTTGCCGTACCCACGCTGTGGTCCGGAGAGCGCAACGACGCCTGCGGTCCAACCCGGGGTTCCGGTTTTCTCGTCCAGGCGCCAGCGGCCCATGTGATGTGATGCCGCAACCACACCTGGGCGAATTCCTTCGGTGCGCCAGGCACGAATGACGAAATAGCCGGTTTGCGTTGTGACGCGTACCAAACCATTCACGTCGATACTCAATTTTTCGGCGTCGCTCGGATGGATCCACAGCGGATGTGCATGGCTGAGCTCTGCCAACCACTTCGCCTGCGCCGAGCGCGTGTGGATGAGCGTCGGCAAGCGGAACGTGGGCACCAGGATGCGCTCGCCCTTCTCGAAGTTCAACTTCTCCCAATGCACGTGCGACGGTATCCAAGTGGGCAATGCGTATTCGGGCCAGCCCCAGTCGCGCATGGTGGGCGAAAAGAGCTCCAGTTTCCTTGACGGTGTCGGAAACCCGAATTTCACTTCACCCTCGATGTCCACACCAACGGATCCGTCACCGATGAACGGCATGTGGCCGTGGACGTCGTCGATGGTGTCGTGCATACCGGCCGTGCCGGGTACGCGGTACACACCCTGGGAATCGCGTACCGCTTTTGCGGTGGTGAGTTCCTGTGGCGTCACCACACGCTCGTGCACCTGCTCCTGGTTTCCCGGAATGGCGAATGCACCATATTTACGCATGTACGAAAGTGGCGTGAGTCCCTCTTGCTTGGCCGCTTCCGGCAATCCCGGAATGGAATGTTCGAACAAGTGCGAGTAGTACTCGTCAATGGACAGCGGCGTCCCTGGCTGTTTGATCGATTCGAAATGCTCGCGGATACCGAGCGAGCCATCCGGGTCGATCTTCCACGAGAGGTCAATCCAGAATTCGTGTTCTTCCCACACCTCGCCGGGATTCACCTCGTACGTTCGGTTCACCGTCTTACCCTGTTGCTCGGCGTACGCCTTCATCACGGGCTGACGGAAACCGATCCAACGTCCAAGGTGCGTCTCGTACGACGCGACGTCGTGCCGTTCGCTTGCTACACCCATTGGTAGGACGTAGTCGGCAAACCATGCCGTCTCGCTCCAAATCGGCGTAAGCGCCACATGGCATCCAACGAGGTCCTCGTTGGTGAGGGCTTCCAACCATGTGAAGCCATCGGGGTTGGTCCAAATCGGGTTGTACACGCGCGTGAAGTACGTGTCCAACTTGCCGCGACCATCCTTCAGAAAGTGAGGTAGCAGTATCGACAGCTCGTGGTGCGTGAGCGGATACTCCTTCGGCCACGTGAGTTCGTTCCAGTCGCCGTGCGGATGCGGGTTCTTGGGTGGCACGGGGATGAACTTGTTCCAGCCGTTGGGGCTGGTTCCACCCTCGGTTCCCACCGAACCCGTCAACACGTTGAGGAAGAACAGCGTTCGCGCCGTTTGCCAACCACCTTCGTTTCCGGCCGCTGATGCGCGCCAGTTGTGCGACGACAGACGACCGGGAACCGCGCGGCCGATGTGCTCGGCGATCTCCCGAATCTTCCCGGCATCGATGCCGCATACGTGCTGGGCTCGCTCGGGTGTGTAGTCGGCATAGAGATCGAGCAAGGCCGGTGCCAGGTTGTCGAACGTGCACTCCATGTCGGGGCGAGTTTCTTTGAGGAAGACGTCCCAGTTCACCCAGCGGCGTACGAACTCACGGTCCCACGTGCCGTTCTCGATCAGCAACCGGGCGATGGCCAAACAGAGGAACGCTTCGGTTCCCGGCCACACCGGCAACCAGTAGTCGCTCATCGACGCCGTGTTGGAAAGACGCGGATCGACGCAAATCACCTTCGCACCACGCATCTTGCCCTCGATGATGCGCTGGGCGTGCGGATTGAAGTAGTGGCCGGCCTCGAGGTGCGATGAGATGAGGAAGATCACCTTGGCGTTGGCGTGATCGCCGGACGGACGGTCGAATCCCATCCATGCTGCGTACCCGACGCGCGCACCCGATGAACAGATGTTGGTGTGGCTGTTGTGGCCATCCAAGCCCCAAGCGTGCAGCACGCGCTCCATGTAGCTGTCGTCGCCCGGACGCCCCACGTGATACATCACTTCCTTGTGTCGCTTCTCGCGGAAGGCCTTGCCGATTCGAGCACCGATTTCCTCGAGCGCCTGCGACCATTCGATGCGCTCCCACTTGCCTTCGCCGCGCTTACCGGCTCGCTTCAACGGATAGAGGATGCGGTCGGCGTCATGTACCTGGTTGATGGTGGCAGGACCCTTGGCACAGTTGCGTCCTCGGCTGGCGGGATGATGCGGGTTGCCCTCGAACTTCTGGATTTCACCGGTTTCCTTGTCGACGTAGGCCAGGAGACCACAGCACGCCTCACAGTTGAAACATGTGGTTGGAATGAGACTGAAACGGCGCTTGGTCTTTCGGCCGTGTGCCCACTCCTTGGAGTCGAGCTCCACCCAATCGCTCCATTGCTCGACGGGTGGGTAGTTGGTGAGTGATGAACCCGGCAACAAGCGCTGCAGGTCGGCGAGTGCGGCTCCGGTGATCTGTTCGCGAAGTGTCACGTGTGTCTCCCGTCGTTAACTCAATGGAACCGATTGTCCGGCGCGGACGAACGCGTCTTCGTAAGCGGCCAATCCGACGAGTGCAAGCACCGCCGCAATTGCGCCAATGGTGGTGTTGTCCGCCAGCGCCGCCGCCAGTGCCACACCGCCCGCAGCCACCATTCCCACTACGACACCGGTCCAGAATCGCCCGCGGTATTTTCCCTTCGTCATCATCGCCGTGGCAACCTCCACCGACACCGTGGCGTGTGACGTGACCTCGATGGCGACGAGCACCAACTGTGCGACTACTCCGCCGAAGAGCGACCACAACACCAGCGATTCGAGCCCCGCGTCGACGTCGAACAACGAGATCGGGATGATCAGGGCCGACGCTCCGGCCGTGACTGCCTGCGCCAGTAGCACGGGCAACATCAACGGCGTCTGCCACAAATCGCGACCCTCGCATTGGGCAAACAGCCACGCCGTGTAACCAGCCGTACCGGCACCGAACACGATGGTGGGCACCGCCAGCCAACGCACTACGTCGGATGAATTGGTTACGCCCGCCAGGAACCACAGCGAACCAAGGCCACCGAGACCGGCAAGGATGAACGCACCCTTCACCAGCCAGGAGCCCCACTGTGGGCGGGTGAAGATATAGAAGAACCGCAGCGGCTGCTTCAGGTCGGCGATCAGCAGCACACCGGTGATTGCAGCGAACGCCAGGGCAATCACCGGCGTGTACACCCCAATGAATGCCTGCTCTTCGTGGTGCCCCATGAGTGCGGCCAAGCCGGCCACCATGAAGGCACCACCTGCCACACCCTTGGTGACGAGATAGGCCGACACCTTCCCCTTCCACGCCATCGGATGATTGGTGGTGTACGCGGTGCGAGCCACGAGATTGGAGTCGATGCTTTCGGTGCTGACGGCGATGGACGGATGATGCTCGGTGGTGTCTGCCCAGATCATGCCGTCGTCGGCAATCTTGGTACGCAGCGGATCGAGTGCCGCCTCGTCGGCACCCTTGTAGAACACGTGCGGTTTGGTGCCCTGCTCCGGTGCGCGCACCTTGGTGTCGTGGCGGCTCATCATCTGTGAGATCTTCGACGTGGGGTCATCCAAATCGCCGGCGATGATGGACTGCGTCGGACACACCACCACACAGCTCGGCTCCAGGCTCAACTCCACACGGTGCGAGCAAAAGTTGCACTTATGTGCGGTTTGAGTCTCGGGATTGATGTAGAGGGCGTCGTACGGGCATGCATTCATGCACGACTTGCAGCCGATGCAATTGGAATCGTCGAAGTCGACGATGCCGTCGCCGCGGTGGTACAACGCGGTTGTGGGGCAAATGCTGACGCACGGCGCATCCTCGCAGTGGTTGCAGCGGTTCACCGAATAGAAGCGCCGAGAATCGGGGAAGGTTCCCTTTTCGATGTACTTCACCCAGGTGCGGTTCACCCCGAGCGGAACGTCGTGTTCCGACTTGCACGCGATGGTGCACGCGTGGCATCCGATGCAGGTGTCCTGGTCGATGAGGAATGCGTAACGGGTCATGGCTTAGTGCGCGCCAACGGGTTGGGTAACTTCGCCGCCGGCACTCTGCCATGCCCCGAAGCCTCCGATGAGGTCGCTCACATCTTTGAAGCCGCGTTGACGAAGTGCGCTCGCCGCGATGCTCGAGCGGTAGCCACCAGCACAAAACACCACGGTTGGAGCGTCCAGATCAAGTTCGCCCAATCGCGTAACCAGTGTCGGCAACTGGATGAGTTCCGCGCCAGGTATGGTGCCGGATGCAACCTCCCCGGGACCGCGTACGTCAACCACCTGCAAGTTGGTGACGGAGTCTCGGCGTTCACGCAGTTGTTCGACCGTCAGTCGTGACGCTTGTGCGATGTGGTTCGGATTGGACACGAAGGCGTTCTCCGCATCGCGCAGCGCGCCGATTACATTGTCGAACCCGATACGACCGAGTCGGATTCGCGCCTCGTTTTCCGTGCCCGATGGGCACACCAACACCACCTTGGTGTCGGAGGTGATCACCTCACCGGAATACTCCGCGAATCGTCCGCTGAGCCCAACGTTGATGGATCCCTTCACATGACCGAGCGCAAACTCGTTGGGTTCGCGACTGTCGACGATGACAGCCCCGGATTGCTGGGCCTTCAACACCTCGTCGAACGACAACATCGTGGTGCTGCCGGATTCGTCGAACACGTCGCGCTTCATGCGATTGCGCACGGCGGCGAACGAAAAGTAGAGCGGGGCCGCTGCTTGACCCTCGGTTACCACTTTCACGAACTCCTCTTCGCTCATCGGTGCGAGTGCGTAGTTGGTGCGACGTTGCTCCCCGATGGTGGAAACGGTTTCGGTCGACAAGTTCTTGCCGCATGCCGAACCTGCGCCGTGTGCCGGATACACCTTGGTGGTGTCCGGCAATGTGAGCAGTTTGTGGTGCAGTGAGTGGTAGAGCTGCTTGCCAAGATCCGTTGCGGTTGCGCCGAACGCCGACAGCAAATCGGGCCGGCCCACGTCACCGATGAACATCGTGTCCCCGGTGAGCACACCATAAGGCGTATCTCCATGTTCGTACACCACGATGCTGACCGACTCGGGAGTGTGACCGGGGGTGTTGCGCACCTCGAGGGTTACCGAGCCGAGGCTGTACCGCTCACCGTCGCGCATGGCAACCACCGGAAACTCGGTTCGTTCGGCGCCAACCGTGCCGTACACGATGTCGGCACCCGTGACGGCCTGCAGTTCGAGGTGGCCGGAGAGGAAGTCGGCGTGAAAATGCGTCTCGAAGATTCGCTCGATGGTGAGACCGTTCTCCTTGGCGTCGGCCAGGTATTGCGATACGTCGCGTTGCGGGTCGACCACCACCGCTCGTCCGGTGGACGAGTCTCCGATCATGTATGACGCATGGGAAAGACAGGCGAGGTAGTACTGGCGAAAGAACATGGTCATGCTGACTCCTCTCCGACGAAATGTACGGACATTTGACAGCGTAGGTTACTCTGTGACGTAAGTCAACTGATTCCCGTCCCGTAAAGGAGCGTCATGATTTCCGCAGTTCTTCCCGATCGACTCCCCTGGTACCTTGCTGGACCAGCGTTGGGCCTTCTCGTGGTTGGATTTTTCATGTTCACCAACCAGCCACTTGGAGCGACCGGCGCATATGTGGAGACCGCCAAGACGGTCCGACGAGTGCCCGGTGCAGTGAGTTGGCGCGCTTTTTACTTTGTTGGCATCGCCCTCGGTGGTCTCGCTGCGGTGTTGCTGAAGGAGGATGGATTCGTCGCACGAAAGGGATACGACGTGCTCCTCGATGCCAACGACATGAATCTGTCGTTGCCCGTGGCATCCGCGGTGATCTTCGTTGGGGCCATCGTGATGGGCTATGGCGCTCGAATGGCCGGTGGCTGTACATCAGGCCATGGCATTTGCGGCACCGCGCAGCGCTCTCCAGCCAGTTGGGCAGCAACGATCAGTTTCATGTCCGCCGCAGTCGTAACCACCTTCTTCGTCAACCAATTCTGAGAGCGAGAAACCACTCATGACACCATCAACATCACACAAGATCATCGGGCTGCTGTTTGGCGCCGGTTTCGGCTTCGTTCTGGCGGCCGCCAACCTTCACGAGTACAAGACCATCCACGACATGCTCTCACTGAAGGAATTCGACGTGTTCTTGCTCATGGGTGGAGCAATCGGCGTCTCATTACCGCTGCTTGCCCTGCTTGAGCGCAATGGGGCCAAGACCGTGCTTGGTGGCACGCTCAGCCTCTCCCGCTCACCCGTCAAACGCCAGAACGTGGTTGGCGGTGCGCTCTTTGGCATCGGCTGGGCGTTGTCGGGCACCTGCCCGGCACCTGCGCTGGTGATGCTGGCATCGGGTGCTGGCCTTGCAATCATCACCATCATCGGGCTCTTTATCGGCCTTGGCTTGCGCGACGCGCAAACCTCGCGCGCCACCGGTACAGCAGTGACGGGTGATGGCGAACACCGCGAAACTGTCGCCGCGCGCTGACGCGTGAAGTGACACCCCGCACTTCGTCACGCAACGTTGCGCGACAAACAAAACAGAAGCGTCGCACTATGCGACGTAACCCAAAAACTCCCCTGTGGGAGCAGGTACTTACGGATCTGCGCCGCCGCATGTCTCGTGGCGAATTCACGTCGGGCTTCCCCACCGACCGTGAACTCATGCAGCGTTACAAGGTGAGTCGACACACCGCGCGCGAGGCCGTTCGTCACCTTCAAACCGAAGGTGTTTTGACGCGCTACAAGGGACGAGGAAGTTTCGTCCAACCCCTCTCATTGGAACAGCGGGTCGGCCCGCTCTACAGCCTGTTTCGTTCGATCGAGGACCAGGGACACGTGCAACGCAGTGACGTACTGGAGCTTCGTTCGGTTCGCGACCGTGAGGTTGCCGAACAGATGGGACTGGCCATTGCCACCAAGTTCTTCTTTCTACGCCGCCTGCGACGGGCAGATGGAACGCCATTTGCCGTGGATGAAATATGGCTGCCCGAAAAAATCGCCGCGCCACTATATGAAGTGAATTTTGAGTACACGGCTGTGTACACCGAGCTCGAACGCCTCACTGATGCGCGACCGGTGCGTGGTTGGGAACGCATACGACCCGCCCTACCAAGCACCGAGGAACAAAGGCTGCTCGGAATCGGCCCACGTCAACCCGTTTTTGTCGTGTCGCGCTACACCGAAACACACCGCGGCCCGCTCGAGTGGCGTACCACGGTGGTGCGCGGCGACGCTTACACCTTCACCACCACATGGTCGAACAGCAAGGCAACGTCGGAATTCGGAGTACGTCCTACGAAAAAAAGGCGATGACTGGACCGGCTGCAACGAGCACCAGCAAGACAAGGGCCGCAAGGACGAACCTGTAGTCACGCACGCCGCGCCAACGCACGACGAGCCATGCCACGCGAACGATCGGAATCGCCAAGGCCGTACCGATGGCCAACCACGCCACAACGTTGGCGCCCGGAAGTGCCAACGCAGCGAGCGCGAGCGCGGCGGCGACACCCAGCACCCGTGAAATCATCGTTCCGAGCCGCTCTTCGGCGGCATGTTGGCCCGGGTCGACTCGTCCGTATTCCACCGTTAGACCACCCGTGTCACGAGGATCGCCGCAATCACGATGAGCAACACCGACAGGAATTTGCGCACCCGCACTGGTGACATTCGTGCCTGCACTCGCGAACCAATGAGACCCCCAACGAAAGAGCCGACTACCACGGCGGCACCGAGCGATACGTCCAACTTCCCGTTCATGATCTTGACCAGAAGGGCAGCCGCTGCGGTAATGCCGATGGAAAATGTCGTGGTGCTCGCCGCAACCTTCACCGGTGCGTGCATGATCTCGCTGCTCGCCGGAGTCTTGATGAACCCGCCGCCGACACCCGAGATTCCGGTGACCACACCCGATACAACCATCGCTGCCAATCCGGAACCGATGCGTCGAACCCGGTAAGGCACGACCTTTCCGTCGAGTGAGTAGGCGCCGTTCATCGACCCGATCCATTCCCCAACCGCGGATTGCGGGGCAGCGTCGTCAGGACGCCAGCGCATGCCTTTTCTTCGTCCGCCCGCAACTGCCGCGAGCATTGCCACGACTGCCAACGTGATGGTGAGCGCCTGCTCCGAGATGGCCCCGGCGACGAGTGCCCCGGCAACCGCTCCCGCCGTCGATGCCGTTTCCGTTACTACTCCGAGCCGATGGTTGGTGGTGTGTTCCTGCATCTGTCGTCGCGCGGCGGCCGATGATGCCACGACCACCGACAGCAACCCGAGTGGCGCAACCTCCGCCGGGGTCATCCCTCCGAGCACCAGTAACGGCACCAACATGATGGCGCCGCCGAGTCCTCCGAGCGTGCCGACCCCCGAGGTGAGCATTGCGGCAAACAAAACCACCAGTGCGCTCACGAAACAACAGTACTGCGATTTGCAAAAAGTACGGACATTTGCCGTTTGCGCCTTCTGTAGTGTTCGTGGCGATGGAGCGGTTCGATGTCGTAGTGGTAGGTGCAGGCATCTCCGGCATCGGCGCGGGTGTCCATCTCCAGGAGAAGTCACCCGACCGTAGTTTCGTGATTCTCGAAGGTCGAGAGAACATCGGAGGCACGTGGGACCTGTTCAAGTACCCGGGCATTCGCTCCGATAGCGACATGCACACCCTCGGCTACGAGTTCAAACCGTGGAAGGCCGAAAAGTCGATTGCTGACGGATCCTCAATCATGGACTACCTGCGCGAAACCGTGGCCGAACACGATCTGGAGCGCCACATGCGCTTCGGCGAGCGAGTGGTGCGCGCCGAGTGGTCGACACCAACCGCGTCGTGGACCGTGCACACCCTTCGGACGAACGGTTCACGGGGAGTTTTCGAGTGCAACTACCTCTTCATGTGCGCGGGGTACTACTCATACAAAGCCGGGTACCTGCCCGAATTCGTGGGACGGGAACGATTCACGGGTCGCATCGTTCACCCGCAGGACTGGCCCGACGACCTCGACTACACCGACAAGCGGGTCGTGGTAATCGGCTCGGGTGCCACTGCGGTCACGTTGGTGCCAGCGATGGCAGGCACCGCGTCACACGTCACCATGTTGCAACGCTCCCCCACGTACATGGTCTCGCGACCCGATCGTGACGCTCTCGCCAACTTTCTCCGCAAGGTGCTGCCGGCAAAGGTGGCATACAACATCACTCGTGCCAAGAACACCTGGCGCCAACAGCTGGTGTATAAACGAACCCGCACCAAACCCGAGCAGATCAAGAACCTGCTGCTGGGCGGAATTCAGTTGGAACTCGGAGGCCGCTACCCCGTCCAGAAACATTTCACCCCCTCGTACAACCCGTGGGATCAACGGCTATGCCTGGTCCCAAACTCCGACCTCTTCGCTGCCATTCGATCGGGCCGTGCGTCGGTCGCTACGGACACGATCGAAACATTCACCGAGACGGGAATCCTCCTTCGTTCCGGGCAACACCTTGCCGCCGACGTCATCGTGACCGCGACCGGTTTGCAACTGGTCACGCTGGGAGAAGCAGAGTTCACCGTCGACGGCACTCCGGTGGACTTTTCCGCCACGCGCACCTACAAGGGAATGGCGTACTCCGACGTACCGAACTTGGCAACAAGTTTCGGTTACATCAACGCGTCATGGACGCTGCGTGCAGACCTCACCTGCACCTACGTGTGTCGGTTGCTCAACCACATGCGGGATACCGGCACTCGCCAATGCACCCCCCGGCTGCGCCCCGGCGAACACGACATGCCGCGACGCCCCTGGATCGACGGTTTTTCGTCTGGTTACATGCAACGCGTAATGCATCTCATGCCAAGTCAGGGTGACCGCGAGCCGTGGATCAATCCGCAGAACTACGACAAGGACAAAAAAATGTTCCGTGAAGGTCGGGTGGACGACGGCGTCATGCACTTCACGAACCCCGCGTCAACGCGCGAGCGACGCGACGCAACCACGTCCGGCGCTGCAGCGTCGTAGCGACACGTGTCTCGCACGCTTGTCGGGGGCGTCAGCACCGCGCTGGTCGTGGTGTACGCAGTTGGTGCCGGTCGCTGGGTGTCAACTGATGCGGGCTGGTACCGCGCGCTCACCAAGCCGCCCTGGCAACCCCCTGACGTGGTGTTCGGTCTCATTTGGCCGTACAACTTCGTGATGATTGCCGTTGCCGGCTGGGCAGTGGCGGCCCGAGACTCCCGAACCGAGCACGTCGTGTGGATCACCTCTCTGGCGCTCAGCGTGGCAGCAGCGTTGTACTGGGCTTACTTGTTCTACGTGCCGCATTCACTGTGGGCGTCAGGGGTTGCGCTGACAACAGCGACCCTGCTGACCGTGCCACTCATCGTGCTTGCGTTTCGAGCATCGATTCCGCTCGGATTCGCGTTGCTGCCGTACCAACTGTGGCTTTCGGTGGCGACGTCACTCGCGTTCGGCTATGCCGCGCGCAATCCGTCGTAGGCGTCGGAACTTAGCGAGCTGGTCGCACGGGTGCCGAGGGTGCGGATTCGCGACCGGCACCGACGGAATTTCGGGCCTGCACGGTAAAGGTGTACTCCACGCCGTTTCGCAATCGCGGGACTCGAACCGATGACGTGGTGCCGTCGACCGAAACCGTCGAAACGACACGACTTCCTAGATAGGCGCGAACTATCTGCGTGGTGATTGCAGCACCCCCATCGCTTGGAATGCTCCACGACACCACCGCAGCTTTGTTGCGAGACTCTGCAATCGGCGCATCGGGCTGATCCGGCACCGTTGCGACAGGTTCGGGGTCGCTCGGTGATGGGGTTTGTGATGTTGACGGCAGGAATGCAAGCAAGTTGGGGCTCCCATTACCGACACTGCTCACCACACCCGTGGTTGCAACTTCCAAGAGGTACGAGGAAAGGGCCGACGGCGTGTAATCGCGTAGAGTCGGACATGTCATTACACCTGCGCGGTGGCAGCCGAGGCGCAACAAACCCGTCGCGGGCGTTGAGGGACTTGAACCCCCGACCTAGCCCAGCTCACTCAAACTTGTGCCGGCACGACCTCAAAGGTTCAATGTGGCCACAGTGGCGACTCGCTCGCTGGCTGACTAGTCGTCTTCGCTCGGCGAGACGTCGCTCTGGCGGCATCACTTCTTGCAGTTGATGGACTTCCGGCGGTAGTTGGATTTTCGTGTGAGTCTGATGTGGCACATCCAAGGCTCCTGTGGAAACATACCGTGCGAAGAGTACGCATGCTGAGCGTCATTGGGACATCCGTCGTTGACTTCAAAGTTGCTAGCGACATTGACTGCTCGCATGAAAACAACACAACGCACATTCAATTCAATTAGCGCAATATCCCTTCTGCTCGTCATCTTGCTCGGAGGTCTCTTCTTGATTGACGCCGTGCGTCAGGATGATGAGGCTCTCGCAGAACAACTTCAGGTGCTCGGTTACTGCCCACCAGGACAAACTCTCAACGTACTCAGCGATCTCGACGATGACGAAGGCGATGAGACACGCACTGATGTGTGCACGCCACTCGACGGCCTGTCCGGGGACCTTGTTCCATCAGCGGACAATTTGTACACGCTGGGAACCTCAACGTTCCGTTGGAAGAGCCTTGAACTTGGACCTGGAACGATCTTCATTGAAGATGTCGGTACTGGGATTCAGGCGGGAATCTCCGTCGAAGATGGTGTCCTTTTGATTGACGGGGCCGAAACGCTTCGTTTGGGTAATGTCCAGCTCACTACCACGGGAATTCGCTCAGTGTTGGGCTCGCAAGACATTACGATCGGTGAGTCGGGCGACACCGGCTATCTCGCGGTACCGCGGGGTATTAAGTTTGCCGACGGCTCGACGCTGACATCAGCGAACGGATTAAGCGCTGCTGGCGTACGCGGGGCGACGGGAGCCGCGGGCAACACAGGGCCGACCGGAACGCCGGGAGCAACCGGAGCACAAGGCCCAGCAGGCGCGACAGGCACAGCGGGAGCAACCGGAGCACAAGGCCCAGCAGGCGCGACAGGCGCCCGAGGCCCAACTGGGCCCATCGGACCTGCAGGATCACAGGGGGCAGTTGGTCCCGCGGGCACACAGGGTCCAGCCGGGGCACAAGGTCCAGCCGGGGCACAAGGTCCAGCCGGGGCACAGGGTCCAGCCGGGGCACAAGGTCCAGCGGGTCCAGCCGGTGGAATCATCGTCGGTGCACCGTGCAGTTACCAGGACGGTGAAAGTACGGTGACTGGAACCTTGGGATGGAAAGTCGAAGGTCCACGAGCTGTGCTTGAGTGCGTGAGCGACAACTGATTTCCGCAACGGACGTCGTATCGGGGGCACAACGAGTCCCACTTGGACAATCCACTTGGTGGGCGTTGAGGGACTCGAACCCCCGACCCTCTCCTTGTAAGGGAGATGCTCTAACCAACTGAGCTAAACGCCCGCAGAACGCTGGACAACGCTACGACCGAACCTCAGTCTACGAGCGCCGATTCACCCGAGTCTGATGCACGGAGTCAGATTCGACTCTTCGTTCAGTTCAGTTTGAAACGCAGGATGCGGTTGCCGAACTTCTGCTCACCTACCCACAGGTACCCGTGTGTGACCATAAGCGATCTAGGCATTCGGAATTTATTGATGCCCAAACCCGAATTAGCCTTGGTTGCCCCTGTCGATGCGCCGAGCACCGCCGTGGGTGCGCCACCTGCAAGTGCAGCAGACATGGTCGACCACCACACGACGCGATCAAATCCGGTGTCGGCAACGAATAGTCCACCGTTCACTGGGAGTCCACCCATCGGCAGGTTGAATTGCGTTCCCGTCACCGTGGTGCCCGACTGGTTGTCTGCTAGCGCTCCAACCGTCCACACGTACGTTCCCGGATTGCCGATGCATGTGAGCACCAAGTAGTTGCCGTCCGATCGCAACTGCGTTGCAGCCGAGCAGCCAGGCAGGGTGAACACTGGGGCACTAGTCGACGTTGGAATCTGGTTGAATACGTAGACCTTGGCCGATTGTTTGTCGGCGAGATAGATGTAGTTGTTGTCCGCCGCGATAGCGGTGAGACCCGACATGGTTACGCCACCGATATTGGTGTCCAGCGTCGTGGTTGGTAGCGAGGCCTTGCTCAGGGGAATTCCACCGGACCAGAGATGTAGTTTGCCCTCCCCGACGACTCCGTAGATCCTGGTGCCCTTGAAGGTTGCTGCGACCGAATCCCACGGTTGGAACGGCACGATGAAAGAGTGATCGGGCTTGGCATTATTGTCGGCCGGCACCTTCTTCCATACGTACACCCTTCGCTCGAAGTCGGTGTTGATCGCCAGAGAAGTACCATCCGACGCCATCACTGGATTGGTAATCATGAACGCGGCACGATTGGAGTTGTCGGCAGGACCCGATGAACCTACGTAGAAATCCGCCGCTTGACTCGCGGAGGTCGGCACGGCATTCCACGCAGCGATTCGACTGGCGTTGTATTCAAGAACATAGAGACGATTTCCAATCTTCACGACGTCACCACCGTCACCGCCCTGAAGCCCTACGTCGGGTGGCGTCACCGTCAGTTCGGGACTAGCGGGGTTCGACGTGGGGAACGTACGAAGAATCTCGAGATCGCGCTGCAACAGATATACGCCTGTTGAATCGATGTGACCGGTGTACCAGCCGGCATTCTTGTCGCGACCAAACAACATGAAGTAGTCGGGGTTGGAGGCAGCCGACGTGGGGAAACTATTCCACACATGCGAGCCGCGGTTACCGAGCGGTGAACGCGAGTTCTCGTCTCCGATGATCACCCTCGTGCCGTCGGAGCTGATCTGACGAGGCGTTCCCATGATGTCCGGATCAATCGTGAACGAGGCCGAGGTTTGACCCGACGCCGCGGGAATGGAGTTCCACACCTTCACGTCCCCGGCTTCGGTACGTGAGACCATCATCTTGGTGCCGTCGGTCCATACGCCCCATGGCCACGAGCCGTCACCGAGATCGAGCGACAAGTCGGCGGCTTGACCGTTTGTCGTTGGGAAGGTTCGCCAAATGAGAATTCGGTGGTTGCTCGAGTCGGCGACCATGAGCATTCCTGATGCCGAAATCGATAGATCACTCGGCCAATTCATTTCGTTGAGTGCCGACCCAGAATTGTTGGTGGAGAAATTCGGCTGACCGAGTACCAAATTCGGTGCGGTATTGGCCGTCGGGGCAGAATTCCAAATCAGCACTCGGTTGTTGTTGCGGTCGGCGATCGCCAGTCGCGTTCCGTCGGTGGCCATGCCGGCCGGGTGGTTAAAGAACAGCGCTCCGCCCGATTCGTTCGCTACTCCGGGCATGCTCATGAATCCCACGGCGGATTGTCCATTTGACACCGAAGTGCCGGAGGTAACCGCCAGTTCCGAATACGTGGTGGTGTAATCGCAGCCGACGATGTTGTTCACGCCAGTACTGGTGGCTTTGTACGCTGCCTTGTCGCAGTCCGATGCCGACGCTGCGCCAGTCGGACCATCGCCAGGTTTGGCCGACCCGGTGCCTGCAGCCCCCGCTCCAGCAGGACCGACAGCTGCGCGTACACGCCATACGCGGCGCTTGCCTTCCTTCACGCAGATGAAGTCGGTCGACTTCCTCTTCTTCTTTACGGTGAAGAGCTGCCCCACCTTGGTGCACTTGGCACCGTTCTTCACGGTCGCTGCCGACGCCACGGGCGCCGCGAGCATCAAGAGTCCGGTAAGGGCGAGAACGTGGTGGATGCGCCGAGTGCGGCGGGTGCTGCGAGATGGGGTCATATGAACAGAATAGTGAATACTTCTGCGGATCGGTGATGTGCGAACCATGCCGACGCCGCGGGGCGCAACGGCAGGGCGCAAGGGTCTACGACGCGAATGCTTCAGTCGGCAGATCGCGCTCGCCGGCCACCACGGCGGCAACGATACGAGCAGCAACTGCGTCAGGCGCCAAACCTTCGGGCATCTTGGGGGCCACACCAGCTAGCGGTCGTGTTGCGAGACCCGTTTCGATATGCGGCGGTCGTGCATCGATCACGTCGATACGGCGACGACGCAATTCCCGACCCGCGGCAGTCATCGCGGCCCACGCAGCAGCCTTCGACGCACTGTATGCAGCCATGCCTGCCACGGGCTGCGATGCAACCACCCCGGAGATATTCACGAAGAATCCCCCGTCGCTGAGGTGCGCGGCACCTTCCCGCAACATAACGATCGGTGCGATTGCGTTCACCGCGAACAGCGTTGCCAGCGTGGTGTCGTCCAGATCCGCAACGTTGCCGAAGGCCACGACACCGGTTGCATTCACCACGCCGTCGAACGGCGCAACCGACGCAAAGGCCGTCCGCAACGCCGCATGGTCGGTAACGTCGGCCAACGCGTACTGCGCCACACTCGCCCCGTCCAGCCGACTGTGATCGCGCACGATGGCCGACACGCGCGCACCAGCATTTGTCAGATTCCGGGCGACGGCGGCGCCCAAGACACCGGATGCCCCGACCACCACCACGTGGGCACCGCGGAGTTCACGCGCCACGTCAGGAATCCGTTCTCACTGCACGCAGCGGGTCGAACAGTTGGGGTGTTGCAGCGACCACTGGTGAACGGCGTTCGACGTGCTCGGTGACGATCAACGGCCGGTCGAGGATCTCACCCACCACGGCGCCGGCCTCGGCACAAATGTGCACACTCGCCAGATAATCCCATGCGCCGTGCGATGAGAGATCCACCCAACCATCGAGCGTTCCCTGGGCAACGAGGCAAATGTCCAGTGCCGCCGCCCCGAGCGCGCGAAACTGCGCCCAGCCCGGGTGCCTCTTGGGTAATCCCGACACACCGACGACGGCGTCGCTCAGCCGAGTACAGGATGACGGCGCAATTCGAACGCCGTTATGAAAGGCGCCGCCACCGGTGGTTGCCGTCCAGCGATCGGTGTTCGTGAACTGGTTTGCTACGAGCGATGCTCGATGACCGTTCGAGTCGATGGCAGCCAGGGCGGTTGCATACCAGGGCACGCGCCGACTGGCGTTGGTCGAGCCGTCGAGTGGATCCATCACCACGATGATGGCGTCGTCGTTCCAGTCCCCCGTGCGTCCACTCTCTTCAGAAAGCACCGCACATCCCGCACCGTGCAACACCTCGAGCGCCGCTGCATCGGCTCGCAGGTCCACCGAGTATTGCGTGGCCCGCTTGCCCGACAAACCCCAGTCGGTGTTGCTGGCAAGCACCTCGTAAGTGGCGTCGGCAACCTCGTGCAAGACCCGGAGGATGTCGTCATTGGACGAAGCGACGGAGAGCTTGATCATCGGGATTCCTCAGCGTTCGTCACGAACGAACGGCTGGCCCAACATCTTCGGTGCACCGAGGAGCCGGCGTGCGCGTGGCGTAGACAACGCCACCAGCACGGCAAGGGTGATGAGATACGGAAACATCGCCACGATGGTCGGCGGCAGGACTCGAATCTGCTCGGCCTGCAACGTAAACGGCACCTGCAAAGAAAATCCGAACAGCACGGCACCGCCGATTGCACGCAGTGGTCGCCACGACGCAAACACCACCAATGCCAGGGCAATCCACCCGATGCCGTTGGTGGTAGCCGACTGATTCCACGCCGCCGATCGGGCGAACATGTACCACGCCCCAGCAAAGGTCATCAGTGCGCCACCAACCACCGTGTGCACCCAACGGATACGCGCCACCGATCCACCCTGGGCGTCCACCGTTGCCGGCGCGTCTCCCGTTGCGCGCAGCAACAACCCCGGGCGAGTTCGGTGCATGTAGAACGACGCTGCTGCCACCAACACCCAGGTGAGGTACGTGAACAGATCGTGCCCGAACACCACGGGGCCAAAGAAGGGGATGTCGGACAGTGCGCCGAAATCGATGGGCCGAATGAGCACCGGCAACGGATCGCCCTCGATCGGTTTGCCGATGAATTGCGAGAGGCCCGTGGCAAAGATGACCATCGCCAGGCCCGACACGATCTGGTTCGCCCGAAGCCCAACCGTGAGGGCGGCGTGCACCGACGCCAATGCAACACCAACCAACACCGCCACGAACAGTGCCAACCACAAATTTCCGCTCGAGTCGGCAACGAGGAAGCCCGTCACCGCACCCATCAAGAGCATGCCCTCGACACCCAAATTGATGACACCGCTTCGCTCGGTGAGAATCGCACCCAGCGACGCGAGGATCAGCGTGGTGGCGATGCTGATGGCATCGGCAAAGGTGAGCAACCAGATGTTGGAGTTCACGTTGCCGCCTGCAGTCGCGTAATCGTCACCTTGTTTCGTCGGAACAATTCGCCACCGAGCGCGAACAGCAGCACGGCGCCTTGGAGTACCACCGCGATGGCTATGGGCACCGGGTCGCTGGAAATCTGCAGTGCATTCCCGCCGGTTCGCAATCCGGCGAACAACACCGCCGCCACGATCACCGCGATGAAGTTGTACCGCGCCAACGCCGCCACGACGATGCCGGCATATCCCAACCCCACCTGCAACAATCCGGGATCCACCTTGCCCGCGGGCCCCACCACGTACATGGCGCCGCCCACACCCGCGAGCGCACCCGAAATGAGGAGCACCGACGACTGCAGCCAGGCCGAGTTCATGCCCGCATATCGCGCCGTGTTCGGCGAGTCGGCATAGACCGCGGTTTCGTACCCGTAGTTGGAAACGCGCATCAGCCAGAACAACACCACGGCGAGAATCACCGCGATGAAGAACGTGGGATACGTGTTGGTGACCTTGTCGGTGAAGAACGAAATCGGCGATAGGCGCGCGCTTTCAGCCACGGGTCGGCCCTGCGGAAACGATGTGGTGGGGTCCCGGAAGAATCCCGTCGAACCGAAGATGAAGTAGTTCAACAAGTTGAGCGCCACGTAGTTGAGCAGCAGCGTGCTCACGATCTCGCTGGTGCCGAGGCGGGCCCGCAACAGCGCCGGAACGGCCACCCACATTGCGCCCGCGAATGCGCCGAACAGCAACACCACCGGCACGGCGACCAACGTTGGCAACGAGTCCGCCAGGGCGATTCCCGCCCACGAGCCACCGATCATGCCGAGATACAACTGCCCCTCCTGCCCGATGCTGTACAGATTCATCCGAAACGCGAACGCCGCAGCAAGACCCGTGCAGACGAGCGGTGTTGCCAAGCCAAGCGTGTCGGTGATGCCGTAGAAACTCGTGTAGCCGTTGTCCATCAGTTTGAGGTACGTGCCGATCGGTGGATGTCCGGTGGCGGCGAGAAAGATTCCGCCCACCACCAACGCAAAGAACACGCTGAACACCGGCACCATTACCAAGAGCGACCGTGGGGCGCTCAGCCGTTGTTCCATGCGCACGCGGTAGCCGAGCACGATCATCGGCCCCCCTCCACGTGAACGTCGGTGATCACGATGCAATCCCAGCCATGGCGCGACCGACACGCTCGAGATCGGCGTCGGTTCCTGGTTGCTCGAGCGTGATCTTTCCGCGGTACAGCACCATCACACGGTCGGCGAGCGTCATCACCTCGTCGAGGTCTTCACTCACCATCAGGATGGCCTTGCCTGCGTCACGGGCTTCGTCGAGCAACGCATGCACGGCTTCCACCGCCCCCACATCCAAACCACGCGTGGGTGAGCACACCACCAACACGCGCGCGCCACTCACGGCGAACAACTCCCGCGCAAGCAACACCTTCTGGGCGTTTCCACCCGACAGTTTGCGGGTGGGCGTGAGCGGTCCAGGTGTTTTTATCTCCAGTTGGCGGATGAACTGCTCCGACTCCGTGAGCGCGGATTTCCGGTCCACCAAGAAACCCCGCTCTCGAGTCAGCACCATGTTGTCGACGATCGACATCGACGGTGCCAGTCCGGTGCCCAGTCGATCCTCGGGAACGTAGGCAAGGCCTGCGCGACGGGCACCGAGGGCCCCGGCGCGCGCCGTGGGCGTGCCGCACACCGTTACGTTGCCCTGTTGCGGGGTTTGTAGCCCGGCGATCACTTCGGCGAGGTCGCGTTGACCGTTGCCCGCCACTCCGGCCACACCGACGATTTCGCCGGCACGCACATCGAGATTGATATCGGAGAGAATCTCAGCGCCATCGCGCTCGAGATGCACCTGCGACACCGACAGCAACACGTCGCTCACCGGTGATTTGGCGCGACGGGGCACGATGTTGATCTCGCGACCAACCATCAATTCCGCCAACTTCCGCACGTCGGCCCCACCACGACGGACCGAGCCGGTCACCTTCCCGCCCCGCATCACGGTGATGCGATCGGAGATGTCCACTACCTCGCCCAATTTGTGGCTCACGAACACCACCGACTTGCCCGTGTGCGTCATTGCCCGAACGGTGACGAACAAATTCTCCACCTCCGGTGGTGCGAGCAGCGCCGTGGGTTCATCCAAAAGCAACACCTCGGCCCCCTGGTACAGCGCCTTCACGATTTCCACCCGTTGGCGCTCGCCGGCCGAAAGGTCGCCCACCACGGCTCGCGGATCGAGCGGCAACCCGAATTCCTGGGTGATTGCCGCCACCCGATCCTCGATGTCGTTGGTGGCCAGCACGAACGACAACGACTTGTGTCCCAACACCACGTTTTCCGCAACCGTGAAGCGATCCACGAGCCGAAAGTGCTGGTGCACCATGGCGATTCCGTGCGCCAGCCCGTCACGTGGACTGTTCAGGCGAATCTCGGCACCATTGCGAAGCACTTGGCCCACTTCGGGGCGATACAAACCACACAGCACGGACGCCAGGGTGCTCTTGCCGGCTCCGTTCTCCCCCAACAAGGTGTGCACCTCGCCTCGCGCCAGGTCAAAGTCGACGGCATCGTTCGCGACCACCCCGGGGAACCGTTTGGTGACGCCACGGGCCTCGAGCGCGGGCTGCGAGGTGCGGCTCGAGTTGGAGGACTCCGCAACACTCGTCACAACCGCCAAGTTTGCCACAAACGGCAAAGCGCCCACCCCGCCGAAACGAGGTGGGCGCTGTAACGCCGAGTACCGAAGTGATCAGCCCTTCGCGGAGCCGATGGCTCCTTCGACCAAGTACGACTGACCGAGCAAGTCACCGAGCGAGGCGCTGGCGCCCGCTGCGATTACTTCATTGCCTTCGTTGTCGTTGATCGGACCACTGAACGGCACGAGCGAGCCATCGATGATGCCCGCCGCCTTTTCGGCGATGAGGTCTTGCGTCTCTTGCGAGACACTCGAACCGAACACACCGAGGGTGATCATGCCGTCCGCCATCGTGCCGTAGTACGGCGAGTTGTCGCAGATTCCCGCGGCAACGTCCTTACCCAGCTTCACGTAGTGCGGTCCCCAGTTCCATACCGGGCCGGTCAGCCAGGTGTCGGGGAAGTCGGACGCGCGAACGTCGGAGTTGTAACCAACCCACTTGGCGCCTGCCTCACGTGCAGCCTCACCCGTTGCGGACGAGTCCTGGTGCATGCCCAACACGTCGGCACCGGTCGCCAACAGCGACTCTGCGGCTTCCTTTTCCTTGGCCGGGTCGTACCAGGTGGAGGTCCAGGCAACTTGCACGGTTGCATCCGGGTTCACCGAACGGGCTCCAAGGGTGAAGGCGTTGATACCGCGCAACACTTCCGGAATCGGGAATGCGGCAACGTAGCCGAGCTTGCCGCTCGTCGATGCAGCACCTGCGGCAACGCCCGAGAGGTAGCGCGCTTCTTCCATCGCACCGAAGTAGTTACCCATGTTGTCGGCGGTCTTGTAGCCCGATGCGTGCTGGAAGCACACGTCCGGATACTTCGCGGCAACCTCGAGCATTGGGTCCATGTAACCGAACGAGGTTCCCATGATGAGGTTGTAACCGTCGCGAGCGAGTTTGTCGAACACGGCAGTGGCCTCTGCACCTTCAGGAATGAGCTCGAGTCGAGTTACCTCGATGCCGAGTTGCTCTTCCATGTACGCGATGCCCTGGTCGTGCATGTAGCTCCAGCCCAGGTCACCCGGTGTGGTGAGGTACACCACGGCGGCCTTGACCATGCTGTAGTCCTCGGCGGGCTCCGACGTTTCTTCGGCGGCCGCTTCGGTGTCTTCGGTAACTGCCTCTTCTTCGGCTGCGTCATCGCTACCGCAGGCTGCGGCAACGATCATCGCTGCTGCAGCGAATGCTGCAGCGATTACCTTTCGTCGTTTCATTCGTGCTCCCCTTTTTGGTGTGTGAGTGGCGCGCCATGCGGCGCGTTCTCAGAATAACACGCATGCAATTTGCCGAGCCCCTGCGCACGGCAAGTTGTACGAAAAATCAGTCCGACTGCGTCGCCACGATCGCCTCGCCCCATCGCCCGACCTCCCCCTCCCGACGCTTAGTGTTTTACCTGTGAAATCGGCGTTGCGCGGTCTGGTCGACGAGTCGGTCACCATCATCCGCGAGGTGGCAGCCGAGTTCGAGCGCCCCGTCATGCTGTTCTCGGGTGGGAAGGACTCCGTGGTCATGCTCCACCTGGCCGTTCGGGCCTTCGCCCCGGCTCGGGTGCCCTTTCCGGTGATGCACATCGATACCGGACACAATTTCCCCGAGGTGATCGAGTTCCGGGACCGCACCGTGGCCGAGTTGGATGTACAGCTCCTCGTGGGGTCCGTGCAGGCGTCGATCGACGCCGGCCGCATCCAGGACGTCACCGGACCTCGTGCCAGCCGCAACCCCCTGCAAACGGTCACCCTGCTCGACTCCATTGCTGAACACAAGTTCGACGCCGTGTTCGGCGGAGCCCGTCGGGACGAGGAACGTGCCCGTGCCAAGGAGCGGGTGTATTCGTTTCGCGACTCCTTCGGACAGTGGGATCCCAAGACACAGCGCCCCGAGCTGTGGGGCATCTACAACGGTCGCCACAAACCGGGTGAGCACTTCAGGATCTTCCCGTTGTCGAACTGGACCGAACTGGACATTTGGCGATTCGTCGAGGAGTACGACATTGCCCTCCCGAGCATCTACTTTGCGCACCGACGCCGAGTGTTCCGCCGTGACGGCATGTGGATGGCCGAGTCGCCGTTCCTCTCCCCGGATGCCGACGAACCCGTGAGCGAACAACTGGTTCGATTCCGCACGGTGGGCGACGCCACGTGCACCGCCGCCATCGAGTCGACGGCCACCACGCTCGAGCAGATCATCGCCGAAACCGCCGCTGCCCGGGTCACCGAACGCGGCGCCACCCGCGCCGACGACCGCATCAGCGAAGCGGGCATGGAAGACCGCAAGAAGCAGGGCTACTTCTAGATGATCCGCGGATTGCCGAGACACGTCTGATGGAACGCCTTCGTTTCGCCACGGTGGGGTCTGTCGACGACGGAAAGTCGACGCTCATCGGCCGACTGCTCTACGACTCCAAGAGCATTTTCGAGGATCAGTTGGAGCACATCGAGAACGTGAGCAAACGTCGTGGTACCGACTACGTGGATCTCTCCTTGCTCACCGACGGCTTGCGAGCCGAGCGCGAACAAGGAATCACCATCGACGTGGCGTACCGGTATTTCGCCACACCAAAGCGAAGTTTCATCATCGCCGACTGCCCGGGGCACATCCAATACACAAGAAACATGATCACCGGTGCTTCCAACGTTGACCTTGCGATCGTGCTGGTGGATGCGCGAACCGGGATCGTCGAACAGACCCGACGACACAGTTTGCTCGCCTCGCTCCTCGGTGTACCCCACTTGGTGATCTGTGTGAACAAGATGGACCTCGTCGACTGGTCGCCCGAGGTGTTCCACCGCATTCGCGACGAGTTCGAGGAGTTCGCCTCGCGCCTGTCGTTGCGAGACGTCACGTTCCTGCCCATCAGCGCCCTGCAGGGCGACAACGTGGTGAGCCGTTCACCCAACCTCACGTGGTTCGAGGGGCCGACGCTCCTGCACCACTTGGAAAACGTGTATACCGCGAGCGACGACAACCGGGTGGATGCGCGATTCCCCGTTCAGTACGTGATTCGTCCGCAGCGCGCCGAGCACCACGACTACCGCGGATACGCCGGGCGTGTCGCCGGTGGCGTGTTTCGAGTGGGCGATGACGTGATGGTGTTGCCGTCAGGACTCACCACCACCATCACGGGAATCGACTCACCAAACGGCCCGCTCGTGCAGGCCGAACCCGGACACTCCGCAACGCTGCTTCTGGCCGACGACCTCTCCATTGCCCGCGGCGACATGATTTGTCGCCCCAACAACCGCCCGCGCCAGGCACAGTCGCTCGAGGCCATGTTGTGCTGGATGGACGATGCCGCACCCCTCCAACCGGACAAGATCTACGCGATCAAACACACCACCAAGTCGGCTCGCGCAAAGGTAACCAGCGTGCTGTACCGGCTCAACATCTCCACCCTGCATCGCGAGGCCGACGTCAGGTCACTGGCACTCAACGAGATCGGACGGGTGGAGATACACACCACCGCGCCCTTGTTCTACGACGATTACCACGCCAACCGCACCACCGGATCGTTCATCCTGGTGGACGAGCACACCGGTCAAACGTGTGCCGCGGGCATGCTGTTGTCGCCTCGCACATGAGCACCGCGTCATCACCCGGGGCCACTGGGCCCGGCAACGCCGCCGTGTGGCACGAACCTGCCGTGTCGCGCGAACAACGCTGGGCCCACCACCACGTGCACGGCGCCACGGTGTGGCTCACCGGTTTGTCGGGATCGGGAAAGTCGACCATCGCCGACGCCCTCTCGCGCGAGTTGCTGCAGCGCTCGGTACTCGGGTACGTGCTGGATGCCGACAACCTGCGTCACGGACTCAATGCCAATCTCGGGTTCACTGACGCCGACCGCACCGAGAACGTGCGGCGTGTCGGCGAGGTGGCACGACTGTTCGCGGATGCCGGCGTCGTCGCAATCGTGCCGATCATCAGCCCGTTTGCCGCCGACCGCGCCCGCGTACGGGTGGCCCACGAGGGTGCGGGGCTCGACTTCGTCGAGGTGCACGTGGCCGCCTCGCTCGCCGAATGCGAGCGTCGCGATACAAAGGGAATGTACGGCAAGGTTCGTCGTGGCGAGATGAGCGGCCTGAGTGGTGTGGATGCGCCGTACGAGGCGCCAACCTCGCCCGATGTCGTGGTCGCCCGAGACGGTGAGAGCGTGACAGAATCGGTGCGTCGCGTGCTGGAACACCTGGGGCAACTTGGTGTGCTCGGCACGGCCGATCACTGAACGATGAACGTTTTCCCCTCCGACACGTCGCTCTTGGCCATCGGTGGTCTCACGTTGGTGGCACCGAGCCTCAAGATCATGTACACGCCGACACCGAAGGTGGCGTGCAGCACCATCAAGTTGATGTTGGCCACCGCCGAGCAGTCGCATCGGACCGACCTGATCGACCAGATCACCAATCCGAGCGTGTCACGACCACAAACCATCCATGACCCGGTGATCAACGGGCTACCCCGACTGGTGGACCTACCCAAGCGGGAGATCGACAACATCTTCCGATCCTCCGACTGGGTACGGGTCGCGGCGTTGCGCGACCCTGTTGCACGGTCGTACTCGGCGTGGGAGAACCGCATTTTCCGCCGCGCTCCGGGCGAAACCGCCCGCGCCATCGAACTCTCCCAGGACGTATTGGTGGATGGCCGGATCGACCTCGCCGCCAGCTTTGCGTTGTTCGCCCGAATGCTCGGTGAACACACCGACGCATTCACCATCGACCAACATTTCCTACCCCAGGCGCACATCGTGCGAACCGACGTCATCAACTACGACATGCTCATTCGCGTGGACAAAAAGAACGACATGGACCGCTTGTCGAACCTCATCAGCGAGCGATCGGGAAAGACCATCACCGCATCGCGACTGAACGAGGGCATGAAGGTGGACCTCACAAAGTTGTGCGACGTGCACACCGCCAACCGACTCATGGCCACCTACTTCATGGACTACGAAGCATTCGGATTCGAGAAGCGGGACTACGCCCCAAGCGTCGAGCCCTACCTGCTGAGCAGCGCCGAGACGCAACTCGTGTATCAGTTGCGTGGCGTGATGGAACGTTTGCTCAGCGTGTCGCAAGCGTCGGCCAAACAGGCGGGCGCACGCTATGGCTTCCGCCAGATTCGAAAGGCCGTCATGCGTCGGGCCACCGGCGGTCGTGCCTTTCGCGACTACCGCGTGTTGGATCACTGAGCCCCGATGACCGTGCACGCCGTCGGCCGATCCACTCCCGCTGTTCGACACATCGGCCGATCAACCCTGGTTGCCCCGGGCTTGAAGGTGCTGTACACCCCCACCACCAAGGTGGCCTGCACCACCATCAAATGGATGCTGGCGGAAGCCGAAGGGTCGCTTCGAACCGACGTCATTCCGCGTCTTTTGGCCGCCAACCTGCACCGCAGTCAAACCATCCACAACCGCCACGTGAGCGGACTGCAGAAACTGAACGAACTTCCCCCGCACCAGGTGGAGGAGATCCTCGAGTCGCCGGAGTGGATTCGTTTGGCCGCACTGCGCGACCCGGTTGCTCGTTCGTACTCGGCGTGGGAAAATCGCATCTTCATGCGCGCTCCCGGACGAACCGACGGCGGCTTCGAACTGGCGCCCGACGTGCTGCGCGACGGATGCATCGACATGACGGCGAGTTTCGCCCGATTCTCCGAGGCGCTCGAGCAGCAGCCCCAGGCCTTCATGCGCGACCACCACTTCGTGCCGCAATCCCAGGTGGTACGAACCGATGCCGTGCGGTACGACCTTCTCGTGCGGGTGGACGAGCCGGGCGGGGTCGACTCGATCGCCGCGGTGTTCCGTGAACGTTCGGGGAAGGACATCCAACCGCAGCGACACAACGAAAGCATCGGAGTGCCACTGGATCGCGCATGTGATGCAGCCACCGCCGCTCGTCTGATGTCGGTGTATCGGTCCGACTACGACGCGTTCGGCTTCGAGCGTCGCGCATTCGCACCAAGCGTCGAGCCGTACGTGCTGAGTGCTTCAGAAACGCAACTCGTCACACTGGTGCGACAATCCGTCGAACGTGTAACAAGTGTGTCACGGGCTGCACAGTCAAAGATGTCGGCGCGATTCGGAGTTCGCCAAATTCGCAAGGCCTTCCTGCGACGAATTACTTTTGGACGTATGTACAACACCCCCCGCGGAATTCACTGGTGAAAAGAAGCAAGAGCAACGACGCCGCACTCCACTCCATCGCACCGCTGGTACTCGTTGCCCCTCGGATGCGGGTTCTGTATACGCCGACCCCGAAGGCGGCGTGCACCACCATCAAGATGATGCTGGCCACCGCGGAAGGAACGCGGAATTCCGACGTGGTCGATCGACTGGCCGTCATGCACGTGTCACGTGCGCAGACCATTCATCATCCGCAGGTGAACGGCTTGTCGACGTTGGCCGACTTCTCCGCGCGGGACAAACGCCACATGCTCACTTCACCCGACTGGCTGCGGGTAACCAGTGTGCGCGACCCGATCTCCCGCGCATACTCGGCCTGGGAGAACCGAATCTTCATGCGGGCACACAGGCGCACCAAGACCCTCATCGAACTGGCCCACGACGTGCGCACCGACGGACGCGTCGATCTCGCTGCATCCTTCGCGCATTTTGCCAAGGTGCTCGGCGAGAAGGCCGACGTCTTCATGACCGACCACCATTTCCTTCCCCAGACCAACCTGGCACGCCCCGATGTGATCGACTACGACACCCTGGTGCGCGTCGACCAGCCGGGCGAAATCGACGCGCTGGCCCGGGTGCTCACCGCACGTTCCGGAAAGCCCATCGTCCCGGAGCGACTCAACGAGGGCTTGGGGGTGCGCGTGGAGCGGGTGTGCGACATCCACACCGCCAACCGCCTGATGGCCACCTACGCGTCCGACTACGAGGCGTTCGATTTCCCGCGTCGCGACTGGGCTCCGAGCGTGGAGCCTCTCTTGCTGAGCGACATGGAAGCCCGCATGCTCGGGAACTACCGCCGCGCGTTCGAACGCGCAGTAAGCGTGGCCCGCGAAGCGCAACGTCGCACGGGGGCCCGCTATGGTGTGCGTCAGATGCGTCGTGCCATCACGAAGGTGGCACGGCTCGAAAACTCGGCCACGCGCCCCAAAGAAACCTTCTAACCACCCGACTTCATCCAGGGAACGACCCAGCCCCATGACC
>JAFMFM010000052.1 GCA_017856115.1 Actinomycetota bacterium | reverse complement strand
GGTCCCGCCGTCCGGCGTGACGTTCGCCCTCGCGTCTCGGGGGTGGGGCGCGGTTTCGGTACGCTGACTAGCACCATGGCGCAGCACGAACACACCACAGGTTCCATGCGCGTTCAACGCGGTTTGGCCGAGATGCTGAAGGGCGGCGTGATCATGGACGTGGTCACCCCCGGACAGGCCAAGATCGCCGAGGATGCCGGCGCCGTTGCGGTCATGGCGTTGGAGCGTGTTCCTGCCGACATTCGTCGCGATGGTGGTGTTGCTCGCATGAGCGACCCGGAGATGATCGAAGGCATCAAGGCCGCCGTATCCATTCCGGTGATGGCAAAGGCGCGAATCGGACATTTCGTCGAAGCCCAGGTGCTCGAGGCACTCGGCGTCGATTTCATCGACGAGAGCGAAGTGCTCACCCCGGCGGACGAGGCCCATCACATCGACAAACTGAAGTTCACCGTGCCGTTCGTCTGCGGAGCCACCAATCTTGGTGAGGCGTTGCGTCGCATCTCGGAGGGCGCAGCCCTCATCCGGTCGAAGGGAGAAGCAGGCACCGGCAACATCGTTGAAGCGGTGCGACACCTTCGTTCAATCATCGGCGACATCCGCAAGATCACCCAAGCCGACTCCGCGGAGCTGTTCGACTGGGCAAAGCGGCTCAACGCGCCGCTGCCGCTCGTGCAGGAAATCGCCGAAACTGGTTGGTTGCAAGTGCCACTGTTCTGTGCGGGTGGCATCGCCACGCCAGCCGACGCCGCACTTGCCATGCAACTTGGGGCCGAGTCGGTGTTCGTTGGATCGGGAATCTTCAAGAGCGACGATCCGGCACCGCGC
Source organism: Actinomycetota bacterium (assembly GCA_017856115.1). Classification (GTDB taxonomy): domain Bacteria; phylum Actinomycetota; class Acidimicrobiia; order Acidimicrobiales; family Ilumatobacteraceae; genus F1-60-MAGs027. The sequence continues at coordinate 7,296 of JAFMFM010000052.1, read as the reverse complement.
GCCAAGGCCATCGTTGAAGCAACGACACACTTCCGCGATGCTCACATCATTGCCAAGGTAAGTCGCAAGCTCGGTGCGCCGATGACCGGCATCTCGATGGACGAGGTCAACCAGCGCTACGCCGACCGCGGCTGGTAGGTCCCCGCTTCGGGGTGGTTATGTCGGCGCGCGCTCGCATCGGAGTGCTCGCGCTCCAGGGAGCTTTTGCCGCGCACACTGAAGTGGTGCGACGGCTCGGTCGTGAGCCACGCGAAGTTCGGCTCCCGCATGACCTCGACGATTGTGAGGCGTTGGTGATGCCCGGTGGCGAATCCACCACCATGTCGAAATTGTTGGAGACGTCCCAGCTGTTCGACCCCATTGCGAAACGAATTGCCGACGGGATGCCGGTATTCGGCACCTGTGCCGGAATGATCCTCTTGGCGAGCAACGTGCTGGATGGTCGGGATGATCAGCGGTCGTTCGCTGCCATCGACATCGACGTGCGACGCAACGCATACGGTCGCCAGGTGGACAGTTTCGAAACCGACCTGACGCTGTCGGGCGACGCCGAGCCACTTCACGCGGTGTTCATTCGCGCCCCCAGGATCGAACGCATGGGGGCGAACGTGATGGCGCTCGCCGAATGCGACGGTGCGCCGGTGCTCGTACGCTCAACGTCCGTTATGGCGGCATCGTTCCATCCCGAGCTCACCGACGACGACCGCGTACACCGTATGTTCCTCGAACTCGTCGACACCGTGGAACGCAGGTAGGAGGCGCTCATGTCCGGACACTCCAAATGGGCCACGATCAAACGCAAGAAGGCGGCGATCGATCAGAAGAAGGGAAAGGCGTTCGCCAAATTGGCGCGTCAGATCGACGTCGCGGCGCGACAAGGTGGCGGTGATCCGGCTTCAAATGCGGCGCTTCGCACCATCATCCAGAAAGCCAAGGCTGCCTCGATGACCAATGATGCAATCGATCGCGCCATCAAACGCGCCACCGGCGAGGCGCAGGGATCCGACTACGAGGCCATCACCTACGAGGCGTACGCACCGGGCGGAGTCGCGTTGCTGATCGACATTCTCACCGACAACCGAAATCGCACGGCCTCGGACGTACGTGCAATCTTCACCAAGTGCGGCGGCTCGATGGCCGCGCCCGGCGCGGTTGCGTGGCAATTCAGCCGCAAGGGAGTCATCCTGGTGGATCGCACCGCTGGCGAGGACGACGTGATGAACGTGGTGCTGGAAAGTGGAGCGGAGGACCTGGTGGACGACGGTTCGGTCTGGCGTATTTCCTGTGAAGCCACCAAGGTGTGGGAGGTGAAGGCTGCATTGGACGCCGCCAACCTGCCCGTGCAGTCGGCGGAGAGCACCATGGTGTCGTCGGCGGTCGTCCCGGTGACCGATGCGGCGGACGCCAAGGCCATACTCAAGATCATGGACGAACTCGAGGAGCACGACGACGTGCAGGACGTGTACGCAAATTTCGACATCTCCGAGGCGCTCCTCGAGTCGGTGGCATCATGAGTCGGGGCATCAACGTTGGTGACGCTGCACCCGACTTCACGCTGCCCGGTACCGGTGCCCGGAACTACTCGTTGTCGCAGTATCGCGGTTCACCCGTGGTGTTGGTGTTCTATCCGGGTGACAACACGCCGGTGTGTACCAAACAGTTGTGCTCGTACAACGACGAACTCAGCCAGTTCGCCGGGCTCTCGGCGCAGGTGCTCGGCATCTCCGCTCAAGACGTGGCGAGCCACGAGGCATTCGCCGCCAAGCACGGGTTCCGATTTCCGCTCCTGGCCGACGTCGACAAGGCGGTGCACCGTGCCTACGGAGTTCTGGGTTTGATGGATCTGCCGCGACGAAGCGTGTTCGTGGTGGACGGTGCCGGGGTGGTGCGATACGCCCATCGTGCCGTCGTCGGTGTGACGTACCGCCCGGTGGGGGAATTGGTCGACGCGATCACCGCCATCCGCTAGCATCAAACACATGTTCGCCCCCCGAAAAGGGACCAACGAGACCTCGTCGCAGTCCAGTTCACCGGGCGTGGTGCTGGGTATCGACCCGGGTCTCACACGGTGCGGGTACGCGGTAGTGCGGCCGGGTCAGCAGCCGTCACTCCTGGCGCTGGGTGTGCTGACCACCCCTGCAGGTGATGTGCTGCCCGATCGGCTGGGGCGCCTGCATGCCGACGTCCTCGCGCTACTGGAGGAATTCTCACCCTCGGCGGTCGCCGTGGAGCGAGTGTTCTTCCAGCACAACACCCGCACGGCGATGAGCGTTGGTCAAGCCAGCGGTGTGGTCCTGGCACTCGCGGCGTCACGAGGTTGTCGTGTGGTGCAATACACGCCGACCCAGGTGAAGCAGGCCGTGGCGGGTTTCGGCGCAGCAAGCAAGGAAGAGATACAACGCATGGTGCAACTGCGTTGTGGTTTACGAACCTTGCCGACGCCGCCCGATGCAGCCGATGCGGCGGCCTTGGCGTTGTGTCACATTGCCAGCGAACCGTTCGCCCGCAGCGTGGCGGGAGCCATGGCGCGATGATCGGATCCTTGCGTGGTCGCGTGCTGGAACGAGTGAGCGATTCCACGGCACTCATCGAAGTGGCCGGCGTGGGGTACGTGGTAACGGTGACGCCACGAACCCTGGCGGAACTGGAGCCGACGACCGAGGCGTTCCTGCACGTGCACCACCATGTGCGCGAGGACGCCCAATTGCTGTTCGGATTCCTCGATCGCGACGAGCGTCGGACCTTCGCCGTGTTGATCGAGACGAACGGCATCGGACCGGCACTGGCGATGGCGATCTTGGCAACTCATCCGCCACGGACGTTGGTGGACATCGTGCTGGCAGGCGATGTAGCAGGCCTCACCTCGGTGCCCGGCGTGGGCAAGAAGACGGCCGAACGATTGTTGCTGGAGTTGAAGGACCGTCTGAATCTGCCCACGATCGACGAGCCACGTCCGGTGGGGGAGCGCGGTGGTGGCATGAGCGACGTACGTGACGCATTGGTGGGTCTGGGTTATGACGACAACGAGATTCGCAACGTTTTGCGTGAGCTCACCATGGGCGATTCGGCAACCATGTTGCGCGAAGCACTCAGTTTGTTGGGGGCACGTCGTGCGTGAGGAATTCGTCGACCCCATCGCTCGCGACGACGCCGATGTGCGTGCCGACAGCGAACTTCGTCCGCGAAAACTCGCCGACTTCGTCGGGCAAGGAGAACTCAAGCAGCATCTTTCCATCGTGTTGGAAGCGGCACGACAACGGAACGAGGCGGCCGATCATCTCCTCCTGGCTGGTCCGCCAGGCTTGGGCAAAACCACCATGGCCACGATCGTGGCCAACGAGATGGGTGCAAAGTTGCACGTTACGTCCGGACCGGCCCTGGAACGCGCCGGCGATCTGGCGGCGATCCTCACCAAGTTGGAGGACCGCGATGTGCTCTTCATCGATGAAGTGCATCGATTGTCGCGTGTGGTCGAGGAGATCCTGTACCCGGCCATGGAGGACTTCCAAATCGACATCGTGGTGGGCAAGGGCCCTGCCGCATCGTCGATTCGCCTCACGTTGCCGAAGTTCACGCTGATCGGCGCCACCACACGTACGGGAATGATCACCGGTCCGTTGCGCGATCGGTTCGGTTTGGTGTCACGTTTGGAGTACTACGAACCCGACGAGTTGCGCCAGATCGTGCAGCGAGCGGCCACCATCCTGGGCATCACCATCGAAGCTGATGCCGCACGCGAGATCGCCTCGCGGTCGCGTGGTACTCCGCGTATCGCCAACAGGTTGTTGCGTCGTGTGCGCGATTATGCACAGGTGCGAGCGTGTGGTGCGGTGAGTGTCGATGTCGCCGACGAAGCGCTCCGCACGTTCGGCGTCGACCGCCTCGGCCTGGACAAGGTCGATCGCGCAGTGTTGCAGGTGATCTGCGAGCGTTTTGCCGGCGGACCGGTGGGGCTCTCCACGTTGGCCATTGCGGTGAGCGAGCAGACCGAAACCATCGAAGACGTCTACGAACCGTTCCTCATCCGTGAAGGATTCCTCGCACGCACGCCACGCGGTCGGGTGGCAACTGCGGCGGCGTTCACCCACCTCGGGCTCACCCCGCCCGAGCGTTCGCCGGAACTGTTCTAACTCCAGCGCACGGGAGTCGGTGGCAGGTGCAACTTTCCGACATCGACTACCAGCTTCCGGTTGAACTGATTGCACAGGTCCCCGCCGAGCCGCGCGACTCGGCTCGGTTGTTGGTGGACCGAGGTTCCGAGGTGCCGGCCGATGCCATCGTGCGCGATCTACCGCGATACCTGAGGGACGGCGACGTGCTCGTCGTAAACGACACCAAGGTGGTGCCGGCACGCTTGTATCTCTCGCGGTCGAGCGGGGGAGCCGTCGAAGTGTTGTTGCTCGAGCCGCTGGACGATTCGCATGGAACCTGGGAAGCACTGCTGCGACCCGGTCGCAAGATGAAGTCCGGGGAAGTGTTGCACGGCGCGGACGGAGCGGAGGTCCTCGTGGTGCAGGGCCGTGGTGTCAAGGGCGACACGTTTCGTGTGGAATTCGTGCACCCCGATCCCGACGCACTGATCGACCGGCTCGGCGAAATGCCGTTACCGCCCTACATCACCCAACGGCTCGGGGACCAGAGTCGGTACCAAACGGTGTATGCACGCGACGCGAAATCCGCCGCCGCGCCGACTGCAGGTTTGCATTTCACGCCCGAACTCCTGGCCGAAATTCGGGCGATGGGAATCCCCACGGTGTCGGTGGAGCTCGTGGTCGGGCTCGACACGTTCGCGCCGGTGACCACCGATGATCCGCGTGACCACGTGATCCATACCGAGTCGTACCACGTGCCTGCCGAGGCGCTGGCCACCGTGGAGTCCGCACGTCGTGTGGTGGCCGTCGGTACCACGGCAACACGGGCCCTCGAATCGGTCGGCGTCACCGGAAGATCCTCGGGTCGCACGGACCTCTTCATCACGCCGGGGTTCCACTTCGCATACGTCGACATGATGCTCACCAACTTCCACATGCCGCGGACCACGTTGTTGCTCATGATCAGCGCATTCGTGGGCGATCGCTGGCGAAACTTGTACGAGCACGCCGTGAGGCAGCAGTATCGTTTCTTGTCGTTCGGCGATGCGATGTTGCTCGACCGCTCGCGCAACTGACGTGCTCGTCGGCTTGCCGCTCCTAGCCTGACGACGATGTTCCGCGCGCACATGGAGATCAGCGCGGTCGACGGAGCTGCCCGGGCCGGCATCGTCACATTGGCTCGCGGTACCTACGTGACACCAACGTTCATGCCGGTGGGTACCCGAGGAGCAATCAAGTACTTGAGCGCGCAGGACTACGAACAACTCGGTGCCCAGATCGTGCTGGGCAACACGTACCACCTGATGTTGCGACCGGGTGCGCAGACTGTCGCACACTTCGGAGGTCTCGGCGCATTCGCCGGGTGGAAGGGCCTCACGCTCACGGACTCCGGTGGATTCCAGGTGTTCTCACTCGAGCCGGAGGTGGACGACGACGGTGTCACCTTTACCTCCACCTACGACGGATCCAAGCACCGCTTCACGCCCGAGTCGGCCGTTGCAACGCAGCAACTGCTCGGCGCGGACATTCAGATGGCACTCGACGTATGCCCACCGTTGCCCTCGAGCGACGACGTCGTGGGTGAAGCGATGCGACGCACGACATTGTGGGCGAAGCGCGCGCGAAACGCACACACCCGTTCGGATCAATCGCTCTTCGGCATCGTGCAGGGCGGGATAAGCGAACGAATGCGGCGGGAGAGTGCGCGACAAATCGCCTCGTTGAACTTCGACGGCTACGGCATCGGTGGACTCTCCGTCGGTGAGACGCGAGAGCAAATGTTGCCTGCGCTGGCAGCCGCGATTGCCGAACTTCCGACCAACCAGCCGCGATACCTCATGGGAGTGGGTGACCCCGCATCGATGATCGAAGCGATCGCACTTGGTGTCGATCAGTTCGACTGCGTGCTGCAAACCCGTCTTGGCAGGCACGGAACGGCGCTCACGTCGCAGGGAAGGGTGAACTTGAAGCGCGCCGAGTTCGTCGAGAGCAACGACCCGATCGACGTCGACTGCCGGTGCATGGTGTGCCAACGCCACTCGCGTGGCTACGTTCGCCATCTCTTCCAGGTCGGTGAGCCGACCGCATCGCGTTTGGTGTCCTATCACAACGTGGCATGGACACTGTCGCTCATGGAGCAGGCGCGAAGTTCGATCATCGGTGGAACGTTTCAGGCGCTGCGCTCTCGGGTACGCGATGTGTGGGCGACGGTAGCGTAAGTATCCATGTCCAGCCTCGTTTTCCGTACCATCCTCGCCGCCGAAGAAACCACCAGCTCCACCGGTGGGGGAATCCTGGGATTGTTGCCGCTCATCCTCATCTTCGTGGTGATGTACTTCCTCCTCCTGCGCCCGCAGCGCAAACGTCAGAAGGAGGCAGCGGCTCTTCAGTCGGCAATTGCCGTGAACGATTCGGTGCTGTTGACCAACGGCATCATCGGGGTGGTGACCGGTATCGAGGACCGCTTCCTCTGGGTGGAGATCGCCGAAGGTGTGCAGGTGCAGGTGATGAAGGGTTCGGTGGGTAGTCGGGTGAACATGGATGGATCCCCCATCGCACAGCCCAAGCCGGCCAAGAAGTCGAAGAAGGCCGACACGTCGCCAGCCGATTCCTCGAGCGAGCAGGACAAGAAGTAACTTCCAGGCGTTTGCCGCGGTAGTCGAGCTCGTGGGGATGGTGACGATGTCGAGGTTCCTGGTGTCCGCACAATGAAGCGTCGCTTGCTTGCCTCACTCATCGGCATCGTGCTCGTGGCGGCCGTGGCGCTCGGTATCACCGTTGGCACCGGCAACCAGCCGTCACTCGGTCTCGACCTGCAGGGCGGTGCGTCGGTCACGTTGCAGCCGGAGGGCGACTATGACGCGGTTGCACTCGATGTCGCGGTCGAGATCATTCGTTCGCGCGTGGACTCCATCGGTGTGGCGGAACCCGAGATCATTCGCCAAGGCGACACCGTGGTGGTGAACCTGCCCGGTGTGAAGGATCAACAGCGAGCGCTCGACATCGTCGGTCGCACCGGTGATTTGCAGCTGCGACCTGTGCTGCAATCGGGTGCGTTCGACACGTCGGAGCCGAGCGAGGTGCCCGCGTCGACCGAGACCACGATCCCGAGTGACACCACGTTGCCCGACGAAGGTGGCCCAGGTGAATCGCGTGGAGCACGACCCATGGTCGATACGACGGTGCCAACCACCGACACCACCGT
>JAFMFM010000051.1 GCA_017856115.1 Actinomycetota bacterium | reverse complement strand
TGTTGGCAGCTGTTCCTTGGCACTGGTGGCTCGGCGCTGGTTTGTTGATTGCCGGAATCGGCGCCGTTGTGTCGTTGGTCGCCGGATACCTTCGATCGGTGGAAGCAAAGAAGCACCCCACCCGCGCGCAGCGTCGCGCACAACAGCAGTCCTCCTAGGACCGGTGCGCCGTGAGCGCCATCACTGACGCACTATTTTCGTCGACTCTCGCCACCAACCTTTTGGCGCGAACGACGTTTCCGTCGCAAACGGACTTGCATTGCGCGGTTTCAGGAGGCGCAGATTCGCTCGCACTTCTACTGCTGGCAGTACGTTCCGAGGCTCGAGTCACCGCATGGCACGTGGATCACGGTCTTCGTCCCGAATCACTCCATGACGCCGCCTACGTCGAGGACATCTGCAAAGAGCTTGGAGTCGCCTACGAGTTGCGTTCGGTTGAAGTGGCGCCGGGGGCAAACCTGGAGGCGCGGGCTCGCGACGCCCGGTACGCCGTACTGCCAGCCGATGTCCTCATCGGCCATACCGCCGACGATCAGGCGGAAACGGTGCTCATCAACCTGCTCCGTGGCTCGGGCACGGCAGGTCTTGCCGGGATGCGTCGTGTTGACCGACCGCTGTTGGGCATCCGACGAAGCGAAACCCATGCCCTCTGCGCCGAACTTGGCGTCACTCCCGCGCACGATTCAATGAACGATGATCTTCGCTTTCAGCGTGTTCGAATCCGCAAGGAAGTCGTGCCGTTGCTTGTGGACATCGCGAAGCGTGACGTGGTCGACGTACTGGCTCGTCAAGCAGCCATCCTTCGCGACGATGACGACGTACTGGAAGAACTCGCAGCAATGATCGACCCAACGGATGCCCGCGCCATCAGCGCCGCGCCACTTCCTCTTGCTCGACGGGCGATTCGACAATGGCTCAGCAATCCGAAGCCCCCCGATCTCGCGACGGTGGAACGTGTCCTCGCCGTCGCACGTGGTGAAGCAAATGCATGCGACGTTGGAGGTGGTCGTTCAGTTCGACGCAGTCGTCAACGTCTGGAACTGCACGTCGTCGGCATGAGGTAACATCGTCACCCGATGTCTCAGAAACTACGTGGCAAGTGGGCCCTCGGAATTCAGCCCCGTGATCTCATCTGGATCGTGAAGAATCAGCTCGCTATTTGCGAGCGTCCGGGTGGCTACGGGGCAAGTCATCGCAAGGTGCGACGCCAGGAAGAGGTCATCTGGTTGCGTGAGAACGATTTCCAGTGGATCGTCAACATCAGTGGCGCACCACACAACCTGCACACCTACGACGAGTTGGGTATGCCCTGTCGACACCTGCCGCTTCTCACCAGCGATGACATCGACCAGTGGTGTCAAACGTTCTTCAACGAACTCAACGGTTTGCTCTCCTCCGGTGCACGCGTCATCGTGCATGCCGAGGAGGTCGGAGATCAGTTGATCAGCATCATGGGCACGTATCTTCGATGGCTCGGTGTGGTGGAAGAGCCGACGGAGGCCGTCACGCTCATCGAGCGACTCACCAATCGTGCACTTGAGCCGGCTTCTCGGTCGCTGATTTTTCGTGCCCACGAACTTCGATCCCCGTAACGTTCGCGGCACGGTACGCCACTCGCTACTCTGAACCGTATGTCGCAACAGCGTTTGCTGGTGGTCGGCGTTGGTAGCGAACTCGGCTCACTCACCACGGCTCTCCTCGAACACGACGCGCAATTTTCCGACATTCTTGGAATCGACGTTCATCCTCCGCGCCGCCGGCTACGTCGCACCACGTTCGTACGAATCGAACATGATGAGCAAGCAAGCTTCGTGCACCAAGTGGTTGGGCACCGACCCGACGTCATCGTTCACCTCGGGGTGTGGGAACCCCACGCACGGCTCGGCACCAGCGACGCCCGCATCGCGACAGGAAACTATGCACGAGCACTCTGTGATGCGCTCACCCACCTGGATGGGCTCTCGCGGCTGATTCTTCGTTCCGGACTCGAGGTCTACGGCGCCCCACTTCGACAACCAGCCGACGAGTCCGCCCTCGTCTCACCGACCTCCACGTACGGACACATGCTGGTCGAACTCGAGACCATGCTTCGTTCCGCCGCACCGCGCACCGCCACCGTGACCGCCTTGCGTTTTGCGCCGGTCATCGGAGCACATGTGCCGAGCCCGCTCGGGCGTCTCCTGCGGCTGCCGGTCATTCCCGTCGACCCGTTTTCGCGCGCAACGTTTCAAGTGCTGGCTGATGACGATGCAGCCCGAGCGGTGGTCCATGCTGCATCAAACGGCATCCACGGAGTTGTGAACGTGGCGGCACAGAACCCGATACGAATCAGTGCGGTGGCGCGCCAGGGTCGACGAGTCGTGGCGCCCGTTGCGGCTCCCGCATGGCGGATTGCTGCATCGTTCACCACATTGGCCGGTGCCCCTCTCCCCGATCACGTCATCGAGCTGTTGCGACATGGACGCAACGCAGTCACCGGAGTTCGTGATCTGGGCTACCAGCCATTGCACTCCACGCTCGACGTCGTCGAGCGGCTGTACTCCTGGCCATCAATCGTTCGAATCGGTCCTCGAAGAGACGTGGAGCGGGTTGCCTGATGCCCTACGTCAGGCGGCCGGATGGCGTAACCATCCATACGCAAGTAACGGGGCGAAGCGATGCTCCACCCGTGCTCTTGATTCAAGGTCTCGGCATGAACAAGAACGGCTGGGCCCTTCAGCGCTTCGCGATGGCTACGAAGTTCCGCACGATTGCATTCGACAATCGTGGAGCCGGTCGCAGTTCGATCCCCATCACGAAATTCACGTTGGAGGACATGGCGGATGATGCCCTTGCGGTGCTCGACTCCTGTGGCGTCGAGTCCGCGCACATCGTTGGTGCATCGATGGGCGGAGCGATATCGCAAATTCTTGCCGTGAAGTATCCAGAGCGTGTTCGTTCACTCACCCTGGCGTGTACGGCGTGCCGAAACCTTCCATGGCGATCGGAATTATTGCAGCATTGGGCGGATACTGCGAACGTTCGTGGGATACGCCAATGGGCCGACGAGTCGATGCGTTGGATGGTCGGGCCACGGTCGTTCAGACGGCTCGCACCTGCCATCGGTTGGCTCGGTCCACTCGCAACTTTTCGACCATCTACGGGTTTCACCAAGCAGGTAGAGGCGATCCTCGACACCGACGACTCCATGGTGGCCGAGCTATCCAATATCTTGGTGCCAACGTTGGTAGTGGTGGGAAACCAGGATATTCTCACCCCGCGAGCTGACAGTGAGGAAATTGCCGAGCGCATTCCCCACGCAGAGCTGGTGGTCATTTCCGGTGCCGCACACGGCCTCATGGTGGAACATGCCTCGACGTTCAATCGAATCGTCATCGATTTCATCGATCGAACCGAACAACTCGAGCGAACCATCGAACCCGGCGGGTCCACCCTCAAGGCAAGTTGACGGACGATGCGCGTCGTCGTCGTGGGAGCAGGGCTCAGTGGATTGACCGCGGCACGACACATCGCTACGAAATCACACGAGGTGGTGGTATTGGACAAGGGCAGATCCACCGGTGGGCGATGCGCTACGCGTCGTATGGGCGGCGCCGTGTTGGATCACGGAGCACAGTTCTTCACCGTTCGCAGCAACGAATTCGCCAACGTCGCCGACGATTGGTTGCACGCGGGGGTCGCACGCGAATGGTGCAGGGGCTTTGGAACATCCGACGGTCATCCGCGATACTGCGGCACCAACGGCATGACGACGATCACCAAACACATGGCACGGGGCTTGGACGTGCGTTGCTCGCACATGGTCTTCAGCGTGGAACGACGAGGCAAGGGCTGGAGGGTGAACCTTGATGATGGCTCGTCATTCGAGGCCGACGCAGTGGTCATTACGAGTCCGATTCCACAGTCGATGTCACTACTCGCCAACACCAATCTCGAGATTCCCGACGGTATTCGTACGATCGAGTACGACAAGACCATCGCCGCGCTCGTCGTCGTCGATGGTGATACGAACATTCCGGCGCCGGGTGGTGTTCAGGACGGTGACTCCACGTTCTCGTTCGTCGCCGACAACATGCAAAAGGGCGTCAGTCCGAGGCGGGCGCTCACATTCCACTGCAACCCCTCGTTCAGCGAAAGCAACTGGTGGAACGATCAGGAATCCACGCACGCCACGGTGATGTCACTTGCCGCTGAATGGATCGGCGGAGCGACGATCATCGAACACCAACCAAAGCGCTGGCGGATGGCGACTCCTCGCACCACATGGCATGAGCGTTGCTGGTCGCATGACGGTATCTTCCTGGCCGGCGATGCATTCGCGGGTCCGCGCGTCGAGGGTGCGGTGCTTTCCGGCCTCGCAGCCGCCGAGCGAGTACTCGGTTAATCGAGCGAATCAAGCAGCGCCCGAGGGGCACGGCGCAGTGCGTCGGTGGCCACACCCGGGGGCAAATGTGCGCATGCCGACTCGGCGATTGCCGCATAGCTGCGAGCCGTATCGAGAGCATCTGCCAACCCGTTTCCGTTGCGAACGATCTTCAGTGCCTTGGTGCGCTCTTTGGCGGTGAGCGGTGACCCGAGCAGGTCGTACAGCTCACGTGACTCGGCGGTGTCTGCAGCCAACGTGAGGAGCACCGGCAACGTATACACGCCTTCTTCGAGATCGTGACCCGCGGGTTTACCCAACTGTTCATCAGTCGCCACGATGTCGAGTACGTCGTCGACGATCTGAAACACCATGCCATAGGCATCCGCAACGTTCGTAATGGTTTCGGTGACGTGACGCGGATGGCCCGCCATCAGCGAACCGATTCGAGCCGACGTCGAAAAGAGTGATGCGGTCTTGCCTTGGATGCTCACCAGATAGGAAGGCACGGTCCGCCCGCGGTCGTAGGTGTGGCGCAACTCCTCCACCTGACCCTCGCACAGTCGGCCGATGGTCCGGGCCAACAAGCCCGACACCTCGTTGCCAAGCGACGCGGCGATCTCCGAGGCTCGCGCGAGCAAGAAGTCGCCAGCGACGATTGCCTGCAGGTTCCCCCACTTGGCGTTCACCGTTTCAACACCACGTCGAGTGGCGCTCTCATCCATCACGTCGTCGTGGTAGAGCGAACCGAGATGCACCAATTCACAGGCGATGGCTCCCTGGATGACGTCATCGAGCACTGGAGCATCGGTACCGACTTGGGCTGCCGCCACTGCGAGCACCGGACGAAGTCGCTTGCCACCGGCAATGATGAGGTGCGATGCGATCTCGGTGAGATATGGGTCGGCCGTCTGTACCGAGGTACGCAACGCCGACTCGACACGTTCGCGGTCGCCGATCATGAGCGGCAACTCGAGGAGCGGCGACACCAAATTCACCAGGTCAGGCTATGCGTCGACGATGGTTGGACCTCGTACCCATCACCACAAACTCCCACCCGGGTACCGGGGACAGAGGTCACAATCTGCTCCCATTCGTGCGTTGATTTTCACGACTCCCTCACAGCACGTCCTCTCGTAGAAAGTCGGCACGGGGGTACACTTTCCGATACGACACGGGGTCGGAATTCCCCGGTAAGGCGGTAGTAGCAGTGTTCGAACGTTTCACCGACAGGGCCCGCAGAGTGGTCGTGTTGGCGCAAGAAGAAGCGCGGCTGCTCAACCACTCCTACATCGGCACCGAACACATCCTCCTCGGACTCATTCATGAAGGTGAAGGCGTTGCAGCCAAGGCATTGGAGGCGCTGAACATCTCGCTCGAAGCGGTGCGCGCCCAGGTCGAGGAGATCATCGGCCAGGGTGGCTCGTCGCCGTCGGGTCACATTCCCTTCACCCCACGCGCAAAAAAGGTGCTCGAATTGTCGTTGCGCGAGGCATTGCAGTTGGGACACAACTACATCGGCACCGAACACATCCTCCTCGGTCTCATTCGCGAAGGCGAGGGTGTAGCGGCCCAGGTGCTGGTGAAGCTCGGAGCCGATCTTTCACGCGTGCGACAACAGGTGATCCAGCTCTTGAGCGGATACGAGGGTGCCACCGGCGAGGGCAAAGGGGAGCCCATCAGTGCAAAGGACACCCCCACCGAGAAAGGTGGAAGCCAGATTCTCGATCAGTTCGGTCGCAACCTCACCCAATTGGCGCGCGACAAGAAGCTCGATCCCGTCATCGGTCGTCAGCGGGAGATGGAACGTGTCATGCAGATTTTGTCGCGCCGCACCAAGAACAACCCCGTCCTCATTGGCGAGCCCGGTGTCGGCAAGACCGCCATCGTCGAGGGTCTCGCCCAGCGCATCGTCAGCAACGACATTCCGGAGACGCTTGCCAACAAACAGCTCTACACGCTCGACCTCGGCGCACTCGTTGCCGGCAGTCGCTATCGAGGCGACTTCGAGGAACGATTGAAGAAGGTTCTCAAGGAGATTCGTACTCGCGGCGACATCATCTTGTTCATCGACGAAATCCACACACTGGTTGGTGCCGGAGCGGCGGAAGGTGCAATCGACGCAGCATCGATTCTCAAGCCGATGTTGGCGCGTGGCGAACTCCAGACCATTGGCGCCACCACGCTCGATGAGTACCGAAAGCACTTCGAGAAGGACGCTGCACTCGAACGCCGATTCCAACCCGTGAAGGTGGACGAGCCGTCCGTCGCCCACACCATCGAAATCCTGAAGGGCATTCGTGACAAGTACGAGAGTCACCACCAAGTGACCATCACCGATCAGGCATTGGTGGCTGCGGCCAATATGGCCGATCGTTACATCTCCGACCGACACCTGCCGGACAAGGCCATCGACCTCATCGACGAGGCCGGAAGTCGTCTGCGTATCAAGCGGATGAAGACGCCGCCGGATCTGAAGGAAATCGAGAACAAAATCAAAGAGGTACAGGCCGCAAAGAAGAAGGCGGTCGAGGATCAGCGCTTCGAGGAAGCGGGTCGTTTGCGTGACCAGGAGCGAACACTGCTCGACGAGCGCGCCCAAAAGGAGGCCGACGTAAAGGCCCAGGGCATCAACCTGTACGACGAAGTGAACGAGGAGGCCATCGCCGAAGTGTTGAGCGTGTGGACGGGAATTCCGGTGTACAAGCTCACCGAAGAAGAGACCGCCAAGTTGCTCAACATGGAAGCCGAGCTGCACAAGCGAATCATCGGACAAGAGGATGCCATCAAGGCGGTCAGCCAGAGCATCCGTCGTACCCGGGCGGGCCTGAAGGATCCGAAGCGTCCCAGCGGCTCGTTCATCTTCTTGGGTCCGACCGGCGTGGGCAAGACCGAACTAGCCAAGACCTTGGCCGAGTTCTTGTTCGGTGACGAGGACGCCCTCATCTCGCTCGACATGAGCGAATACATGGAGAAGCACACCGTGAGTCGCCTGGTGGGGTCACCCCCGGGATACGTGGGTTACGACGAAGGCGGTCAACTGACGGAGGCCGTTCGACGCAAGCCGTTCTCCGTTGTGCTCTTTGACGAGATCGAAAAAGCCCATGCGGACGTATTCAATACCCTCCTGCAGATTCTCGAGGAAGGTCGCCTCACCGATGCACAGGGTCGTACCACCGACTTCCGCAACACGGTCATCATCATGACCTCCAACTTGGGCACCCAAGACCTGCGCAAGGCAAACGTTGGCTTCGGCAAGAACGACGAAGCCATGTCGTACGCACGTATGCGCGACAAGGTGAATGAGGCACTCAAAGTTCACTTCCGACCGGAATTCTTGAACCGCATCGATGAAGTCATCGTGTTCCACGAGCACACCCAGGAAGCCGTCATCTCCATGGTTGATCTCATGAGCAAGCGACTGGTGAGCCAACTCGAAGGTCTTGGCCTGGGTCTCGAACTCACACAACCGGCGAAAGAATTGCTCGCCAAGCGCGGCTACGACCCGCAACTTGGCGCACGTCCACTGCGCCGGGCGCTGCAGCGCCTCATCGAGGATCCGCTCTCCGAACGTTTGCTCAACAAGAAGTTCGTCGCCGGTGAAATCGTGGTGGTTGGTGTAGAGGACGACCCCGAGAACCCCGGCGAACAACGCATCACGTTCACCGCAGTCGAAGGATTCAAACCGCCGGTCGGTGTAGATCTCGCCGGGGCGGGCGAAGGTGGCGCCGCCACCAACGAGTGAACCGACGGCGCTGTGTTCTGCGGCGCAGTACTCTGCGTCGGATCATCGTCGCAGCAGGTTGCGTACTTCTCGTCGTACCCCTTACCGCGTGTCAGGTGGAGCTCTCCACCTCCTTGACGGTGTCCGACAACGGCAGCGGCTCGATGACGGTGGTGGCTCGAGCTGACGCTG
>JAFMFM010000018.1 GCA_017856115.1 Actinomycetota bacterium | reverse complement strand
CGCGTGGAGCACGACCCATGGTCGATACGACGGTGCCAACCACCGACACCACCGTGCCAACGACCGACACCACCGTTGCGGTCACGGACACCTCGGTGGCCGCCACCGACGACGGTCCAACCGATGCCGAACCGATCGATGCCACACCCGAAGATGGCTCCGCCGTCGACAGCCAGCTTCCGGAGGGGTCGGAAGTGCTCCTTGGGCGTGACGGATTCGCCTACCTCGTCGGGCCGGTTGCAGCCACGGGATTGGTGTTCGAAAACAACGCCTCGGCCAACATTCAAGGCTCGAGTTGGTCGGTGGTGGTGCAGCTTCGCGGCGGCGCCGAAGGGGAGAACATCTGGAATGCACTGACGTCGCGTTGCTTCTCGCGTGATGCAACGTGTCCGACTGCTCAGATCGCCATCGTGCTCGATGGAGAGGTCATCTCGGCACCGGTGGTGCAGGAGGCGATCTTCACCGGCGGGGAAGTGCAGATCACTGGTGACTTCACCGAGCAGGACGCCCGCGACCTGGCGAAGATCCTGGAGTTCGGCGCGGTGCCGGTGAAGTTCGAGGTGTCGCAAGTGCAAACGGTCTCACCCACGCTCGGCAGTGACTCGCTGCGAGCCGCCATCATCTCGGGACTGGTTGGTTTACTCCTCGTGTTCCTGGTGATGCTGGCCTACTACCGCTTCGTGGCAATCATCGTGTTTTTCGGCTTGGCCGTTTCCATCGGCCTGCAGTTCTCGATCATCACCTACCTGTCCAAGACCAACGGCCTGGCACTTTCACTGTCAGGTATCGCCGGCATCATCGTTTCCATTGGTATCGCAGTGGACTCCTACATCGTGTTCTTCGAACGTCTGAAGGACGAGTTGACCTCGGGTCGAACGCTGCGGAACTCCGCGCAGCGAAGCTTCGCTGGTGCATGGCGCACCGTACTCGCCGCGGACACGGTGTCGTTCCTTGCCGCTGCGGTGTTGTGGTGGCTGACCGTGGGTTCGGTACGTGGCTTCGCGTTCTTCCTCGGTCTAGCCACGCTCGCGGACGTCGTCATCGTATGGTTCTTCACCCGTCCGGCCATGCTGTTGCTGGCGCGCAGCAAGTTCATGGTCAACCGATCGATGTTGGGTATCAAGCCGCCACGGAGCACGGAGGTGATCGCGTGAGTATCGGAGCATCCTTCGGCCGCCTGTATCGCGGCGAGACCACCGTCGACTACTACGGCAAGCGAAAGCCCGCCTTCGTGGTGTCGGGTTCGTTCGTGCTCGTGTCGATCATCGTGCTCGTCTTTGGTGGCCTCAACCTCGGTATCGACTTCAAGGGAGGAGTTGCCTGGGAGGCACCGGCGACCGCCACGTTGGATCAGGACGCGGTGCGCGACGTGTTGGAAGCCAATGGCATCGAGACTGCCAATGCCAAGCTGCAAACGCTCCAAGGTGTGGAGGGTGAGCGCATTCGGGTGCAAGTGGGCGACCAGCCCGATGAGGTGCGTGTTGCGGTGCAGGCTGCGTTGGCGTCGACGGCCGGACTGGAAACACAGGATGTCAGCGTGGCCGCGGTGAGCTCGTCGTGGGGGCGCAGTATTACCTTGAAGGCGATTCGTGCACTGCTGGTGTTCTTCGTTCTCGTATCGCTCTACATCGCGTGGCGATTCGAATGGAAGATGGCGATCGCAGCCATTGCCGCGATGGCACACGACGTTTTGGTATCGGTCGGCGTCTATGCAATCTTCCGTTTCGAGGTAACGCCCGCCACCGTCGTTGCGTTCCTCACGATTCTGGGATACTCCCTCTACGACACCGTGGTCGTCTTCGACAAGGTTCGAGAGAACATCGATCGCTTCGCCACCTCCAAGATGTCGATGGGCAACATCGTCAACGTGTCGTCGAACCAGGTCTTGGCCCGCTCACTCAACACCACGTTGTCCTCGGCCTTGCCGGTGATTTCGTTGTTGGTGGTCGGATCGTTCATCATGGGCGCAACCAACCTGCAGGAATTCGCCATTGCGCTGCTGGTGGGCATGCTCACGGGCACGTACTCCTCGATCTTCGTTGCGACACCGCTCCTGGCCGTACTCAAGAATCGGGAACCGAAGTATTCGAGCGTGGCCGGAGTGGTGGCGCAAGGAGCCGAGATGGCGGCATTGTTCGAGCACACCACCACCCGAGCGGCGCAGAAGGCCGCAGCAGAATCGCAGGTGACGCGCGAATCGTCGGTGTTGAAGAACACCTCGAGCAACGTGCTCACCCATCCGCCTCGACCGCGCAAACGTCGCCGCCGCTAGGGGACTCTTCGCTCGTTCGTAGACTTTGACCATGGCAACCGGCTCCCGGGTGCTGCCATGGCGGCGCCAGCAGTCCACTACCGCGCACGAACTCGCACCGTTGCTCGCGATCTACAAGCGACGTCACCCGAAGGGTGCCATCACCAACATCAATCGTGCCTACGACACCTCGCGTGAGGCGCACCGTCACCAAACCCGAACGACCGGTGAGGCGTACATAACGCATCCCGTCGCCGTGGCAAGCGTCGTGGCCGACATTGGCCTCGACGAGGCGTCGATCATCGCCGCATTGTTGCATGACGCGGTGGAGGACACCGAACTCACGCTGGCCGACATCACCCAGGCCTTCGGCGACGAGGTCGCCGCCATCGTCGACGGTGTCACCAAACTCGATCGATTGCAGTTCGACTCCCAGGAGGCTCAACAGGCCGCCACCATGCGCAAGATGCTGGTGGCGATGGCTCGCGACTTGCGAGTGCTGATCATCAAGTTGGCCGACCGACTGCACAACATGCGAACCCTGGCATCGAGTGCGCCGGACAAGCAACGGCGTGTCGCCCAGGAAACTCTCGACATCTATGCACCACTCGCGCACCGCCTGGGCATGCAGGAGATCAAGCAGCAATTGGAGGATCTCTCGTTTGCCGCCCTCTATCCCAAGCGATATGCCGAGGTCGAGCATCTCGTCTCGACACGCGCTCCCGAGCGAAACGTTTACCTGGCTCGCGTGCTCGGACAGGTGGAGAAGATGTTGGGCAGCGTGAAGATCAAGGCTGAACTCACGTCACGCGGAAAGCATCTCTGGAGCATCTACGAAAAGATGGTGCAGAAGGGCCGCGAATTCGACGACATCTTCGACTTGATGGCGATTCGCATCGTCGTGGACGACGTTCGCGACTGCTATGCGGCACTCGGCGTGATTCACGGTCACTGGAAGCCGGTGGTTGGTCGATTCAAGGACTACATTGCGATGCCCAAGTTCAACCTGTATCAGTCGTTGCACACCACCGTGATCGGGCCCGACGGCAAGACCATCGAGGTGCAGATTCGGTCCCGCGACATGCACCAACGCGCCGAATGGGGCGTGGCTTCGCACTGGGCGTACAAGGATGCCGCGACGCCCCAGGAAGTCGAGTGGCTGAATCGCATCATCGACTGGCAAGGGGAGGTCTCGGACCCGCGTCAATTCCTCGAAGGTCTGAAGACGGATCTCGAGCAGGACGAACTGTTCGTCTTCACTCCCAAGGGGAGGGTGGTGTCCCTTCCGCTCAATTCCACTCCCGTCGATTTTGCCTACGCGGTACACACCGAGATCGGGCACTCGTGCGTCGGCGCTCGCGTGAACGGGCGTTTGGTCGCCCTCGACTATCGACTCTCGTCGGGTGACACCTGCGAAGTGCTCACGTCGAAGGCCGAGGGGACAGGACCGTCGCAGGGGTGGATGGAGTTCGTCGCGTCCACCAAAGCGCGGAACAAGATCAAGCAGTGGTGGACGAGGGAACAGCTCGAGGACATGGTCGACGAAGGCCACGACGAACTGGTCGAGGAACTGCGCCGCGTGGGCTTGTCAATGCGCAGGATCGAAGCGTCTCCCGAGTTGGCCGCTGAAATCGCCTCACTCGGGTACGCCGACTTCAACGGTCTCCTTGCGGCGATCGGTCAGAAGAAGGTTGCGGCGCGCGCCTTGGCAACGCGACTCGTGGATGCCTTGAAGAGCGCCGACCCGTCCGGCGAGGTCGACGCCCTGCCCGCACTACGCACTCGCAGCAGTGGTAGCAAGAACAAGAACTCCGTGTACGTCGAGGGTCTCGACGACGTGCTGGTGCGTCTCTCCAAGTGCTGCACCCCCGTTCCGGGTGACGACATCATGGGCTTCATCACCCGGGGTCGCGGAGTCACCGTGCACCGCGTCGATTGCGCGAACGCCATGTCGCTCATGTCCGAGCAATCCGCTCGTGTCATCGACGTGGAGTGGGCGGGGCTCAGCGCCGACGACACCTTCGTGGCGGCGGTGGAGGTGGTGGCGCTCGATCGCACCCGACTGTTGCGTGACGTCGCCAACGCACTCTCCGATCAGCGGGTCAACATCGTGTCGTGCACGACGCAAACCGGTTCCGACCGCGTTGCTCGCATGCGTTTCGAGTTCGAATTCTCCGACCCCAACCATCTGCAGTCGATGCTGCGAATCATCAAGAACATCGATGGTGTCTACGACGCCTACCGACTTCTGCCGGGCACCGCAGACCAAGGTGATATCGGCTCGACGCATCCGTCAGCGAACTAGCCTTGGCGCGTGCCGTCGTTCGCAACCAGTCCCGGCACACGCGACATCCTCGCCCCTGATTCGGCGCGCTGGCGCCGGTTTCAGCAGGTGTTTGCCGACGTGGTCGAGACGGCCGGATTCGGTCACATCATTCCGCCGATGTTCGAGGACCTCGGCGTGTTCTTGCGCGTCGGCGAAAGTACCGAGATCGTCACGAAGGAGATGTACGACTTCGAGGACAAGGGTGGTCGACGAGTCGCACTTCGCCCGGAACAGACCGCGAGCGTATGTCGCGCTTTCGTCGAGCATCGTCCCGTGACGCCGTGGAAGGTGTGGTACGCGGGGCCGAATTTTCGGTACGAAAAACCCCAGCAGGGAAGGTACCGCCAATTCGATCAGGTGGGCGTCGAGGTGCTCGGTGTGGACGACCCGCAATTGGACGCCGAGGTCATTGCGCTGGGGATGGAGTTCTACCGACGTTTGGGACTCACCAAGGTTCGACTCTCCCTCAACTCCCTCGGCGACTCGGGCGACAGGGATCGATACGCGTCGGCACTGCGCACGCACTTTTCCTCGAATATCGATGCGTTGTCCGCCGAGAGTCGAGCAACGCTCGAGCGGAATCCGTTGCGGGTTCTCGACTCCAAGCGTGCGGAGGACGCGCAACTCATCGCCGCGTCACCGCGCATGGCCGATCATCTCAGTCCCGCTGCCGAGGAACACTTTTTGCAGGTGCAGACGTCGCTTCGGGCGGCAGGAGTGACGTTCCACGTCGATGACCGACTGGTGCGAGGTCTCGATTATTACCGTCGCACCACCTTCGAATTCGTCTCCGAGAGCCTCACCGCGGCGCATACCGCAATCGGTGGCGGCGGTCGCTACGACGGTCTCGTCGCCGACCTGGGTGGCCCGGACACGCCCGGAATCGGGTTTGCATTGGGGCTGGACAGAACGCTGCTGGCGTGCGACGCCGAGGGGGTATTCGGGGCTCCGCAGAGTCGGGTCGATGTATTCGTCGTGGATGCCACAGGCGGAAGCGAGGCCGGTGTGATCTGCACCGAACTTCGCACGGTCGGAATCGGTGCAGATCGAGCGTACGAACGTCGCAGCATGAAGGCACAGATGAAGTCCGCGGACCGGTCCGGTGCTCCGGTGTGCATCATCGTCGGTGATGACGAACGCAACGCGAACACCGCGATCCTGCGTACCATGGAGGGCGGTTCGCAGCACATCGTGCAGCGTGACGACCTCGTCGCGCAGGTACGTCGGGCGCTCGGACGCTGAACATCCATGACCACCTCCACTTCATTGCGCACCCATTCCTGTGGCCAACTCGGTGCCGCGCACGTTGGATCGCGGGTGACGCTCGCGGGGTGGGTTGCGCGACGCCGTGAACACGGCGACAAGTTGGCCTTCCTCGACGTGCGCGATTTCTCCGGGGTCATGCAGTGCGTCATCGACGACGGAACCGACGCCCGAAGCGAGTGGGTGGTGCAAGTGACGGGTACGGTGACCGCCCGTCCCGCGGGCACCGTGAATGCGAACCTTTCAACCGGCGAAGTCGAGCTCACCGACTGCACGCTCGTGGTATTGAACTCAGCGGAACCACCCCCGTTCCCGATCGATCAACGCGCCGACGAGGTCGACGAGAACATCCGATTGAAGTTCAGGTACCTCGACGTGCGTCGCGAACGCATGCAACGCAACCTGCGACTCCGGGCGAGCGTCAACTCCGCGATACGCACGGCCATGGAGGGTCAGGGCTTCGTCGAGGTCGAAACCCCGCTCCTCATGCCCTCCACGCCCGAAGGGGCACGCGAGTTCCTGGTGCCGTCGCGCAAGGAGCCGGGTTCGTTCTATGCGTTGCCGCAGTCGCCGCAGTTGTGGAAGCAATTGCTCATGGTTGCGGGAGTCGACCGCTACTACCAGATTGCGCGCTGTCTGCGCGACGAAGACCTTCGCGCTGACCGGCAATACGAATTCACACAGCTCGATGCGGAGATGAGTTTCGTCACGAAGGACGACGTCTTGGCGGCGATCTCGCATGCGGTGCTGGCCGCTGCCCATGCCGCAACGGGGGAGACACCGCCGCCGATCGAGCAGATCACGTGGCATGACGCCATGAACAGGTTCGGCACCGACAAGCCGGACATGCGCTTTGCAATGGAACTGGTCGAGCTCACCGATGCGTTCGTCGGCACGGAGTTCAAGGCCTTTGCATCGGCGCCGAGCATCAAGGGAATTCGGGTCGATGCAGCGACCTATCCGGAAGCGGCCGCCTTCGGGCGGAACAAACTCGACCAGTTGACCGAGCGCGCCAAGCAACTTGGTGCAAAGGGGTTGGTGTGGATCAAGGTTGGAGACGCTGGGGCGCTCGAGTCACCCGTCGCCAAATTCCTCTCCGATGCGGAAAAGTCGACGCTCGTTGCGGCACTCGGCGCAACCTCCGGTGATCTGCTGTTGCTCGTTGCCGACGAGTGGAGCACCACGTGCGCGGTACTCGGACAGCTTCGCAATGACTTGGCACGACCGCCGGTTCACGAGGGGCCCTATAGATACGTGTGGGTCGTCGACTTTCCCCTCTTCATCGGAATCAATCCGACGACGAAGAAGCCGCAGCCCGGTCACCACCCCTTCTGTCATCCGCATCCCGACGACCTCGTCAAGATGGAGTCCGACCCGCTCCACGTTCGGGCGTTGGCGTACGACCTGGTACTGAACGGTTGGGAGCTCGGCTCCGGGTCGATTCGTATTCACGAACCGGAATTGCAGCGCCGGGTTTTCCAATTGCTCGGAATCGATGACGAAACCGCCGACCGAAAGTTCGGCTTCTTCCTGCAGCCGTTCCGGTACGGGGCACCGCCCCATGGCGGCTTCGCGTTCGGAATCGATCGGCTCGTGGCCATTCTCGCCGGCGAAGAGAACATCCGCGAAGTGATCGCATTCCCCAAGACCCAATCCGGACTCGACCCCATGACGAATGCGCCCGGACCCGTCGACGCCGGTCAATTGAACGAACTCGGGCTCCGAACCCTGCCCAAACCGGTGAACTGACACGGTTCGCAGCGGTGGTTGCGACGTATGACTGATCGAAGCGACGACCTCTTTGCACATGCGGCACTAACCAAGTTGCAGGAACAGGCACCGCTTGCGGCGCGTCTGCGACCGAGAACGCTCGACGACATCGTCGGACAACCACATCTCCTCGGGCCCGCCGGGCCGTTGCGTCGACTCATTGAGTCGGATCGTTTGAGCTCGGTGATCCTGTGGGGTCCGCCCGGTACCGGAAAGACCACCATCGCCGAGGTCATCGCCACGGTAACGAAACGAGAATTCGTTCGGTTGTCGGCGGTGACTGCAGGAGTCAAGGATGTGCGCGAGGTGCTCGAGGCTGCGCGTGCGCGACTAGGCGAGCATCATCGACGCACCATCGTGTTCGTGGACGAGATACATCGATTCAACGCAACGCAACAGGATTCGTTGCTTCCGGCAGTGGAAGCGGGCCTCGTCACGTTGATCGGTGCCACGACGGAGAATCCCTTCTTCGAGGTCAATGCACCGCTACGTAGTCGATCCACGCTGATGCGATTGGAGCCACTCGGTGAGACGGACCTCGAGCGGCTGATTCGCCGAGGTGTCCGGACTGAAGGCGTGGACATCGACGACGACGCCGTGGAACTCATCGTGCAACGCTGCGGGGGAGACGGTCGTCAGGCGCTCACGTCGTTGGAAGTGGCCATTGCATTAAGTGGCGCAACGCACGTCCGACTCGTTCACGCCGAGGGGGCGCTGGCGACGAGTGCGCTGCGATACGGACGCAACGACCACTACGACGTCGTGTCGGCGCTCATCAAGAGCATGCGGGCATCCGACGAACAATCGGCGCTGTTCTGGCTGGAACGGATGATCCAGGCCGGTGATGATCCGCGGTTCATCGCACGGCGTCTCCTGGTGTTCGCTAGTGAGGATGTCGGACTTGCCGATCCTTCCTCGCTCACCACTGCGGTGGCCGCTGCACAGGCCGTGGAGCACGTGGGGCTCCCGGAGGTGCGGTACAACCTGGCACATGCCGTGATGCACCTGTCTCGGGCGCCGAAGAGTCGAACCGTGGTGGACGCGATCGGTACCGCACATGAATCGCTCTCGGGCGCTGCGTCCGTCGAGGTTCCGCAACATCTGCGTGACGGAAACTCGCCACACGAGTCGGTGATTGCGCCCCGGCGATACGCTCAATAACACCCATGTTTCGTCGACTCTTCTGGTTCGTGCTCGGAGCCCTCGCGGCACTCTTCGGGTACGGATGGTTGCGTCGCCAGGCCGACCAGGTGGCAACGAAGGAGTCGGTCGACCAGTTCATCGACGGACTCGTTGATCGCGTCATGACCGCCAAGGACAAGGTTTCCGACACGGTGGGCGGCGCGACGGGCAGCAAGCGCGACTCGACGAGCGACGACCTCTTCGAGTAGACGCGATGGCCCGCGCCGAACTTCGTACGGCCGACGATCTCCGGAAGGCATTCGTTGGCTTCTTCGCTGATCGCTCCCACACCGTCGTTCCCTCGGCCAGCCTCATTCCCTTCGATCCGTCGATCATGTTCACGGTGGCGGGCATGGTGCCGTTCAAGCCGTATTTCGTCGGGGAGGAGACCGCACCGTACGACCGCGCCGTGAGCGTCCAGAAGTGCGTGCGCGCCGGCGGCAAGCACAACGACCTCGACGACGTGGGACGTACGAAACGACACCTGGTGTTCTTCGAGATGCTCGGCAACTTCAGTTTCGGTGATTACTTCAAGGAGAAGGCGATCCCCTGGGGTTGGGAGTTGGCCACCGAGGTGTTCGGTTTCGATGGTGACCGTTTGTGGATCACCGTGCACGAGAGCGACGACGAGGCGGAACAAATCTGGCACGACGTCGTCGGTGTGCCGATGGATCGCATACAGCGGCTCGGCGACAAGGACAATTTCTGGCAGATGGGCGACGTCGGTCCGTGCGGGCCGTGCTCGGAGATTCACATCGATCGAGGCAGCGCATTCGGTCCCGATGGTGGTCCGCTGAACGACCCGGCAGGTGACCGTTTCCTTGAATTCTGGAACCTCGTGTTCATGCAGTACAACCAGGCACAGGATGGCACGAGGACACGGCTACCACGACCATCGATCGATACCGGGGCCGGATTCGAACGAATCCTCACCCTCGTGCAGGGAGTGGACTCCGTCTGGGAAACCGATCTGCTGGCTCCGCTCATCGACGTGGGACGCAGCATCACGGGCGCCGAGTACCGCATCGGCGACTACGAACATCGACCGAGTTTCAGTCTTCGCGTACTTGCCGAGCACGCCCGCTCATCGATGATGATGATCAACGATGGTGTGTTTCCGTCCAACGAAGGCCGGGGTTACGTTCTGCGTCGAATCATCCGTCGGGCGGTTCGTCACGCATACCTGCTCGGTTGCGAGAAACTCGTGATGCCGTCGCTGGTGGAGACTTCGCTCGGAATCATGAAGAGCGCCTATCCGGATCTGGCTACCAATGCCGACTTCATCCTCGGTGTCATGACCCGCGAGGAGGAGAAGTTTCGTTCCACGCTTCGCACGGGACTGTCGATTCTCGAGGGTGAGTTCGCCGTTGAGAAGAAGTCGATCTCCGGTGCTTCGGCGTTCTCGCTGCACGATACGTACGGGTTCCCGCTGGAACTCACCCAGGAGATCGCGTCGGAGCGTGGCGTGAGCGTCGACACGGTGGGCTTCGAACAGGAAATGACACAACAGCGGGAACGGGCAAAGAGTGCCAGGAAGACCGACGCCGCCGATCCCGAGCGGGTGGCTGCGTACAAGTCCCTCGTCGATGCCAATGGGGCGACCACGTTCGTCGGTTACGACCACGACGCTGCGGATGCGGAGGTGCTCGCGGTGCTCGGACCGTTCGACCATGAGGATGGATCCGCCGTGTACGAGATGTTCATCGACACGTCGCCCTTCTATGCAGAGAGCGGCGGACAAGTTGGCGACACCGGCACGATCGTGGGGCTTGCCGCCTCCGGTGATCAGCCGACCGCTACGGCCCAGGTGGTGGACACCACGTTTGCGGCGCCAGGCTTGCGCCGCCACCTCATTCGCATCACACGCGGCGGTTTCCGGCAGGGTGATCGGGTCCGCGCGACGATCGACTCGGCGGCACGGGTCGCCACGCGACGGAACCACACCGCCACGCACGTCCTGCACTGGGCGCTACGGGAGGTGTTGGGCGAGCACGTGAAGCAGGCCGGGTCACTGGTTGCTCCGGATCGACTCCGATTCGACTTCAGTCACTACGAGGCCGTCACTCCCGCAGAACTGCGTCGGATCGAACAGATGGCCAATGCCCAGGTGATTGCGAACAGTCCCGTGACGGCCAACGAGATGAGCAAGCAGGCCGCCACCGAGAAAGGCGCCATCGCATTCTTCGGCGACAAATACGGCGATGTGGTCCGTGTCCTGGAGGCGGGGAGCTCCCTCGAGTTATGCGGTGGCACGCACGTGACGGCAACGGGAGACATCGGACCCATCAAGGTCATCAGCGAGGGTTCCATCGGTTCCAACCTTCGTCGAATCGAGGCGGTTACCGGTGAGAATGCGGTGCAGTACTTGCTCGATTTGGCCGACACCGTGGCCACGGCGGCGGATGTGCTCGGCGCAAAACCGGACGACCTCGTGTCGGCGGTGCAACGAACCATCGACAACACCAAGGCGCTCCACGATGAACTCAAAAGGATGCGAGCTGCAAACGTCGTGGTGCAGGCCGCCGAGCTCGCCACGCGAGCGGTGGACGGCGCCCTCGTTGCTCGCGTCGATGGTCTCTCCCCGGCGGAGTTGCGAGACCTCGCGATTGCCGTGCGATCGGCGGCAGGCGTCGAAGCGGTGGTGCTCGGTGGCGTTTCGGATTCCGGCGGCGTTGCCCTCGTGTCGGCCGTAACTCCGACCAGCGGCCTGAAGGCCGGCGATCTCATCAGAGACGCCGCCAAGCAGGTGGGTGGCGGTGGAGGAGGCAAGGGTGACATTGCCACCGCCGGTGGCAAGAACGCCGCGGCACTCGACGATGCACTCACGACGGCGACGAAGGCGGTCGACGGGGCACGGCGCGCAAAGTAATGCGCTGTCTCGGACTCGACCTGGGATCCAGGCGAATCGGCGTGGCGCTGTGCGATCCAGATGAGCGAGTGGCGACTCCTCTCACCGTCGTGGAGCGCTCCGCGTCACGGGTCCACGATCACGCCAACATCGCCCGGCTCGTCGCCGAGTACGAGGTGCAGACGGTGGTCGTCGGGCTCCCGCTCAACATGAGCGGCAAGGTGACGGCGGCAGCAAAGAGCGCGATGGCCGAAACCGAAGAACTCCGGCGCGCACTCGACGTCCCGGTGCTCCTGCATGACGAACGCCTCACGACCGTGACGGCCGACAGGTCGCTCATGGAAATGGAGATGAAGGCCGATGCGCGTCGCAGAGTGGTCGACAAGGTGGCTGCAGCGGTGATGCTCCAGGCATTCCTCGATCATCGACGCAACGAACGCAGAATGGAAGCGTGATGACGTCGTCGGATCAGTGGAACGAGGATCCATGGGATCACGTACGTCCCGATGACGCATCGGAGACCGACGGAATGATTCCGGACCTGCGGCGCTACTCGAAGCAGATCCTGCTCGGTCTCGCAGCGGCGACGGTGTTGTTCATCGGTTGGGCGGGTTGGCGAGTCCGGGACCTGGCCGATCAAGTCCGCACCGACGATGCGGTGGCGGCACCGGTGGAGAACGGCGTCGTGGAAGTGCAGGTCGTGTTTCCCGAGGGCTTCACCGTTGCGCAGATGGCGAGTCGGCTCGAACGGGATGCACCGGGATTCACCGCAGCCGACGTCGATGCGGTTCTCGCTCGCAACGCTCTCACGGCACCATTTCGTCCCGAAGGAATCACCTCGTACGAGGGCCTCCTGTTCCCGGCGCTCTATCGGGTGGCGTCGTACGAGACCGAAGAGGACGTGCTCATCCGCATGATCGAAGAGATGCGAACTCGCGCACTCTCGAACGACATCGAGGTGGCGGCGCAGCGACTCGGTCGAACGCCGTACGAGATTCTCATCATCGCCTCGTTGATCGAAAAAGAGGTGAAGGTGGCCGACGAGCGGGCCATCGTCTCGAGAGTGATCCACAACCGACTGGAGCTCGACATGGAGCTGCAGATCGATGCGTCGCTTTACTACCAAGCTCCGGCTGACGCGTCGTTCTCGGATCTCAAGGCCGCCGATTCCCCATACAACGTGTACGTGCGAAAGGGGCTGCCGCCCACCCCCATCGCCAACCCGGGCGAGGCATCGTTGATCGCCGCCATGAACCCCGCGGACAATCCCGCCGAGGACGATCCTCTCTGCGCGGCTCGAAACAGGCGCGAGAAGTCCGAGACGTGCCGCGTGCTGTTCTACGTGTTGTCGGACGCCGAGGGTCGACACGCATTCGCCACCACGTATCGACTCCATGAGCGCAACGTGGCTGCGGCGCAAGAAGCGGGAATCCTGCCGTGAAGCCGGAGATATCCGCGCGTTCGTGCGTGGCCGGTGTCATCGGAAGTCCGGTGTCGCACAGTTTGTCACCGGTCATCCACAATGCGGCCTTCGCTGCACACGGTGACGACTGGGTATACGTTGCGTTCGAGGTGAGACCCGAGGACGCTGGTGCTGCGATCGATGCGGTACGAGTGTTGGGCATCGCGGGCCTGTCCGTCACCATGCCGCACAAGGAGCTGGTGATCGATGCACTGGACCACGTGGATTCGCAGGCTGCGGTCGTGCGTTCCGTCAACACGGTGGTTCGCACGTCCGAGGGTCGCCTCGTCGGTTACAACACCGACGGCACCGGCTGTGTCGATGCGTTGACCGCGGCAGGTGCCGACCTGTCGTCCGTCGGCGTGATTGGTGCCGGCGCAACGGCGCGCTCGGTGATCGCGGCACTTGCCACGGCGGGATCTCGAATTTCGGTGGTGAACCGTTCCGCCGACAGGCTCGCCGCCGCCGTCGAGATCGGCAATTCGACGCGGTCGGGATCCACCATTGCGGCCGGTGCCGATTCGATCGGCGAGTGCACCACCATCATCAACACCACTCCCCAAGGCATGGAAGGCGTCGCGAACGGCGTAGCTCCACTCGATGTCAACGTGGTTTCGCAACGTCACACGGTGATGGACGCGGTGTATCACCCATTGGACACGGAACTGTTGCTTGCCGCTCGTCAGCGAGGAGCGCGAACGGTGGATGGGCTCGAAATGCTGTGCGCGCAGGCGGCACGACAACAAGAGCTCTGGCTCGGTCGTCGACCGGACGTGCGCTTGATGCGCGAAGCCGCTCTCGTCGAGCTGTCCCGACGCCAGCGGTAGAATTTAGCCACATGTTGCGCTACTTGACGGCCGGAGAAAGTCACGGCCAAGCGCTCGTGGTGATCGTCGAGGGCCTTCCCTCCAATCTTCCGGTCACCGTTGCCGACATCGGCGATGAACTTGCGAGACGCCGGCTGGGTTTCGGCCGCGGGCCACGGCAAAAGTTCGAGAAAGACGAGATCGAGTTGATCGGCGGCATTCGCCACGGTCGAACGCTCGGCTCTCCGGTCTCCGTGCTCATCAAGAACACGGAATGGTTCCGTAGCGACGTGTGGCACGAGGAGATGTCACCACATCCGGGTGCGACGAAGAAGCCGCTCACGCAGCCGCGTCCGGGTCATGCGGACTTGGCGGGTATGCAGAAGTACGACTTCGTCGACGCTCGTGACGTCCTGGAGCGGGCGAGCGCCCGGGAGACCAGTGCCCGCGTGGTGGCCGGCGCACTCGCCAAACTGTTGCTCAAACAGATAGGCGTGGAAATCGTCTCCCACGTGGTGTCGCTCGGTGCCGTCTCGAGCGATGCGGTCGAACGCCCGCGTCCCGCCGATCTCGCGCGCATCGACGACTCGCCGGTGCGTTGCTTCGACCAGGCGACACAAGACAAGATGATCGCCGAAATCGAGGCCGCGGCAAAGGACGGTGACAGCCTCGGCGGGGTGGTGGAGGTGCTCGCCTACGGACTGCCGGTCGGCCTCGGTAGTCACGTGCACTGGGATCGCAAGATCGACGGACTCCTCGCTCAGGCGGTGATGAGCATCCAAGCCGTGAAGGGCGTAGAGATCGGCGATGGCTTCTCCGGTGCAGCGCTTCGCGGCAGCGAAGCACACGATGCCATCGCATGGGACGAGTCGGCGTCGGCCTACAAACGAGAGACCACCAAGGCTGGTGGTACCGAAGGTGGGATGACCACCGGTGAGTTGCTGGTGGTGCGTGCAGCGATGAAACCGCTGTCCACGCTGAATCGTCCGACCCTGAAAACGGTTGATGTCGTGTCGAAGCAGGAAACGGTCAGTTTCAAGGAACGGACCGACGTGACCGCGGTTCCCGCCATGGGTGTGGTAGCCGAGACCATGATCGCACTCGTTCTCGCGGCTGAGGCGCAGCGCAAATTCGGTGGGGATTCGGTGAGGGAATTCGTTCGAAACGCCCGAGCGTTCGCCGAGACGCTTCGCTAGGTCGCATGGCCCGCATCGTCGTGTTGGTGGGAATGATGGGCTCGGGCAAAACCACCGTCGGCAGGCAAGTGGCGTCGCGACTCGGCATGCGATTCGTGGATACCGACGACCTGGTGGAGGCACGCGCCGGCAAGACGGTTCGCGACATCTTTGCCACCGACGGCGAGGCTGCGTTTCGTGACCACGAGTCGAACGTGCTGGTACGGACGCTCGAGTCGTCCGACGACGTACTGATCGCCGCCGCCGGTGGGGTCATCCTGGCCGAGTCGAACCGAACGGCGATTTCGGCGCATGCCGCCGCGGTGTTGTGGCTCGACGCCGACGTGTCCACGCTCGGTGAACGAGTGAGTCGTGGGGCCCACCGTCCGCTTCTCGATGACGACCCGGTGTTGCGATTGTCTGGCATGGACGCGCAGCGACGGGAGTTGTACCGATCGGTTGCGCACGAGCGGGTCGATACCAGCGACAAGGGCGTGACGGAGGTCGTCGACGAAGTAGTCGCCGTGCTCTCCAAAAGGCGCCTCGTGACTCGGCTGTCGTTGGGCGACGGGTGACCATGCATCGGACTCGGGTGCAACTCGGTGAACGTTCGTACGACGTGGTGGTGGGCCGCGGTTCGCTGCGGGAACTTGCCGGTCTCGTGCCGGCCGATGCGAAGCGAGTCGCCATCGTTACGCAGAACGGTGTGCCCGTCGACGTTGCGCCCCATCTCCCGACGCACGTCGCGACCTCGCGTCACATCGTCGGTGAATCGGAGGACGACAAGTCGCTCGCCACGATCGAGCGACTGTGCGAGGAGTTCGCCTCCGTCGGGTTGACGCGGCAGGATCTCGTGCTCGGCGTGGGCGGAGGCATGGTGACCGACATCGCGGGATTCGCCGCCGCCTCCTGGCATCGAGGAGTGCGTGTCGCGCACGTGTCCACCACGCTGGTGGGAATGATCGACGCCGCCATCGGTGGCAAGACCGGTGTCAACCTGCGGTCGGGCAAGAATCTGGTCGGTGCCTTCTGGCAACCCTGCGGCGTCGTCTGCGACACGGCGTTACTCGACTCGCTCCCCGAACGCGAACAGCGTTGCGGCAGGGGCGAAATGGCCAAGTACCACTTCCTCACCGGTGACGATTTGCTGGCGCTCGACCTCGACGAGCGCGTTGCCCGTTGTGTCCAGATCAAAGCGGACATCGTGGGGAACGATGAGCGCGAATCGGGACGACGCGCCGTACTGAATTATGGCCACACGTTGGGTCATGCTCTGGAGATCGCGACGGATTTTGCACTGGCCCATGGGGAAGCGGTTGCCGTCGGGATGATGTTCGCAGCGCACCTCGCGCGTGCCCTCGGCAGGATCGACGACGCGCGGGTGGAGTTGCATCGCCGTGTGATCCAGCAGCACTACGGGCTGTCGGTGTCGGTTCCGTCGGGAATCGACCGCCAGCGTTTGGTGGATCTCATGCACAGTGACAAGAAGGCCATCGATGGACTCACGTTCGTGTTGGATGGCCCGCGTGGAATAGAGGTGGTTCGTGGGGTGGAGGCGTCGGCACTCGAGGCGGCATTCACCGCAGTTTCAGTACCCTGAATTCCATGGCTGCGACTCACAAACGAGTGCTGTTGCTGCACGGTCCCAACTTGAATCTCCTGGGCACTCGCGAGCCTGCGATCTACGGCACCGCAACACTGGCCGACCATGTGGCGCGCGCTGCGAGTGCGGCGCGTGATCTGGGGTACGACCTCGACAGTGAGCAAACCAACGACCTGGGCACCCTCATCGGGTTGGTGCAGCATGCCGGCACCAGGTATGCGGGTCTGGTGCTGAACGCCGGAGCATTCACGCACTTTGCCTGGAGCCTGCACGATGCATTGAAGAGCGTGGGTTTGCCGGTGGTGGAGGTGCACCTGTCAAATCCCGCCGCACGCGAGCCGTGGCGACACGAGAGCGTCATTGCCCCGGTGGCCCTCGGTACGGTCGCGGGCTTTGGCGGCGAGTCGTACGTGCTGGGAGTGCAAGCGCTCATCAAACACCTGGAGTCGCGATGACCGTCGTCGACCGAACCGCGCTCGCGGGTGGCCTACCCGCACTCTCCGTTGTCGGTCGCGACGCGGACGTTCGCCGTGAACTTGCCCGTCGCAACGACGCCGCGGACGGCGTCGTTGCGCGAAGTCTTCTCGTCTTTGATCTCAACAACATTCGCTGGCTGACCGGCTTCACTGGTTCGGCGGGAACCCTCGTGGTGCACCCCGATGAGATGGTGCTCATCACCGACGGCAGATACGGCGAGCAGGCCCGACACCAATTGAGTGCTGCAGGCGCTGCGGCCCGCGTGGCGGTGGGCACGACCGCCGCAGCGTTGCGTGAAGCGATGGAAGCCGTGCTTCAACCGATCGGCGCAATCGCCGTCGACCCGAGCGAGATCACCCATGCGCAGTTCGAGAACATTCGTTCCCAGACGTCGGCCCCGCTCGTCACGGTGTCGGGAGTGGTGCAGCATTTGCGTCGCTGCAAGACCCCGGCGGAAGTGGCGCGCATGAGGCGAGCGTCGGCCTGTACCGATGCAGCCCTGGCCGAGGTGGCACCGATGATGACGGGGCGCCCGACCGAACGTGACGTCCGGGACGAGCTCGAGTACCGAATGCGTCGCCACGGAGCGGACGGTCCGAGTTACGACACGATCGTTGCAACGGGTCCGAACGGTGCGCGTCCCCACCATCGCCCAACCTCCACCGTGATCGAAGAGGGTCATCTGGTGGTGATCGACGTGGGTGCCCTGGTCGACGGGTACCACTCGGACATGACGCGCACGTACCTGATTGGGGAGGTCGACCCCGAACTCCGTCGAATGCACGACGTGGTGCGGGAGTCACAGCTCGCCGGACTGGCGGCAGTGCGCGCCGGGGTGGCTGCAGGCGACGTCGACAAGGTATGCCGCGACGTCATCGCGGACGCCGGGTTCGGTCCGGAGTTCATCCACTCGACCGGCCATGGGGTTGGTCTGCAGATCCACGAACAGCCCTGGGTGCGTACGGCGATGACCGAACCGTTGCAGTGCGGGGAAGTAGTAACCGTGGAGCCCGGGGTCTATCGTGAAGGGCTCGGCGGTGTGCGAATCGAGGACCTCGTGGTCGTCACGGATACTGGCTGCGACATACTCACCGAATCACCAAAGGACCTCTCGTGCCTGCAATTAGCACCAACGAACTGAAGAACGGCGTCACGCTCGAACTGGACAAGGGTTTGTTCAGTGTCGTGGAATTCCAACACGTGAAGCCCGGCAAGGGCGGTGCGTTCGTACGAACCAAGTTGCGCAACGTTCGAACGGGCGCCGTCATCGAACGAACGTTCAATGCGGGCGTGCGAGTCGAGCAGGCGATCATCGATCGCCGTGACATGCAATTCCTGTACAAAGACGGTGACGAATTCGTCTTCATGGACACCGATACGTACGAGCAGATCAACGTGAAGCCGGCGACCCTGGGGGACGTCGCCGACTATCTCGTGGAATCGGCCACCGCCCAGATTGCGCTCTACGGCACCGAGATCGTGGCCGTGGAGATTCCGGCATCGGTGGAACTGACCATTGCACAAACCGAGCCCGGCATCCAGGGCGACCGCGTCTCGGGCGCCCGCAAGCCCGCCACGCTGCAGACCGGCATGGTCATCCAAGTTCCGCTCTTCATCAACACCGGTGACCGGGTCAAGGTGGACACCCGCACGGGTGACTACGTGACCCGCGTCTGACCGCGAACGACGACCGAACGGACCGCCGGTGACGAACGAGCCGTCCGACGACATCGAGGTCCCCGTCGACGACGGTGCCGACTGGAATCGAGATTTCGATCCGCGGTCCGACGCCCGTGAACGTGCGCTCAACATCCTGTTCGAGTCCGATGTGCGTGGATGTCCGCCAGAAGAAGTAGTGGAACGTATTCAGGTGCCACTCGACGCCCTCACCACTTTGCTCGTGGAGGGGGTCGTGCGGCATCGAACTCGTATCGACGAACTCATATCGACGCACAGTCATTCCTGGACGATCGAGCGCATGGCCACCACCGACCGCAACGTGTTGCGAGTGGCCACGTTCGAATTGATCGGTCGTCCCGACATCCCCACTCCGGTGGTGTTGAACGAGGCCGTGGGGCTGGCGAAGCGCTACGGTACGGACGATTCCGGGCGATTCGTCAACGGGATGTTGTCGGCGATCGCGCGATCCATCCGCGAGGGCACGCAGTCCGCGACCGACTAGAACACACCTATGGCAGTTGACCTGCGCGCCGCGGTGCGTTCGCTGCAGCGCCGATGGATGCGGGTCACGGTGTGGCATTCGATCGCCGTTTCGCTGACCGTCCTGTACACGGTGTGGCTCGCGGTTCGCACCACACGCAACCATTTCGGACTCGGCACGTCCGCGTATGACTTCGGGTTGTACGACCAGGGCGTGTGGTTGCTGTCGCAGGGGAGGGCTCCGTTCGTCACCCTGATGGGTCGGAACTTGTTCGGTGACCACACCTCGTTCATCTTGGTGCCGCTGGTTCCGTTGTACTGGATCGTGGAGTCCACTGGATTGTTGTTCGTGGTCCAGTCGATGGTGCTTGGGCTGGGGGCACTTCCGGTGTGGAAGGTGACGCGACAACTCCTCGGCTCGTTACCGATGTCGTGCATTGCGGTGGTTGCGTATCTGCTGCATCCCGCACTCACGTACACGGGACTCGAGAATTTCCACCCGGATGCGGCGTTGGCGCCGTTGATTGCGTGGGCGGTGTACGCGGGGCTCACGTATCGGTGGGCGCAGTACACCTGCGCGGTGCTTCTGATCTTGATGGTGAAGGAGGACACGGCACTGTTCGTGGTGGCGCTGGGGGCGTGGGTGGCACTGCGACGTGATCGCCGCATCGGGTTGATCACCATGTTTGGTGCGGTGTGGTTCGCCCTCCTGATGCTGTTCGCAGTGATGCGCGGCATCATCGGAGTGCCCTACCGGAACGAGTGGAGACTGCCGTTCGGTGGTTTCGGTGGTTTCCTTCGTACGTCGCTGACGCGGCCCGACAAACTCGTTCGGCACCTGGTCTCCGGGGAGAAGCCGCTCTACGTGCTGCAACTCGTTGCGCCGGTGGGTTTCGTGCTGTTGTTGCGTCCGGAAATCGCGCTGCTCGGTACGCTGCCGTTGCTCTCCAATCTGGTGAGCACTTTTTGGTACCAGAGCCAGGTCGAATACCACTATGCAGTGCAGTTCGTGCCGATCATGGTGATCGGGTCGATGTTCGCCATTTCGCGAGTCGCCGAACACTTGCGGAGTTGGCTCGCCGGACTGGTGTTGGTGGGCAGCCTCTTCGGCGCCGTGGCGTGGTCTCCTCTGCCGTTCCTGCGCGTTGAAACACCCCGCTGGACCCCCGACCATCCCTCCGTGCAGGCTGCCCACGCGGCCATGAACCGTGTTCCGGACGAAGCCGTGGTTGCGGCCTTCCACACGCTGACTGCGCACATGGCGCGACGCGAGCGCGTCTACGTGTTTCCCGTGCCGTTTCGACGGGTGCTCTATGGTCCGGACGTATTCGCCAAAGGTGACCGCTTGTCGTTCGCCGACGAGGTGCAGTACGTCATCCTGCCGCGCGAGCTCGAGGGTGAAGTGGAGCTCGACTGGCAGCGCGAGCGACCATTCTTCGATGTCGTGTACGGCAATGACTGGTGGACGGTGTACGAACGAGTACGCTGAGGGCACCGTGAAGTGAGTCCCGTGAGGCTCACACGGCAGGAGAATCAGGTGAGCAACATGGTGATGTCGGCCGACGACGTCAGGCGGGCAATCACCCGCATCGCTCACGAGATTCTGGAGCGCCAGCACGGTCCGGCGCAACTTGCGATCGTGGGACTGCAACGCGGCGGGGCGTGGTTGGCCGATGCCATCACCGCTGCGATACGACACATCGAGCCGTCTACCAACGTGCCACTCGGATACCTCGACGTGAGCATGCATCGTGACGACATCGGACTGCGACCCGTGGTGCCGGGCGCAATCAGCCGAATCGACTTCCCGGTGGATGGCGCCACGGTGGTGTTGGTCGACGACGTCCTGTACACCGGGCGCACGGTGCGAGCGGCAATGGAGGGCATCAATACCTACGGGCGTCCTCGCGCAATTCAACTCGCCGTGCTGGTGGACCGCGGTCATCGCGAGTTGCCGATTCGTCCCGATTACGTGGGCAAGAACCTCCCGACCAACCTCGTCGACGACGTTCGGGTTGCCAGCGAGGGGGTCGTGGTGACGAGGGATGGCACGACGTGAAGCATCTGCGCAGTATCGACGAACTGGGTCACGATGGTGTCGTGCGACTACTCGAACTCACCACCCACATGGTGGAGATAAATAGTCGACAGGTACCCAAGGTGCCTGCGCTACGAGGTCGAACCGTGGCGAGTTTGTTCTTCGAGGACTCCACCCGCACGCGATTGTCGTTCGAGACCGCCGCGAAGCGTTTGTCAGCCGACACCATGACGTTCAGCGTCTCGACGTCGAGCGTGAACAAGGGGGAGAGTTTGCGCGACACCGTGGAGACCATCACCGACATGGGCGTCGACGCCTTCGTGGTGCGCCACAAGTCCACGGGTATCCCGTGGCAGATCAGTGACTGGACCGATGCCTGTGTCGTCAACGCCGGTGATGGTTGGCATCAGCACCCCACCCAGGCACTCGTGGATTGTTTCACCGTTCGGCAGGCCTTGGGACGGGATCGTTTCGACGGATTGACGCTGACCATCGTCGGGGACATCAAGCACAGCCGGGTGGCCCGCAGCAACATCAGCGCCTTCAGCATGTTGGGCGCGAACGTCGTGCTCGTTGCACCGCCCACGCTGCTTCCACCCGACGTGTCGCATTGGCCCGTCGAAGTGTCGCATCGGCTCGACGAGGTGCTCCACCGCACCGACATCCTGTACATGTTGCGACTGCAGAGCGAGCGTATGTCGCAGGGCCACGTGCCCAATCTGCGCGAGTACGCCGAGGCCTTCGGCCTTGATGCTCGGCGAGTGGGCATGCTTCCACCCGGGGCGGTGCTCATGCACCCGGGCCCGATGAACCGAGGCGTCGAGATGTTGATCGATCCGTCGACGTTGACCAATTCCCTCATTCATCAACAGGTTTCCAACGGTGTGTCGGTACGAATGGCCGTGTTGTTCGATTTGCTGGCCGGTGAATCGTCGGCATCGCATCTTGCCCAGGAGGCGTCATGACTCGCCCAGCCGAGGTTTCCGCGGTCGGTCGGGTGGTGCTGAAGGACGGCACGATCGTGGACTCGCGTGGTGAGCAACGCCTCGACGTGGCCATGGAGAACGGTGTCGTGACGGAAGTGGGCATCGAACTTCGGGGTGATCGCTTGGTGGATGCCCGCGGCTGCGTCGTGGCACCGGGCTTCGTGGATTTACACGCGCACCTTCGCGAGCCGGGCAAGGAGGAGGCCGAAACCATCGAGACCGGGAGTCGTGCGGGAGCAAAGGGTGGCTACACCGCACTCGTGGCCATGCCGAATACCGATCCGCCGCAGGACAGCGTTGCAGTCATCGACTTCGTGCGTGAGCAGGGCAAGCGAGCCGGGCTGCTCGAGGTCGTGCCGAGTGGTTGTATCACGCTCGGGCGCCAGGGTGAGGCCTTGGCGCCGCTGGCCGAACTCGCCGCTGCCGGAGTCCGGCTGTTCACCGACGATGGAAGCGGAGTGCAGAACGAACTACTGATGCGTCGAGCGATGGAGTACGCACGGGGATTGGGTGTGACGCTGGCGCAACACTGCGAGGTGACGAGTCTCACCAAGGGGGCGGTGATGAACGAGTGTCAGTGCTGCACGTCGCTCGGGCTGCCGGGTTGGCCCTCGATCGCCGAGGAGCTGATGGTGTTCCGCGACATCGAACTGGCGCGTCTCACCGGTGCGCGCGTGCACTTCCTCCACTTGTCCACCGCCCGGAGCGTCGAGCTCGTCCGTGCCGCCAAGCGTGACGGCCTTCCGATTACCGCCGAAGTGACGCCGCACCATCTCTCGCTGGACGACACCAGGCTCACGTCGTTTGACACCGTCTTCAAGGTGAATCCGCCGTTGCGTTCGCTCGGGGACATCGCCGCGCTGCGCGCCGGGGTGAGGGACGGCACCATCGACGCGCTTGCCACCGACCACGCGCCGCATCCCCGTCGTGACAAGGAACTGTCGTTGGATCAAGCACCGCCGGGAATGCTGGGGTTGGAGACGGCGTTGGGCGTGGCGCTCGGAGTGTTGGACGTGGACCTCGTGCACCTCGTACGGATCATGTCGACGCAACCGGCGGCCATTGCCGGCATCTCCGATCGCCACGGGCGCGACATCGAGGTTGGGGCACCGGCAAACGTGGTGGTGTTCGATCCCGACCTCTCCTGGACGGTGTCACCGGACTCCCTGTCGAGCAAGAGCCGCAACACGCCGTACGTCGGGATGACCCTGCGCGGAAAAGTTCGACACACCTTCTTCAACGGTGTTGCCACGGTGCTGGATGGAGATGCCCAACGATGACATCGGCCCACGGAGACGCTCAATTATGACCACGCCCCGACCCGCGCTGCTGGTGCTCGCCGATGGCAGCGTCTTCGAAGGGGAGGCGATCGGTGCCGACGTTCCGGTTGCTTCCGGTGAGGTGGTGTTCCACACCGGATTGAGCGGCTACCAGGAAGTGATGACCGATCCGAGTTATGCCGGTCAGATCATCACGTTCACCACTCCGCACATCGGCAACTATGGGGTGACTCGTCACGACAACGAGAGCAGCAGGGTGTTCGCCCGTGGTGTGATCATCCGAGAGATGGCCCGACGTCGCAGCAACTGGCGCAGCGACGAGCCACTCGAGGTGTTCCTGCGGGCACGCAACGTGGGCGGAATCACGGGTGTGGACACGCGGCGACTTACTCGGCTGCTACGCGACACGGGTTCGATGTTGGGCGCATTCGGCACCGCCGACGAAGGGACGCTTCGAGCAGCATTGGCGAAGGAAAAGGGGACTGCCGAGCGCAACCTGGTTGCTCACGTCACCACACTTTCGCCGTACGAGGTGAAGAACACCGTCAAAGACGGACGCGAGCCACTTCATGTGGTTGCCTACGACTTTGGGATCAAGCGCACGATACTTTCCTGCTTGAGTGAGATTGCCGACGTGCAGGTGGTGCCGGCGCGCACCACGGCAGCAGAGGTTCTCGCCCGCAAGCCCGACGGTGTGTTCCTGTCGAACGGCCCCGGCGATCCGGAGATGGTGCACGGTGTACCCGAACAGATCCGGGAGATCATGGACGCGAACGTTCCCTTGTTCGGAATCTGTCTGGGACACCAATTGCTCGGTTTGGCGCTCGGGGGTAGCACCTACAAATTGTCCTACGGCCACCACGGCGCGAATCATCCCGTGCGTGACCTCGACACTGGGCGAGTGGAAATCACGAGCCAGAACCACAACTTCTGCATCGACCCGGAGTCGCTCGGGGACAAGGTGAAGGTCACCCACGTGAACCTGAACGACCACACCAACGAGGGAATGTCGGTGCGTGGTGCCCGGGCATTCAGCGTGCAATACCACCCCGAGGCTGGTCCAGGTCCGCACGACTCTCGATATTTGTTCGACCGTTTCGCCGAACTCATGCGCGGAGCGAGGTCCTGATGCCGCGTCGCGACGATCTCTCCAGCATTCTCGTCATCGGGTCGGGTCCCATCGTCATCGGTCAGGCCTGCGAGTTCGACTATTCCGGCACGCAGGCGTGTCGCGTCCTGAAGGCGGAGGGATATCGCGTCATCCTGGCAAATTCCAATCCGGCCACGATCATGACCGACCCCGACTTCGCCGACCGCACCTACATCGAGCCATTGACACCCGATGTGTTGGCGGCGATCATCGAACGAGAACGACCCGATGCGGTCTTGCCCACACTCGGCGGACAGACCGCGCTCAATCTCGCGATGGCGCTTCATGCGCGCGGACTCGCGGGTGTTCCGGGAACCCCCGAACTCATCGGCGCCAATGCGGAGGCCATCGCCACGGCCGAGGATCGTGAGAAGTTCAAGGTGGCGATGCAAGAGATCGGCTTGAAGGTGCCAAAGAGCGGTATTGCGCACTCGCTGAAGGAGGCCGAAGCCGTCTTGAAGGACATCGCATTGCCGGTCATCATTCGCCCGGCGTACATCCTCGGCGGACGTGGAACGGGTATCGCCACCACGCCGAAGGAATTCAAGCAGCTCGTCACCGGGGGGCTTGCCGCCAGCCCGATTCACGAAGTCCTGATCGAGACGTCGATCAAGGGATGGAAGGAATACGAACTGGAGGTGATGCGCGATCGCGCCGACAACTGTGTCATCATCTGCTCGATCGAGAACGTGGATGCGATGGGTGTGCACACGGGCGACAGCATCACCGTCGCGCCGGCAATGACCCTGTCGGATGCCGAATATCAGGAGATGCGCAACGCCGCGTTCGCCTGTATCAGGCGGGTGGGCGTGGAAACGGGTGGGTCCAACGTGCAGTTCGCAGTGAATCCGACGAACGGCGACCAGGTGGTCATCGAGATGAATCCACGAGTGTCACGGTCGTCGGCCCTGGCTTCCAAAGCCACGGGTTTTCCCATCGCCAAGATTGCCGCCAAGTTGGCGGTGGGATACACGTTGGACGAGATTTCCAACGACATCACCAAGAAGACGCCGGCCAGTTTCGAGCCCACCATCGATTATGTGGTAACCAAGGTGCCGCGCTGGGCGTTCGAGAAGTTCGAGGGTGCCAGCAACACCCTCGGTACGCAGATGCGCAGCGTTGGTGAGGCGATGGCGATCGGCAGAACCTTCCCGG
Source organism: Actinomycetota bacterium (assembly GCA_017856115.1). Taxonomy (GTDB): domain Bacteria; phylum Actinomycetota; class Acidimicrobiia; order Acidimicrobiales; family Ilumatobacteraceae; genus F1-60-MAGs027. Next base: position 7,705 of record JAFMFM010000018.1, on the reverse strand, counting down.
AGAGCCTGCAGAAGGCGTTGCGATCGCTGGAGATCGGACGGGCAGGACTCAACTGCGATTCAGGGGAGAAGAACTTCGAGTCCCTCGACGATCTGCAGTTGTTCGTCGCCATCGAGACCCCGACTCCGGATCGAATCTTCCAGGTCGGTGAGTGCATTCGTCGTGGCTTCGACCTCGCCAAACTGCATGCTGCAACCGGAATCGATACGTGGTTCCTCGACCAGATGAAGGCCATCTACGAGGAACGCGAGGCGTTTTGCGATTCGTCGTCGACCTCGCTCGATCGTCGCTCATGGCGTCGGCTCAAGCGGCTGGGATTCAGTGACGCACAATTGGCGTGGCTGTGGGACGAAGACGAATCCGAGGTTCGCGCCGCCCGAGAGCGTGTCGGGGTGTTGCCGACGTTCAAGTCGGTTGATACGTGCAGCGCCGAGTTCGCCGCGGAGACGCCCTACTTCTACTCGACCTACGAGGACGAATCCGAAGTGCGACCCTCCGCAAAGGAGCGCGTGATCATCCTGGGTAGCGGTCCGAACCGGATCGGCCAGGGGATCGAATTCGACTACTGCTGCGTTCATGCGAGCTTTGCCCTACGGGAGGCGGGTTACGAAACCGTCATGCTGAACTGCAATCCAGAAACGGTGTCCACCGACTACGACACCTCCGATCGTTTGTATTTCGAGCCGCTCACCGCCGAGGACGTGCTGAACGTCATCGCAGCCGAAACCCGTGCGGCCGGCAAGGCGCCGAAGGTGATCGTGTCACTCGGAGGTCAAACACCCCTCAAGCTCGCCTCGTCGTTGCCGTCCGAACTCATTGCCGGCACATCGCCCGCCTCGATCGACGAGGCCGAGGACCGCGAACAGTGGAACGCGCTGTGTCGTCGGCTCGACATCGCGCAGCCGCCCGGTGCAACCGCAATCGATCTCGAGGGAGCGCGGGCGGTTACCACGACCACGGGGTATCCGGTGTTGGTTCGACCGAGCTACGTGCTCGGTGGGCGAGCCATGCGAATCGTGCACGACGACGGGCAGCTCGCCGATGCGATGGCGGAGATGGAGCGGTTCGGCACGCTCGGTCGCGAAGGTGGATTGTCGGCCAGTCGTCCCGTGCTCATCGATCGATTTCTGCAGAATGCAACCGAGGTCGATGTGGATGCCATCCGCGACCACGTCGGAGAGGTTCTGATCGGCGGAATCATGGAACACGTGGAGGAGGCGGGAATCCACTCGGGCGACTCGGCGTGTGCCTTGCCGCCGCAGAATCTCTCGCCCAGCGCCGTGAGCACGATCGAGGACTACACCCGCAGGATTGCCGAGGCGCTCGACGTGCGAGGACTTATCAACGTGCAGTTCGCCGTGAGCGACGGAAGCGTCTACGTGATCGAGGCGAATCCGCGCGCCAGTCGAACGGTGCCCTTCGTCGCCAAGGCAACGGGAGTGCCCCTGGCAATGGTGGCCAGTCGGGTGATGCTGGGAGCGACGCTGGCTCAGCTCCGCAGCGAAGGCCTCGTACGACCGCCGGCCACCGGACACGTGAGCGTGAAGGAAGCGGTGTTGCCGTTCAATCGATTCCCAGAGGTGGACACCACGCTCGGACCCGAGATGCGTTCCACCGGTGAAGTAATGGGGATCGACACGACGTTCGGTCGCGCCTTCGTGAAGGCTCAATCGGCCGCGGGAACCGAACTGCCACTTGGTGGGCGGGTGTTCGTGTCGCTCAACGATCGCGACAAGCAGGCCGCGGCCGAGATCGGGCGGGCCCTCGTCGACGTCGGCTGCACGGTGGTGGCAACGAGCGGTACTGCTGCGGTGCTGACCGCCGGCGGAATCCCCGTGGAGCGGATCGTGGGCAAAGTGTCGCAGCGCGACGGCACGGCCACCGCGTCCCAACGCCACACCGAACCGGATGGTGACGCCGTGTCTCTCATCGAGTCCGGAGAGATTGCATTCGTCATCAATACTCCACGGGACAGCGGCACGCATCGTGACGGTGAGGCGATTCGCAAGGCAGCCAACGTAAACGGCGTTGCACTGGTTACCACCGTGCGTGCGGCGCGTGCAGCCGTTCAAGGAATGCGCGAGCGCCGGGACCGGCCGCTCGCCATTCGGTCCTTGCAGGAATATCACGGTGCGTGAGCCACCGGCGCTGCCCGCCGTTCGCGTGGGCAATGTGGTACTTCCTTCGCCGATTCTGCTCGCATCGGGAACGGCGGGGCACTCCGACGAGTTGGCTGCCTATATGGACCTCTCGCTGCTCGGTGCCGTGGTGACCAAATCGGTCGCCGAGTTCGAGTGGCAGGGCAATCCAGCGCCGCGTTTGCACGCACTTCCCGGGGGAATGATCAATGCAGTCGGCCTGCAAGGTCGAGGTGTGCGCCATTGGGTCGAGCATGACGTGCCGCGATTGCGCGCGCGTGGGGTGCGCGTGGTTGCGAGTATCTGGGGTTTCCGCGAGAGCGAGTTTGAGGCGGCGGCCGCGCGACTCGCCGCCGTAAGCGACCAACTCTGTGCGGTGGAGATCAACCTGTCGTGTCCGAACGTGGAGCAGGCACGCAGCATGTTCGCCCACGATGCCGTGCAGTCGGCACGAGTGGTCGAGTCGGTACGTCGGGCGTTGCCCGGCGCGGCGATCTGGGCGAAGTTGAGTCCGAATACCGATCGCCTGGTGGAAATTGCCGGCGTCGTGACGAGTGCGGGTGCCGACGGCGTGGTGCTGGTCAACACGGTGCTGGGAATGGTGGTCGATACGAACACTCGACGTCCGGTGCTCGGCAACGGTGGCGGCGGTGTCAGCGGGTCGGCGATTCACGCGGTGGCGGTGCGGAGCGTGTACGACGTTCGTGCCGCCTTGCCCGGTATTCCGATCATCGGCGTCGGTGGGGTGGTGTGCGCGAACGATGCGCTCGAGTTGATGATGGTCGGAGCCAACGCAGTGCAAGTGGGGACTGCAACGTTCGCGGATCCGCGCGCGGCACTGAAGATCCAACGCGCCATGTTGCGTTGGGCGCACCGACGGGGTGTCACGTCGTGGGAGAACGTCATCGGGAGTGCGCACTAGCCTTCTCCTATGGCAGTGACGCCGGTGGCACAGAGTCGCACCGAAGACGTTCTGCGGCGCCTTTCGCTTCGGCGCACCGAGATCGACCGGCTCGTGGAGTCGGTTCGCACGGGCAGCATGACGCTCGGTGAGGTGTTTGCGCGTGCCGCGGCTGCGGTTCGCACCGACGTCGCCAGTGTCGATGGCCCGACACGATCTCCGTCACAATCCACGGCACAATCCACGGCACTGTCCGACGCGTCGTCCGAGGATGCCGAAGTGTGTTCTTTCGTGTATCTGGTGAAGATCGCCGAAGCCGTGCCAGGTATCGGCAAGGTGAAGGCGCGACGGATACTCGAACAGCACCACCTCTCTGAACGAACCCGCGTCGGCGACGTGCCGCTCCAGGTACGCGCGCTTCTCGTGGAGGCGTTGTCGTGAGTGGACTGGTCTTCGTGGTGTCCGGTCCGGGAGGCGTGGGCAAGAGCACGCTCGTGGGCGAACTCATGAAACGGGATGCAACATTGTGGCTGAGCCGTTCATGGACCACGCGCGAGCGACGACCGGGTGAAACTGCCGACGCGTACAACTTCGTCTCGCGGGCCGAGTTCGAGACGCAGATCGATGCGGGAGGGTTCCTGGAGTGGACCAACTTTCTCGGCAACTACTACGGCACGCCACTTCCGGATGCGCCACCTGGCAGGGACATCGTGCTCGAGATCGAGGTCGACGGCGCCAGTCAGATCAAGAAGCAACATCCGGGAGCGGTACTCATCTTCGTGCTACCTCCGTCGCGTGAAGAGCAACGCGAACGCCTCACGGTGCGTGGGGACGACCAGCGCAAGGTTGACCAGCGTCTGCGCAAGGCCGAGGAGGAAGAGCCCATTGGTGTCGCCCTCGCCGACCATGTGATCGTGAACGAGACCATCGACAAGACCATCGACGACATGCTGGATATCATCGCCCGGTCGCGCCGCGCCGCTAGCATTCAAGGGTCCTGAACGCCCGGCCCCGGTCGGGCGACGACCAACATTTCAAGGAGTTTTGTGAGCAGCACCCCCGAAAGTTCGATGATGTCTCCCGCGATTGAGAAACTGATGAGTCGCACCAAGTCCAAGTTCAGTCTGGTGACGCTCGCGGCCAAGCGAGCCCGGGAAATCACCGAGTACTTCGGAAACCTGCAGACCGGCAGTGTCGTCGGACCAACGGTGGAGTCGGTGAGCACCAAGCATTTGTCGGTGGCCTTCGAGGAAATCGCGGCCGACAAGGTGCAGTTCGTTCCGAAGACGCTGGAAGAAATTCGCGCGGAGATCGCCGAACTGCAGCGTCAAGAGGACGAAGCAAACGCGCTCGCCGCATCGCAGGACGCCGAAGCCCAGCCGGAATAGGAAGCCGCCATGGATCGCAAGTACACCTTTACCTCGGAGAGCGTGACCGAGGGCCATCCCGACAAGATGGCCGACCAAATCAGCGACTCCGTACTCGACGCAATCCTTGCCGAAGACCCCCACGGTCGAGTCGCATGCGAGACGCTGCTCACGACCGGGCTGTGCGTCGTGGCGGGCGAAATCACCACGTCGGCGTACGTTGACATTCCCAAGCTGGCTCGCAGCGTCATCAAGGACATCGGCTACGACAACGCCGCCTACGGTTTCGACGGCAACACCTGCGGCGTAATCATCAGCATCGACGAGCAGTCGAGCGACATCGCGATGGGCGTCGACAAGAGCGAGGAGTTGCGTGGTGGCAAGAGCGGTGAAGATCGCCTGAACTCCCAAGGTGCCGGTGACCAAGGAATGATGTTCGGCTATGCGTGCGACGAAACCCCGGAGTTGATGCCCCTCCCGATCTTCCTCGCCCATCGACTTGCCGAGCAACTCACCGAGGTGCGCAAGTCGGGTGCGATTCCGTACTTGCGCCCGGATGGCAAGACCCAGGTGACGTTCGACTACGAAGGCGGCATCCCGGTTCGTTTGCGAACGGTGCTGATCAGCACGCAACACGCCGACGGTATCTCCCGTGACACGGTCATTCGTCCCGACCTCATCGAACAGGTCATTCGCCCGATGATTCCAGCACGATTCGCCAAGGACGACTACGCGGTGTACATCAATCCGACCGGCGAATTCGTCAAGGGCGGACCCCACGCCGATACCGGCTTGACCGGCCGAAAGATCATCGTGGACACCTACGGCGGAATGGGTCGTCACGGTGGAGGCGCGTTCAGCGGTAAGGACCCGTCCAAGGTGGACAGATCCGCTGCATACGCGGCCCGCTGGGTTGCCAAGCACGTCGTTGCGGCGGGGGCTGCTCGTCGATGCGAGGTGCAAGTGGCATACGCAATCGGCATGGCCCAACCGGTGAGCATCCTGGTGGAAACGTTCGGTACCAACACCATCGACGAAACCAAGATCGAGCAGGCCGTTCGCGACACATTCGACCTCCGACCCGCCGCCATCGTGCGCGACCTCGATCTCCAGCGACCGATCTATCGAAAGACCGCCGCGTATGGTCACTTCGGTCGCAGCGACGCCGAATTCACCTGGGAGCAGGTCTCGCGACTCGACCAGTTCAAGAAGGCCGCCAACCTCTAGAACCGCCGGCGTCAGCCGCACATCACCGACTGCGTACTCTCGTAGGTGCCGTGACGCAGATTGCCCGAGTCGTCGTCGATGTGACGGGTGTCGACAAGCCGTTCGACTATTCCATTCCCGACCACCTCGCCGACGACCTTGTCGTCGGATCGCGAGTTCGCGTGCCACTTCACCGCCGGGAAGTGTCGGGCTGGGTCAGTTCGATACTCGATGCTCGGCACAGCGACGTCGAAATCTCGCGACTCCTCGAGGTGAGGAAGGTGACCTCCGTCGGGCCCGCCCCCGATGTGGTCGAACTCGTCGACTGGGCTGCACACCGCTGGGCATCGAGGCGACGTCCGCTGCTCGTCGCCGCCTCACCCGACCGTCGAGTACCCCGACGTGCAGCAGCTCGATATTCGTCGCGGTCCAGCGGTGAAACGCACGGCCCAATTGCGGCGCTGATTCGCACCGGTGGAGGAGTGGTGCAATGCGGGCCGGCCTCGCGTCACGTCGAGGTGCTTACGGCGGCGATCTCGACGGGGCCAACCATCGTGGTGGCGCCGACCATTGCTCGAGCCGGCCAGTTGGCTGCCGAATCGCGTCGTTTGGGCTTCACGACCGCGATGTACCCGCAGGAGTGGACCGCTGCGGCATCCGGGGTGGACGTGGTGGTTGGCGCACGATCGGCCGTTTGGGCGAGCGTGCCGAACTTGTCGTGCATCGTGGTGATCGATGAACACGACGACTCCCTGCAGGAAGAGCGGTCACCCACCTGGCACGCGCGCGATGTGGCCGTCGAGCGGGCACGGCGATCGAGTGTGCCGTGCGTACTGGTATCGCCGGTACCCACGCTGAGCGCGCGCCATTGGGCGGGCGACCGTGTGGTCGCCACCGACGACGCAAACCAGTGGCCGACGATTCGAATCGTCGATCGCACGGTTGATGACCGGTGGGCTTCGTCGCTGGTGACGTCCCCGCTCATCGAACTGCTTCGCGATCACGGCAAACGGGTGGTGTGCGTGCTGAACGTGAAGGGTCGGGCGCGCGCGCTCGCGTGCAACGCGTGTCGAACCGTCGCACGTTGCGAGTCGTGCGGTGCCGCCGTCAACCAACCCGATGAGCAGCACGTGATGTGTCCTCGTTGTTCGGCTTCCCGACCTGTGGTGTGTTCTTCGTGCGGGTCGCAGAAGATGCGTGCCATCCGAGTCGGAATCACCCGACTACGCGAGGAGTTGGAGGCTGCGGCCGGTCGTCCGGTTCAAGAGATTGCACCATCCACCGAGTTGCTGAATCCGGCAGCATCGGTGTTCGTCGGAACCGAGGCGGTGTTGTACCGAGTCGATCGTGCCGACGTGGTGGTGTTCCTCGACATCGACGCCGAACTCTTGGCACCGCGTTTTCGGGCCAGCGAACAGGCGTTGGACCTTCTGCTCCACGGAGCACGGTTGGTTGCCAATGGCGGTGAGCTCGTCATCCAGACCGCCGTACCACACCACGAGGTGTTGACCGGATTGGCGGCAGGAGATCTCTCGACACACGTGACGGCCGAGATTGGGCGCCGCGAGCGACTCCTCCTTCCGCCATTCGGTGCACTGGCCGAGGTGAGTGGCAAGGGTGCAGCAGACGTGGCGGCACAGTTGGCGGAATCGTTGCTCGTGCAAGTGGCCATGGGTAACGATCGCGCCCTCGTACGAGCGGAATCGTGGGATGCATTGAGCGAGGCCCTCGCTGCCGTGGATCGACCCAAGGAGCGGGTTCGCATCGCGGTGGATCCGCCTCGGGCGTAGGTTTTCTTCCCTTCTGGCGCCCTGGCTGCACACCGTAGGGAGAGGTGCTTGACAGGCTTACGAATCCAAAGGATGCTCCCATGACGATGACACTCGAAAATCCATCGACGGCCGGTGACTGGCGGGGTGACGTGCCTCCTGAGTTTGCCGCTCTCGATTTCAACGCACCCGCAACGGTGGGTGTGGTGCTGTACGAAAGTCAGCGAATTCGCAACGAACTACGCGGCGAAGACCGACGCATGGAACACTCCCTTCGCGCCGACATGGCCAGCATGGAGCGCTCGCTTCGAGAAGAGATGGCGA